>DASYAA010000148.1:0-3879 GCA_036501565.1 Verrucomicrobiia bacterium
AACCGCTTGGCGTTTGGAAGCCGCCTGAATGCCCAGAAAGTTGAACGACTAAATACCGATCGTCTGACAAAAAATTGAAGTTTTGAGCAAAGACATTTGTTGAAAGTCCAACGAGAAATATTAAGCCTAACCATCTTTTTCTTAAAACATTCATAAAATTGCTTTTAAACAACATCGAACATTATATGTCCAAATACGAGACAATTCAACTTAAAAAGCTAAAATTTATCTTATGCTGGTAGAAACAGGGACATTCAATGTCAGCAAACAAGACGTGGAATTTTTTAAAAGGTGACAAAAGTTAGCCAAAAAATTTCAAACTGCCTTTTTCAAGATAAACTTTAACGCATAATTATTCGATATTTATTACGCGCTTTCGCCGACTTGAAACCGCACGAACCGGCGGATGGTAATCTCATCGCCAAGCTGCTTGCCGATCTGCGCGACGTGTTCCTTCACGCTGACTTCGGAATTGCGTTTCACAAAACCCTGGTCCACGAGGCAGTAGGTCTGGAAAAATTTGTCCAGCACGCCGGCCAGGATTTTTTCCATCGCCTGCGGCGGCTTGCCTTTCAAACGGTCAGAGTTCGCGGCGATCTCGCGTTCCTTCGCAATCACGTCCGCCGGAACTTCCTCGCGCGAAACGGCGTGAGGATGTCCCGCAGCGATCTGCAACGTGATGTCGCGCACGAGCTGCTTGAATTCCTCCTTGCCCGTCGTCTCCGGCTTGCCCGCGCCGACTTCGACGAGCACGCCGACTTTCGCGCCGGTGTGGATGTAAGCCGCGACGAGTCCGTTGCCGGAAACTTCGATGCGCTGATGCCGCGAAATTTTGATGTTCTCGCCAATCTTCGCCACGACGGCGACGCGGTCGGCCTCGACGTTCGCGTTTGGATCCGCCGCAAATTTTTTGGCGATGTCGTCGCAGAACGCGCGAAAGCTGTCGTTCTTCGCGACAAAATCCGTCTCGCAATTAATTTCCACCAGCACGCCGACTTTTGCGCCGGGCGCGATGTGTTGCGCGATGACGCCTTCGTTCGCCGCGCGGTCGGCTTTTTTCGCGGCGGACGCGATGCCTTTTTTGCGGAGAATATCTCCGGCGGCTTCCAGATCGCCGTTGGATTCGACGAGCGCTTTTTTGCAATCCATCAAACCCGCGCCGGTCATTTCGCGGAGCTTCCCGACGCTTGCAGCAGTGATTTCAGCCATAAAAATTGGTCTTTCGTTGAGAGTTAAAATTGAAGGGCAGAACGCGGATAAAACCCGCGCTCCGCCAAATAAATTACGTCGGAGAACTTTCGGGCGTTGTCGGGTCATCGCCGGCGGCAATTTCCACCGCTTGCGCCGATTCAAATTTTTGTTCGCCGGCCGGAGCGGCTTCCTGCGCGTCGGGTTTGCGCGCGCGCTTGGATTCAAATTCCGCCTGCGCCTGCGTGATGACCTGGCCAATCGTCGCCATGATCATGCGCACGGAGCGGATGGCGTCGTCGTTTGCGGCGATGGGATACGTCACGAGATCGGGATCGGAATTCGTGTCCACGAGCGCGACGATGGGAATTTTTAATTTGATCGCCTCGGCCACGGCGTTGTGCTCGCGCTTGATGTCCACGACGAACATCGCCGCAGGAATTTTGTCCATCGAACTGATGCCGTCGAAATACTTGTGCAAACGCGCTTCCTCGCGGTGGATCATCGCCTGTTCCTGCTTGACGTAATCATTGATCGAGCCGTCCGTGTTCATCTTCTCGATTTCCTTGAGGCGCTTGAGGGACGTTTTGATCGTGTTGTAATTCGTCAACGTGCCGCCGAGCCAGCGCTCGACGACGTAAAATTGCCCGCATTCCTTCGCGGTGTCCTTGACGCATTGCTGCGCCTGTTTTTTGGTGCCGACGAAAATGACCTTGCCGCCCTTGCGAACGGTCTTGGCCAGAAAATCGCACGCAGCTTCGAGCTGCTCGACAGTTTTCGAGAGGTTGATGATGTGGATGCCGTTGCGCGCGTCGAAGATGAACGGTTTCATCTTGGGATTCCAACGCTTCGTCTGGTGTCCGAAATGGACGCCTGATTCCAACAATTCTTTTACGCCGATGCTTAACATATTTCCTTTGGTTAAAAATTCGCCGGAGCGAACCATCCCGCGGAAAACGGGATTGATTTTGATGTTATTGTGGCCTTCGCATCCACACGGACGCGAAAATTTTTAAGGCCGTTTTCCCTTTGCCGATTTGGCGAAAGGGACGCTGAAATTACCAGAAGAATGTGAAGTGGCAATAATTATTTCGATCTTAAAGCGGCGGAAACCTATCTTGTTCGACCACACCATGTGCAGGTATAAACGCCTTGCGCATCCAAAACAAAGGTGGATTTAATGGCGGCAGACGCACAACAATCGCAAGCAGCCATGTAAATTCCAACCACAGGCGGAAGACATGCAACCTGACGACCACAAGAAGCGCAAACGATTCTATCTTTCTTAATTAAGAAATCCGCATCATTTTTGGTGGAGCATTTACAGGCAAGCTTCGGCAAAGTCCCACAAATAAGACGCGCCAATCCCCCCGTGCCTTGTTCTCGGGGCGATTGACTCGCCTGCTGGATGACACTGCTGTGCGTCATAGACATCCAAAAAAAACCGCGAGCTGTTTCACTGCCAAGGCAGTACAACTTATTCGCAAGTCAAACATACAAACTTCATAGCAGATTTTTGTTACAACATTTACTTTTTCAAATCATACCTTGCTTTCATTTATCAAAGTCCGATTTTTAGACATCTGCTTTTGCGAACTGTGTATATTTAAGACAAGAACTGCTATTTTGTCAAGATTTCTTCCCGTTTTGTGAATAACTTCCTGTAATTGGGGATAACTTCACCATTCTTTTTAACTTTTGTGAATAATTTTTTGTCTTCATGAATATCTCATGAGAGCGGTGAACAATTAACTACTGATTGTAAATATGTAATCATTGTAAATATATGAGCCTTCGGCGAAAAAGGAGTAGTGAAATTCCTAGCTCAAGATTAAATAACGCATGAGTGAAGCTTTACATAGTTCGGTTCGTTCACAAGCGAATGCCACTTTGGTTAGTGACAATTTGATGAGCTACAGTTCCCGCTCCGCATCTACCTTTGGTCAGGAAAATGAGATTGATACTGAGTTTTTTACACACACAGGTCTCGCCTGTTGTGGTGAGGAATTACGTCCTTTCTGGGCTGACGACGGGCGATTCATGAGTCTATGTCGCAGATGCGGTCAGAAATACACCGATAAAACGCAAGTCCGATACGGAGGTTCTCCATGGATTGGCGTTGATCTTGATGGAACGCTGGCGCATGACCTCGGAAACAGAGGTCTGGACGAAATTGGCAGCCCCATCAAACCCATGTTGAAACGTGTGCAAAAATGGATAGCCGAAGGAAAAACCGTAAAAATATTCACCGCCCGCGCTTCCTCGCCCAGACAAATTGCCGCAGTGAAAAAATGGCTTGCCCAGCATGGGTTGCCTGACTTGGAAGTGACCAATGCGAAAGATTTACGAATGATAGAATTGTGGGATGACCGCTGTGTTCAGGTTATGACTAATTCCGGTGAGCCGGTAAATAAAGAATCGGAATACAAAAATAGACCTATACGAAGAGATATTGGCCGAAAAGGATCACTCTACGGGTTTGTATCACGCTTAAGAATCATGCTGGCTCTTTAAACTTATGAAACCAGCTAAAATCATAAAACTAATCAGACTGTCTAATATGAAAACAACAAAGACAGTAGCGACGTTGGCACTTGCTGTGGCGATGGTTGTGCTGATACAGGTTCAAACAGTTCGAGCGGATTCTACTAATAACTTGGCTGCCCTAGATGCCGGAGGAACTCTTACCGT
>DASYAA010000149.1:0-13260 GCA_036501565.1 Verrucomicrobiia bacterium
GATGCTGCTGTCGGTCATCCGCATCCGGCTGATTTACTCGCCGTTTTACAAATGGCTGCGACCGTTGCGTCCGCTGGAAGGCTGGATTTACAAAAAATTAAATGCGCCAAGGCCGTTGCCCGCTCCGAAAAAATAATTTTATTTTTCCAGCGCGGCTTTCTTGCCCCAGGTGAACCATGCGCAAACGGCGAACAGGAGCAGATTAAAAGCGCCGAGCGTTTGAATCATCATGCGCAAACCAGCCTGCGTGTCGGCCAAACTTCCGGCGTGCCGGCCAACGACCGTCAGCGCGACGCCATAGCCAATCGCCACCAAAACCAGCCACGGCACGGCGGAAAATTTTGAGCGCGCCATGAGGCTGTTGACGAGCACGAAGGAAAGCGTCAGCGGCAACATGCACCACGCAAACCACGGCACGAGCGGCGATGCGGTTGCAATATAATTTGGCTTATACAATGCAAGCCGCAACGGCAATGACGGAAACAACGTGCAGGCGATTGCCGCCGCGCCACCAGCCAGCAATGTCGCGCCCAATGCCAATTCCAGTGCGTGTGATTTTTCGCCGGTCGCCTTGCTGCGCGCCAGCTTCGGAAACATCACTTGCGCCAGCGGCTGCGTGAAAAAAACCAATGCGCGTCCGATCATCCCCGCCGCCGCGTAAAATCCCGTCTGTTCGCGCGGAAAAAAATTCTGCGTGAAAATCATGTCCGCGCTCAACATGAATGTCGCCGCGCCCAATCCCAATGTCAGTGGAATGACTCGTCCCAACCAGTTGCGCCATTCGACCGGCACCGTTTTTGTTTTCCATACGTCGCGGATTTGCCAGCCGCCGACCGCGACCACGACCATCATTCCTAAAAACACGCCGCTCATCGCGCCCGCCGCCCAGCCGTGAAACATCAGCACAATGATTGCAATCAGACACAACCGCCCGACGCCGTTGAGGATGTTCGTCCAGCCCAGCCAGAAAAAATTCTGCCGTCCTTGCAAAATTCCGTTCACCAGCGGCATCCACATTGAAGCCAGTCCTACCAAAATGGCTGCGCCAAGCGCCATCGAATTTTCAATTTTCAAACCGGCCAGCGCCTGTTGCCAAAAAATCGCCACGACCAAAATCATCGCAAGCCACATGAAAAAAATCGCGCGCCACACGGCGCGAAATTCACTCGCCACCACCCGCTGCTGTTCATTCGTTATCGCCGCCGCCGCCTGTTGCGCGATGACCGGCTGCAGGCCGACCGCCGGAATTCCCATCAACGCAACCATCTGCAAAAGCGTCGTGAACACGCCATATTCGCCAGTCGGCACATTGCGCGACACGATTGGATGCACTGCCAACATCAGCAAGCCGCTCGCGGTGGAAGCGAACATCATCCAGCCGCTCTGCTGAAAAAATTTTATATGATGCGCGTGCTTTTCCGAGGCCGCCGCTTTTCTGATTTTTGCAAGCATGAGCGTTCGACAATACGAAAAAGTATCGGTTCAAGGAAGCGAATTTAGAAAACGCAGAAGCAGATTTTGACCGCGCTCCAGCTCCGAAAGCGAAATCCATTCGTCCGCCGTGTGCGCCTGCGCCACGTCGCCCGGCCCAAACACAATGCTCGGAATTCCGCCTGCCGACAAAATTGCCGCGTCGCAGAAGAAATGGACGCCAAGCGGTTTTGATTGCCCGACAATTTTCATAAATTTTTGAACGAGCGGCAGTTTGTAATTTGTTTCCAGCGGCAAAGCCGGCGCGAGTTTTGCGCTTGAAATTTTTGCGGACAATTTTCTCGCGCGCAACAACGCGGCGATTTCTTTTTTTACTTTTGCGTCCGTTTCACCGGGCAATGTGCGGCGATCAACTGAAATGACGCAATGATCGGGCACGATGTTCGGCTGCGTGCCGCCGGAAATCGTGCCGATGTTCACCGTCGCCGTGCCGAGTAGCGGATGTTTTCGCTTTTGCAATTGCGCGGCGTAATCCGTTTCCAGCAAATCCACGATGCGCGCCATTTCGTGAATCGCATTTTTGCCGAACTGCGGCGTCGCGCCGTGCGCCGCCTTGCCGCGCGTCTCCAGTTCCAGCCACAAACTGCCTTTGTGCGCGGTGACGACTTGCAATTTTGTCGGCTCGCCGACGATTGCTAAGTTCGCCTTGAATCCGCTCGCAGCCAATGCGCGCGAACCGACTTGCGCGTGTTCCTCGTCAATCAATCCGGCGAAAACGATTTCTGTTTCGAGCGGGCGCGATTTTGAATTCGCCAGTTCGCAAAGCGCGGAGAGCATGGCGGCGACGGAACCTTTCGTGTCGCACGCGCCGCGTCCGTGCAGGCGTCCGTTTTTGCGCTGCGGAATGAAGCGCGTTCCGTCCGCGCCGACGGTGTCGAGGTGCGGCGCGAGCAGGATGGTCTGCTTGATTTTATTTTTTGGCCGCAATCGCGCGATGATATTGGAACGACCGGGCAAAACTTTTTGAAATTCCACTTCCAGTCCGGCACGCGCGGCGACGGCGGCCAGAAAATCCGCGACGCGTTTTTCTCCGGCGTGCGGATGGCGCGGCGGCAGGAAGGCCGGGTTCACGCTGGGCAGCGCGATGAGTTCGGCCAGAAGTTTTTCCGTGCGCGTCATGGCCGCAGAATGTCACAGGCAAAAGCTCTTGGCCACTTTCTTCTAAAAACATGATTAAAGTAACGTAATTTGAAAAAGCTAACACTAGGAAATTTATACACACCACAATTAGAGGGAAAAACGAACATTTTTAAGACGCTTCCGAAAGCCAAAACTATTTTATAAAAAATCATAAATAACTTTTGATGAGTAAAGTTATTTATAAAAAACCATCCTAAACTTTCCGCACTTAAAATTATTTAAGAAAAATTTGCCCGATTACCTCGTAAATAAATTAAAATATCCTTTGAATTGAAAAAGGCGATTTCTTCTAAAGCCAGTTATTTCTTCCAAAATATCGGCTTTTTGAAATTGTTTTATCAATTTATCCGCTGTCACTTGACTAATTTTTAATTCCTCCATTACTTCAATCGTATTAATTACAGGATTTTTGTATAAAAAATTAATCAGTAGATGTGCATTTTTAGCTCGCCGTCCCATGCAAACAATTTTGCCGTCCAATTTGTGCTGGAGATCAATAATGTCTTGAAAAGTTTTCTTTCCCTTTTCTGCCGTTGCGATAACGGCCACCAAAAACATTTTTATCCAATGAGCCAAATCATTGGAGGCTCGCACGCGTGTCAATGCGTCATAATATGCCCCCTTATTTTTTTCGAAATAATCGGAAAGATAAAGAGATGGCTTGCGTAAAAGTTTATGACTGACCAAGTAAAGCGTTATCAACAGTCGCCCGATACGGCCATTGCCGTCTTGGAATGGGTGAATCGTTTCAAATTGATAATGGCTGATGGCGATACGTATCAGGTGAGGAACTTCAATTCCCTCATTGTGCCAGAATTTTTCTAAATCTGACATCATGTCTGGTATTTCCTCATGGTGAGGAGGAATGAAAATTGCATCGCTCAAACCCGTTCCGCCAATCCAATTCTGACTTATGCGAAATTCACCTGGGGTTTTGTGTTGGCCCCGAACTCCCTGCATTAAAATGCCATGCGCTTTCAAAAGAAGCCTGTTCGATAGCGGCAAATTTTTAAGCTCATCAATGGCCATATTCATTGATTTCACATAATTGTGAACTTCTACCCAATCGTCTCGCTTTTCTGGTGCAATTTCTGTCTTCGGTAAAACAGCCTCTTGCATCGTGGAAGCAGTGCCTTCAATTCGGCTCGAAGTTTGAGCCTCCTTAATGACGTGCATTTTGATGAACAAATCAATATCCGGGACAATCAACGAAAAAGCGTTCAATTCACCCAATGTTCTATCGGCGTCTGATAACAAGGTGTTGATTTTTGGGTCTTCCCAAATCCACAAATGATTAACCGGTGCAGGCGAGAAACTTTTGTATTGATATTGCTGCTTAAAAACTCCCGACTTGAAATTCTTAAGATTCATACTGTGACCCGGAGATATTCATAAAATCCAAGATTTGTAGCAATATCTTTCCATTCCACGCCAGTTCCACATTTCAAACAATCTCCACCGGACATTTCGGCAGTGCGTCGAGAAAGGACTGCCCGTATTGCTTCGTCAAAATCCGGTTGTCCAAAACCACGATGATGCCGGTGTCGGTCTTCGTGCGGATCAAGCGCCCGACGCCCTGACGGAATTTCAGGATCGCTTCCGGCAAAGAAAATTCGCCGAAGGAATTTCCGCCGCGCGCCTCAATCGCCTCGATGCGCGCCTCGATGAGCGGATGGTCGGGCACCGCGAACGGCAGCCGCGTGATGATGACGTTGCTCAACGCCTCGCCCGGCACGTCCACGCCCTGCCAGAAACTGTCCGTGCCGAAGAGCACCGAGTCCGTGTCGTCCTTGAACTTCTCCAGCATCGTCGAGCGCGGCGTGCCCGTGCCCTGCACAAAACACGCGACGCCGAGCTTGTCGAAAAACGGCTGCATCAGCTCGGCGGTTTCCTGCATGAGCTTGTAATTCGTGAACAGCACGAACGCCTTGCCGTGCGTCTGCGTCACGAAATGCTCGATCCAATGGATCAACGCGTCGCGATAACCGGCCTCGCGCGGGTCGGGCATTTTTTTCACGGCGAACAATTTCATCTGTCGCGCGTAATCGAACGGCGTGCCGACTTGCAGCATCGTCGCGGATTCGCAGCCGACGCGTTTGGAAAAATAATTCAATCCCGTCTGCGATTTGGAATTTGTCGCCAGCGTCGCGCTCGTCATCACGATGCTTGTATCGCTCTCGAACAAACGCCGGCGCAAATAATCCGCCACATCAATCGGTGCGGCGTTGAGCGAAAGATTCCGGTGCGCCTTACCGCCACGTTCCACCCAATAAACATGGTCGCCCGCCTGCTGGCTCAAAAATTCCGCAACCTCAACTTTCAATTCGCCCAGGCGTCGATTGCATTCCACCAATTCCTGCCCGATGTCTTTGTCCTCGCTCAATTTAATGAGTTCGCTGACGGCTTCGCGCAATCTTTGAATCGGCAACGTCACATTATCTTTTACCAATTCCGCGCGGCGGATGCGCAATTCCGTCCATGCGCGTTTGCGTCCGCCACTTTCGCCGCCAAACTTTGATTTGGCCGTCGCCTGAATTTCTTCGCACGCGACTTCGACATTTTCAAAAAATTTATCCGACTCGCTCAAAATGTCGGCGACAAGTTTCACCGCATTTCCTTTTCGCAACGTGGCGAGCAGCCCTTTTTCCGTGCGCGGATTCCACAGCCGGTTCAGCGCGTAACGCACCTGCCCGCTCGACACGCTCAAGCCAATGTGCCGCGACGCCACGCTCTCCATCGTGTGCGCCTCGTCAAAAATCACGAAGTCGTTCTTGAACAGGATGCCGCCTTCCATCTCCTCATCCACGCCGCCGAGCAGCGTGAAGAACAGTGTGTGATTCAAAACCAAAACGTCTGACGAAAGAATCTTGTTCCGCGCTCGCTGAAAAAAACAAACATCGTGGTCCTTGCTGAAATCAGATTGGTAGCCGCAGGTTTTCGGCGAACACAATCCGCGCTCGGAACAAACCTGCGCCCAAACTTTTGCGTCCGGCTCGATCTCAAAATCCGACAAACTGCCATCCGTCGTTTTCTTCGACCATTCGTAAATGCGCTGCAACTCCTCGGCTTCAGACGACGTGAAAAGATTTCCGCTCTGTTGCATCGCCTTTTGCAATCGCCGCGTGCAAAGATAATTCGCGCGACCCTTGAGCATCGTGAAATTGAATTTAACCGGCTCTGGCAGCGCCGCCAAAACACCCGCGAGCATCGGCAAATCTTTTTCCGTAAGCTGTTCCTGCAAATTGATCGTGTGCGTCGAGACGATGGCCTTCTTCTTCTGCGCGACGGCAAACAAAATCGCCGGAATCAAATACGCCAGCGATTTGCCAACACCAGTTCCAGCTTCAACGGCAAGATGCTCGCGATTCTGTAACGCCCGCGCCACGGCCACGGCCATTTGTTGTTGCTGCGGACGGAACTCAAAATTTTTTGCGCGCGACAATATGCCGTTCGGCGAAAAAATTTCTTCGACCTCTTTGACGAGGTTAATGCCCGCTCCAATTGGTTCATTTTCAACAACTGAAATCATTTGAACAAATCCATCTGCGGCGGCACGGGAAGATTTTGCAGCTTGCCGCGCTGGCGTGTTTGCGGGCGCACATTGCCCTCCGGCGTGAGTTCGGATTCTTCGAGGTTCGACAAAATCTGTTTCGCGCGTTCCAACACTTCCTTCGGCACGCCCGCCAGCCGCGCGACCTGGATGCCGTAACTTTTGTCCGTGCCACCTTCGACAATTTTGCGCAGAAAAATGATTTGGTCGTGCCATTCGCGGATGGCGACGTTGAAATTTTTCAATCGCGGCAAACGCGACGCGAGTTCGGTCAATTCGTGATAGTGCGTGGCGAACAAAGTTTTCGCGCCGACGGCATTGTGCAGATGCTCGACGACGGACCACGCGAGGCTCAAGCCATCGAACGTGCTCGTGCCGCGCCCGATTTCATCCAGCACGATGAGACTGCGCGGCGTGGCGTTATTCAAAATGTTCGCAGTCTCTGTCATTTCGACCATGAACGTGCTTTGGCCGCGCGCCAAATCATCGCTCGCGCCGATGCGCGTGAAAATGCGGTCAACGCGATCAATCCGCGCTTCCGCCGCCGGGACAAAACTTCCCGTGTGTGCAAGCAAAACAATAAGCGCGACTTGGCGAATGTAAGTGGATTTGCCGGCCATGTTTGGGCCGGTAATTAAAATGATTTGCGTTTGCGAATCCAATTGCGTGTCGTTCGGAACAAATCTTTCGTCCAAGAGATTTTGTTCCAAAACCGGATGACGCCCGTCGCGGATTTGCAAAATTCCATCGTCCAAAATTTTCGGGCGTACATAATTATGCAGCCGTGCAATTTCGGCGAACGAACTTAAAACATCCAGTTGCGCCAGGGCGCCTGCCGTTAGCTGAATTTCTTTCATTTGTTCCAAAACATTTTCACGGATGCGTTGAAAGATTTCGTATTCCAACTTCACGCTGCGTTCTTCCGCGCCGAGAATTTTGCCTTCCATTTCCTTCAATTCTGGCGTGATAAAACGTTCGCCGTTGGCAATCGTCTGCTTGCGGATGTAATGCGTCGGCACTTTTTCCAAATTTGATTTCGTGATTTCAATGTAATAACCAAAAACGGAATTGAACCGGACTTTTAGCGAGGAAATTCCCGTCGCCATAATTTCGTCCGACTGCAACTTGGCGATCCAATCTTTACCGCCGCGCTGCGCGTTGCGCAATTCGTCGAGCGCGGAATCAAATCCGTCGCGAATCATGCCGCCTTCTTTGACTGGCAACGGCGGTTCGTCAATGATGGCGCGCGAAAGCAATTCGACGAGCGCGGGCGATTCGGAAATTTGCGAATTTAATTTTTCAACCAGCGAAAATTCATTTTTAATTTCTTCTTTCAACAGTGACGAATCGGAATCGCAATTTTCCAGTCGCGACAAAATTTGTTTTAGCGCGGGAATTTGTTCGAGCGCCAATCGCAGCGCGACCAAATCGCGCGCATTGCCGCCGCCGGAACTCAAACGGCCAATCGTTCGTTCCAAATCGCGGACGTTTGCAAGCTGCTGACGAAAACTGTCGAGGCCAAAACTATTTTCCAAAAAAAGTTGAACTGCGTTTTGCCGTTCGCAAATGACTTCAACTTTTGAAAGCGGCTGCGAAAGCCAGTTGCGCAAAAGTCGCGCGCCCATCGGCGTGACAGTTTTGTTGAGCGCGCCGTAAAGCGAAGAATTGCGCGGGGCATCGTGGCGAAGCGGTTCAAGAATTTCCAAATGACGAAGCGTCGTTTGGTCGAGCGCGAGAAAATCGCTGCGCTGGTAAAACGAAATGTGCGTGAGATTTTTGGCGTCGCGTCGCAGGTGCTGCGTCAAATAATGCAACGCGCCGCCTGCCGCACCGACGGCCGCAGTTTTTTCCTTCAAACCAAAACCGTCGAGCGAAGCGACTTTGAAATGGTCGCGCACGGTGAAGACGGCGGTTTCCGGCGCGAAAACCCAGTCCTCGTGGCCGTTCAAAATTTTGAACGAATCTCGCAGCGCGTCGCGGACGGAAATTTTTTTGGATGGAAAAATAATTTCTGCCGGGCGCAGGCGTTCCAGTTCGGCAAGCAAAGCCGTTTCGTTTTCCAATTCCGTCGTCAAAAAATCGCCGGTAGTCAAATCCACGAGCGCGAGGCCGAACATTTTTCCGTTTGGACAAATCGCGGCGAGAAAATTATTTTTTTCGGCGGCGAGAATCCGTTCGTCAAAATGCGTTCCCGGCGAAAGGATTTGCGCGATTTCGCGATTGACCAATTTTCCCGGACGCGCATCTTCGGTTTGTTCGCAGATCGCGACTTTTTTTCCCGCGCGCAAAATTTTGCCGATGTAAGAATTCGCAGCGTGAAACGGCAGTCCGCACATTGGAATTCCATTTCGCGCGGTCAAAGCGAGATTGAGGATTTGCGCGCCGGTTTGCGCATCTTCAAAAAACATTTCGTAAAAATCGCCAAGGCGAAAAAGCAGGATCGCATCTTTGGGCAGTTCGCTTTTGATGCGGCGATACTGCGCCATCATCGGCGTGAGTTGGGCTTCGGCGGACATTGCGGCGGGAAAGTTAGGCGGAAATTGTTTTCAGGTCGAAATCAAATTTCGCTCGGAATTCCGTCGCATTCTCATTTTTAACGGATAAATTAATGCGTGATGAAAAATTTCATTCCTATTGCGGGCATTTTATTTTGCGCTGGAATTTTTTGCGGCTGTGCGCCGTTTCAAAAACCGGCTCCCGCTCAAAATGCGCCAGCGATTCCCGCCGAAAAACTCCAGATGCGGAATAATTCCGCGAGCTTGCTTTATGACCTGCTCGGCGACGAAAAAAACGTCAGCAAGATTTTGATCGTCAAGCGCAACAGCGCGGAATTGGGACGGCTGATCAAGGCGATTTCGACCACGACCGGCGACGGCGCGAAACAATTGGAACAAATGGCGAAAGCGGATCCGACGTTGAATCTGCACGCGCTGGAATTGCCGCCGGGCGAAAAGGCGACGCGCGACGCGATTTCAAAAACAAAGGAGAAGGAACTGCTTTTTTCTTCCGGCGAGAATTTTGAATTCACGTTGCTTCTGACCCAGGCGGATGCATTGAGCTACGGCTGGCACCTGGCGAAAATCGCGGCGGAAAATTCTTCGCAGCCGGAACAGGTTCATGAATTCGATGCGTTGAGCGTGGCGATGCAGGATTTGTATAAACAGGTCGTCGCGTTGATGCGTTCGCCGCCGGCAAAATAATCATCGCGCATCCGGCGCGACGTGCAATTGGCCCGCGCGTTCCAGTCGCAAAATTTCCGCGCTGTAGCCGATTCGGAAATTCGGATATTTGAACCGGCAGCCGAGTTCCATTTTCAGCCTGCGGTTTGAAACGCGCTTGTTCGTCACGCCGCGTTTTCGGTTTTCGAGGGAATTTTCCAGCGCAGATGGGGGCGGGTATTTGCCAAGCGTTCCGCCAAGCCATTCAAAGAAATTTTTCTGGCTCACCGGCTCGTCGTCCACGGCGTTGTAAATCTCGCCCGCCCGTCCGCTTTTCAATGCGGCGATGATGCAGCCGACCAGATCGTCGCGATGGATCATGTTCAAACTGCGCGAACCGTCGTCTTCGATGCGCGCCTCATTTTTCAAAAATTGTTTGAACAAATGTCCGCGATCCGGCCCGTAAATTCCGGCCACGCGTAAAATAACTGCGGGAAACTTTTTCTGCTGAAATGCTTCAAGCAAAACTTTCTCTGTCTCGACAAGAATTTTTGACGTTTCTGAAATCGGTTCGGTCGGGCTGGATTCTTTGACTTGCGAGCCGTCATTTTGCGCATAAACGCTGGTGCTGCTGGTGTAAACAAATTTCTTGGGCGGATTTGGCGCGAGCCATTCGATCAAATTTTTTGTGCCGTCGAAATAAATTTCGCGATAATTTTCCGCGTCGCCGCCGGCGGCAACGCAATTGACAATCCAATCGAATTCGCACGGTAATTTTTTTAGTTCTTCCGGCTTCGTCACGTCGGCAAAGATCGGTTGAATTCCGACGGCTTTCAATTCACTTTCCGCAGACATATTTCGTCGCAGCCCAAAGACTTCGTGGCCGAGCCGAACGAGTTCCGCGCCGAGCGGCATTCCGACGTAGCCGCAGCCGACAATTAAAACACGCATGGGAATTTATGATTTGCGATTGATGATTTACGGTTGCTGCGCGATTCGCTGCGCCAGCCAAATCGTAAATCGTAAATCATCAATCGTAAATGCTTCAATCCATCACCGCCGCGAAGCGCAAGCCGCGCGTGCTGACGCGCAGTTGCTTGAAGCCGAACTCTTCCATAATGGCTTCGTAAATGATGACGCCGGTAAGAATCACGTCGGCGCGCGACTTTGGCAGGCCGGAAATTTCTTTTCGTTCTTCCAGCGGCAATTTCCACAAAATTTTCCGGTGCGCGATGATTTTTTCAAAGCTCAAAGCTGTTCGTTCGATTCGTTCGCGGTCATAGCGGTCCGATTTTAATTCCATCCGCGCCAAAATGGTCGCCGTGCCGCCGGTACCTGCAAGATGGATTTCCCCGGATTTTTTTTCGCGCTGCAAAGCAGGTTCGAGTTTCGGGCGGACTTCGTTTTGCAGAAAATTTTTAAGCCAGTCGCGGCATTTTGAAAATTCCGCGCGCGACGGCGGATCGCCATGCGGAAATTTTTCAAGCAGCCGCACCGTGCCGAGCGGGAAACTTTGAGCGAAATGTTTTTCCGCGCCGCGCCCTAAAATAAATTCCGTGCTGCCGCCGCCGACATCGAGCAGAAGCAGCGGCGTTTGGGCCAGTTCCAAATCGGTCGTCACGCCGCGGAACGCCCAGTCCGCCTCCTGGTCGCCGGAAATAATTTCCACTTTCAGCCCCGACGCCCGTTCGACGGCGGAAGTCAAATCATCCGGATTTACAGCGTCGCGCGCCGCGCTCGTCGCAATGACGCGGATCGTCCCGGAATTTTTTCCGCGCGCGATTTCGGCAAATTCCCAGACAGCCGCCGCCGTGTGCGCGATGCTTTCAGGTTGAAGCCGGTGCGTTTCGTAAAATCCCTTGCCGAGTCGTGTCTGCCGGCTTTCTTCGTGGACGGGCTGCACGCGACCTTCGCGCACGTCGGCCACCAATAATTTTATCGAATTGGTTCCGACATCAATCACAGCGCGGCGAACGGGTTCCATCTTGCTCTGAAAATAGAAAATGCCGACGCATAAACCAAAATGAAAAATGTTACATTTTGCGGCCTTTGCATTTGGCGGAGGTGAATGTAATTTTCACCGCATGAATATTTATATTTTGCGCCACGGAATTGCCGTCGAACGTGACGAATGGGAATCAAAAAATGACGCTGAACGGGCATTGACGGCGGAAGGCAAAAAACAACTTCGCAAAACCTGCCGCGCGATGGAAAAAATGAAATTGGATTTCAATCTGATTCTTTCAAGTCCGTATATGCGCGCCCGACGAACGGCGGAAATCGTCGCTGATAAATTGAATTTGAAAAAACGGCTGAAATTTTCCGGTGAATTGCAGCCGGACGGCAACGCGAAAAATTTCTTCCGCCAGTTGAACAACTTGAAGCCCGCGCCGGAAAGCATCCTGCTCGTCGGGCACGAACCTTATTTGAGCCGGACGATTTCACTGCTCATTTCCGGCAACGAAAACGCGGCCGTAGATTTCAAAAAAGGCGGCCTTTGCAAATTAGAAGTCGGGAAACTGCGAACCGGCAAATGCGCAACGCTCGCGTGGCTGCTCACGCCGAAGCAGATGAAGTTGATGCGCTGAAAATTTCAGCCGACTCGGAAGGAAATTTTCTGAATCAGATTTTTTCCAAAGCTGTGCTGCAAACGATCTAGAATTTCCTTGCGACGGTAACGAACAATTTCCGAAAGCCACGCGCTGCTGTCCACATTCACGAACAGCGTGCCTTTGTGCAGATTGTGCGGCTGCGCGTGCGCCGTGATGTTCGGGTCGAGCAAAGAATTCCAGACTTTGACAAGTTCGATGTCGGCGCGGCGCGAATCCATCTTCAAATCCGCCAAAACTTTTGAAACGACTTTGCCCGCGTCGCGCGCGCGGACGGCCTTGGCCGCTTCAATCGGCGCGAGGTCAACGCCGCGCCATTGCGCGAGCACTTTTTGTCGGGCGGAGATTTTTTTCGGCGGCGGCATTCGCAAAAATAAAATAACCACAAAGACGCAAAGAACACGAAGAATTTATTTTATTACTAGACAAATCCGCCCGACGCGCGCGTCATTAAGGCGAAATGCCCCGCGCAACGGAAATCGAGCGGCTCTACGATGGGCACGCGCAGCCGCTTTTTGCTTTTCTGCTGAACTTCACGCGCGACGAAGCCGACACGCGTGATTTGCTTCAGGAAATTTTCATCAAGCTGGCGCGCGAATCGAAATTACTGGATGGCGTCCGCGACGAACGGGCGTTTTTAATCCGGCTGGCGCACAATGCGGCGATTGATCTGATCCGGCGTCGCGGCACACGCGAGCGGACAAAGGAGAATTTTGCCGCAGAAATAATTTCTCCATTTGCAAAATCAAGCGATCCGGACGAGGAGGTTTTCCGCAACGAACTTTCCGTTGCGCTCGGCGAATTGCCGGAAGAACAGCGCGCTGTTGTTCATTTGAAATTGTGGGAAGGACTGACCTTTGAGGCAATCGCCGCCGCGCTGGACATTCCGCCGAACACCGCCGCCAGCCGCTATCGCTACGGACTAGACAAAATGCGCGAGCGGCTGCGTCCACTTTACGAGGAAATCAAATGAACGAGTTTGAACAAAAAATTTCGCGACAACCGATCAAAGCAATTCCGGGCGAATGGCGCGCTGAAATCCTAGCCGTTACCGATGTAAGTTGGCGGACGAAATCTGACCGTAAATTGACATTCGCGGCCACGCTAAAACTCCGGCTGCGCGAGATTTTCTGGCCTGCGCCCGTGGCTTGGGTTGGACTCGCAGCGATTTGGATTTTCATTCTCGCGGTGGATTTTTCGATGCGCGACAAATCAGGAATGGTCGCTGAAAAAGTTGCGCCGCCATCGCCGGATGTCATCGCGGAATTGCGGCAACAGCGGCTTCTGTTCGCGCAACTGATGGGTTCAACCG
>DASYAA010000150.1:0-12633 GCA_036501565.1 Verrucomicrobiia bacterium
CATTCCCGCGACGGCAAAGGAATTTTTTTTTGGCATTTGCCCGGCTGTTGAAGCTACGGGTTTGAGCGGTGCAATCGGCGGTGGCGCGCCGTTCGCAAAACAATTTGCAAACTCCGGCAGCAGGCCGACAAAATTCCAGTCTTTAGCGCCGTCCACAAAAACCGGCGTCCGGCGTTCGACGCGGTTTTCCGCAATCCACTGCCGCAATTGTTCGGCGGTGACAGGTCCGTATTCCTTGCCGTCTTGTCCAATGATTTTATACATCCCGCGTCTTTCTATTCATCTTCATTTTTGGAAATCGCGCAACTCGTGTCCGAACAAACGCCGCGTTTCGCGCTTGCGACGAAATCTAACATGATTTTCGCCGTCGGACTGGCAAAAGTTTTTTGCGCTTCTTCAATTGCCGCCCGCAAATTTTTTCCGCTGCGAAACAATAAATGGTAAAGCCGTTTTAATTCAATCCTCTGTTCCGCCGTGAAGCCTGCGCGCCGCAAGCCTACAACGTTCAACCCGCAAATCCGGTTGATGCCGTGCGCGATTGTAAACGGCGGCAAATCCTGGCCGATACCCGCCTTGCCCTGCATCATCGTCAACGTGCCGATGCGCGTGAACTGGTGGACGAGGCAGTTGCCGGAAATGAACGCGCGATCCTGCACCGTCACATGGCCGCCAAGCAACGCGCCGTTCACGATGATGATGTGATTGCCCAAGTGCGAGTTGTGGCCGACGTGACAGTTCGCCATCAGAAAATTATTCGAGCCGACGACCGTCTCGCCGTCAACATTGGTCGAGCGATGCACCGTGACGTGTTCGCGGAAAACATTATGGTCGCCGATGCGCAGGCGCGTCGGCTCGTCCTTGTATTTCAAATCCTGCGGCGCGTCGCCGATAACGCAACCGGCGTGAAATTGATTGTGCGAACCGATTTTTGTTTCGCCAGTCAAATAAACGTGCGGCCCAACGACGCAATGCGCGCCGAGTTCCACGCCCTCGTCAATCACGGCGAACGGCCCGGCTTGAACCGTCGCGTCCAGTTTCGCTTTCGGATGAATGATGGCGGTTTTGTGAATCAATTCAGGCATAAAAATATCCCAATTCGCGCAACGAGCAATAATCCTTCGCGCGGTCCGGCGTCGCTCGGCCAATAATGACGTGATCAATCACGTCAATTTTCAAAAGCTGGCCAGCGCGAATCAAATCGCGCGTTACTTTGATGTCGGCTTCGCTCGGCGTCGGGTCGCCGCTCGGATGATTATGGACGAGAACAATCGCGGCGGCGTTCGCTGCAATCGCGCTTTTGAAAACTTCGCGCGGATGAACCAGAATCGTGTCGAGCGTGCCGTCGGAAATCTCCTCGACGCGGATCAATTTGTGCCGTGTGTTCAACAATAGCACTTGCAGCGTCTCGACGCTTTTCAAAAGATTTTGTTCGCGCAAAAGGGCGACGACATTTTCAGGATTATCAAGCACGGGCGATTCGTATTGCAGTTCGCGCGCCATTTTTCGCGCGAGCGCAAACGCGGCCACGAGCGTCACCGCCTTGTCGCGTCCGATGCCTTTGACTTTTTGCAAATCCACGACTGAAGTTTGCGCGAGCGATTGCAACGTGCCGAATTTGTGCAGCAATTGTTTTCCAACTTCGACGGCATTCGCGCCTTTCAAACCGGTTCGCAAAAGAATCGCGATCAATTCCGCGTGGCTCAACGCGTCCGCGCCGAGCGCCGCGAGCCGTTCGCGCGGACGTTCGCTGGCTGGCTGATCTTTAAGAGTCATTTACGATTTACGATTTACGATTTACGATTGAACCGTATTCCGAGAGCCGTGAAAATCATAAATCATTAATCCTAAATCATAAATGGAAAACCTCACGCCGTCGCAACAGCGCGCTGTCGCCGCGCGCGGCAATGTGCTCGTCATGGCCGGCGCCGGAACGGGCAAGACGCACACGCTCGTCGCGCGATGCCTGAATTTGATTTGCGAGGAAAATGTTTCGCTCGATGAAATTTTGATTGTCACGTTTACGGAAGCCGCCGCGACGGAAATGCGCCAGCGTTTGCGCGTTGCGCTGGAAAAGATTTCGCGAGAAAATTCCGATTCGCATTTCGTCGAACAGCTTGCGCTGTTCGACGCCGCGCACATCGGCACGCTGCACAGTTTTTGCCTCAAGCTCGTCCGCGAACATTTTCACGAACTCGGTCTCGACCCGCAAATTTCCATTTTGGATGAAGGCCAGACGCGATTGCTCGCCGATGAAACGCTGGAAGAGCAATTCAATTTACACTACGAAAATGAAGACGAGTTTTCAATCGCCGTTCAGGATTTGATAAAAATTTACGGCAACGGGCGCGATGAAAAAATCCGCGCGCTCGTTTTGCAACTGCACAATTACATTCAAACCCGCGCGGACGCCGAAAGCTGGCTTTCGCGGCAAGTTGAAATTTTTTCTGCCGTCGAACCAGTTCAATGGCGTCAGTGGTTTGGCGAAGCGATTGAAAATTGGAAAAATGAATCGCTCTCGTTGCTTGAAAATCTGCGCGCGGAAAATCCCAAGGCCGCCGGAGGCCTGGAAATTCTCCGCAAACCCGATTCGTTGGAAGCGTTGCAGGAGATTGCCGCCGCCGATGAAAACTGGCCGCGCGGAACAAAAAAATTCCGCGAACCTCTCGAAGATTTTTTTGACGACGCCAAATTTTTGAATTCGCTCGCGCCAGCAAAGGAAAGCGACCCGCTGGCCGAAGATTGGAGTTGGATTCGCGGCCACATGAAAACGCTTTTGCTGCTCGCAAAAGAATTTTCCGAAAATTTTTCCGAACGCAAGCGTAGCGACGGCGTTCTTGATTTTCACGACCTTGAGCAATTCGCGCTGAAACTGCTTTGGGATTTTGAAGCCGAAAAGCCGACTTTGATTGCCGAACACTGGCGCGAGAAATTGCGCTTCGTTTTCGTGGACGAATATCAGGACATCAACGCAGCGCAGGACAAAATCATTTCCGCGCTTTCACGCGATGGTAAAAATGCGAACCGTTTTCTCGTCGGCGACGTGAAGCAAAGCATTTATCGCTTTCGCCTCGCCGACCCGAAAATTTTCCGCGATTACGCCAAAAACTGGCGCGGAAAAAATGGTCAAACCATTCCGTTGGCAGAAAATTTCCGCAGCCGCGAATCGCTTTTGAATTTCGTGAATTCGCTTTTCGAGCCGCTCATGCGCGAGGAAATCGGCGGCGTGAATTATGACGATGAGGCGCAATTGAGATTCGGTTCGCCGGAAACGCGCGCGGCTTTCAGCGCAACAAAAAATTCAGAACCGCGGACAGAATTGCTTTTGCGAATTAAGAATGGCCGAAACGAAAATTCTGAAATTGAAAACGGCAATGATGATTTGGCCGATTTGGAAGAATCCGAAAAAGAAGCGCGAATGCTCGCATTGCGATTGCTGGAATTGAAAAATTCCGCCCACGAAATCTGGGACGACAAAAAAAAGATTTCCCGCGTTGCCGATTGGCGCGATATGGCAATTCTTTTGCGCGCGCCGTCGGGCAAGGCGGAAATTTTTGCGAAACAATTTGAGCGCGCCGGGATTCCGCTCGTCGTCGAGCGTGGCGGATTTTACGATAGCAGCGAGATTCTGGATTTGTTGAGCGTGCTGCAACTGCTCGACAATCCGTTGCAGGACATTCCGTGCATCGCCGTCTTGCGCTCGCCGCTCGTCGGTTGTTCGCTGGATGAACTGGCGGAAATTCGTTTGCTCGGAAATGGAAAATTTTGGTTCGCGCTTGTCAGAAGTCAGAATCCAGAAGTCAGAATCCAGAATGAAACTCGCGAGAAGACCGGGAAATTTTTGGAACGATTTTCGCGCTGGCGAAAATTGGCGCAACAATCTTCGCTCTCGCAATGTCTCGAAGCCATTCTGGCGGAAACGCATTATGATGACTGGCTCAGATCACGTCCGCGCGGCGCGCAAAAGTTTGCGAACGTCCAAAGATTTTTGAACCTCGCGGAAAAATTTGATGAATTTCAACGGCGCGGACTTTTTCGATTTTTGAAATTCATCGAGGCGCAGCGCGAAATCGAGGCCGAGCCGGAAGTCGCGCCGGGCGCGGAAGAAAATGCCGTGCGATTGATGAGCATTCATCAAAGCAAAGGGCTGGAATTTCCGGTCGTCGCCGTCGCGGATCTGGCAAAAAGTTTCAACACGCAGGATTTGCGTGGCGAAATTATTTTCGACGAGGAATTTGGTTTGTGTCCGCGCGTGCAGCCGCCAAAAACCGGCGGACGTTTTCCGAGTTTGGCTTACTGGCTCGCGCAAAAAAACCAGCGGCGCGAATTGCGCGGCGAGGAATTGCGGTTGCTTTACGTCGCAATGACGCGCGCGCGCGATAATCTGATTTTATGCGGCGGAATTTCAGAAAAAAAATGGGAGGCGTGCCAAAAAAAGGAAGCGATTACGTCGCAAAAAATTTTGGCGGCAAAAAGTTATGCGGATTGGATCGGGCTTTGGTTTGGAAATCAAGTCCAAGGCGAAACGAAAGGCGAATTGCAAAATCTGCGCTGGCGGATTTTTGGGGACGAAGAAATGGTTCCAAAAATTGAAAATGAAGAACGGAGTTTGGAAATTGAATTGCCGCCGCTCGACAACGCCACGAAGGAAAAATTAAGAAAGGTTTTGAGTTGGAATTACAAATTTCAAAGTTCGACGGAGCGCGCGGCCAAATCGTCCGTCACGGCATTGCGTCGGCAGGCGGCGGAAGAAGTGGAGGATGAAGCGGAACAGATTTTTCCGATGCAACGGAGTGTGCGCACGAAATTGTCAGCGGCGGATGCGGGCACGGCGACTCACAAATTTCTGCAGCATTTTTCGTTTGAAAGCGCGGGTAACTTGGCATCACTCGCAGTTGAGGCAGAACGATTGGAGCAGGGAAAAGTTTTATCAGCGGACGAGCGCGCGGCTTTGAATTTGGAAAACGTCGCGGGGTTTTGGAATTCAGCGGCGGGACAAGCAATCCGAAAACACGCGGCAAATGTAAAACGCGAATTGCCGTTCACGGCAAAGTTCAGTCCGAAAGAATTGGACGAAATTCTCGGAATGAAATCGCAGCCGGGTTCGGAAAACGAATTTGTCGTCGTTCAAGGCGTCGCGGATTTGGTTGTTCTGTTGCCGAAGGAAATCTGGCTTGTAGATTTCAAGACGGATGAAGTTCGCGCAAATGAATTGACGGACAAGGCAAAAATTTATTCGCCGCAATTGAGACTTTACGCGCGTGCGCTGTCGAAAATTTATTCACGACCGGTCACAAATTGCTGGCTGCACTTTTTGTCGGCGCAGAAAACAGTGGACGTTAAAATTTAATCCGGCGATTCAAGCGAAAGTTCGTCTTCCGCATCTTCGGGTTTCAACGATGGAACAATGGTTTTTTCAATGGTCGTCGCGGCGGGCAAGTCCTTTTCACGCAGGCGCACCATCGCGGGACGAAAAAGTTTTCCTTGAAACGTGTAGCCGGCGGCGACCGTTTCGGCGACAACCGCGTCGCCGGATGGCTTTTCCTTGCTGCCCGCGACCTGATGACGTTCGGCGTCGAACTTTTCGTCCGGTGCGGCGACAAACGCAGCGAGACCAATCCGACGCACTGTGCCGCGGCAGGCATTTTGGAAATGGGCGATTTGATTGACCACTTGCGACTGGCCGGAACGCACCGCCGCGCCGTGCAGCGCAAAAATATGATCGAGAATATGCACGAGCACTTGCAGCCATTCGGTCTCGCCGCGCCGCGATTTTTCAACCTCCAGCCGCAGTGCGGCCTTCTCGCTGTCGTTCATCTTCTGCATGAACTCGGAAAATTCACGGACTTCGGCGGCCATTTTTTCGGCAATCCCTTTCGCCGCAGCGACCGTTTTATCCGAACTGCCTTTGACGGTTTCCTGAACGTCCGCCAACTGATTGGTGGCGGAAGAAATTTGTGCGGCCAGTTTTTCCAGATTTTGAATTTTTTCGGAAACTTCGCCGAGCGCGTTGACTTCAATCAATTTCCCCATCGCGCGATAATCGAGAATGAACGGCACGACGCCAATCAACGCGCCGAACGCGGCGGACGCAAAACACGCGATAATTTCCCATTTGCCAATCGGGTGCGGCGATTTCCAGACGATAAAATAGGCGAATGCGAGCAGCAGCACGTTGCCGAGCAGAAACGGCCATTTGGGAACTTTCCAATTTGTTGCGTCGTTCATCGCGGGCAGTTTCGGAAAAATGTGCGGCGAGCGCAATGCTTTCTGCTCGACTAAAACCATTTGCGCCAAAATCATTCGCGCGTGCCAATCTGCGTCATCTTCAATCCGGCGGCGCGCGGCGAAAAGGCAAAACGTTTTCGCCGTCAACTCGACGCCATCGGTTCGCAATGCGCGTTCAAGGCCACCGCCGCTCCGGGTGACGCGCGACGTTTGGCGGCGGAAGCCGTCGCCGATGGCTTCGATTTAATCGTGGCCGCCGGCGGCGACGGCACGGTCAACGAAGTTTTGAATGGAATCGGCGACTCGCCAAATGGCTTCGACCGCGCGCGGCTTGGCGTGCTGCCGCTGGGCACGGTCAACGTATTTGCGCGCGAATTAAAAATCCCGTTGCAAGTCGAACGCGCGTGGAAAGTGGTGCAGCGCGGTCGGGAAATGAAAATTGACCTGCCGTGCGTGGAATCTTTTGCGAACGGCGTCCGTCAAAAACAATATTTCGTCCAGCTCGCAGGCGCGGGACTGGACGCGCGCGCGATTGAATTGCTGGACTTGCAGCAAAAGAAAAAAATCGGCCCGCTCGCCTATGTCATTGCCGGATTGAAAGCCTTGCGGGAAAAAAAGCCAAAAATCACAGTTCGCGCGAATGGTCAAAATTTTTCCGGCGAATTGATTTTGATCGGCAACGGACGTTTTTATGGCGGCTCGTTCGGAATTTTTCCCTCGGCGGATTTGCATGACGGACTTTTGGACGTTTGCATTTTTCCGCAGGCAGACTGGCTGACCATGCTTCGTTGCGCGCCGAATTTTCTTGTCCGCCAAAAGTTGCCGGAAAAAATCGTGCGCCGCTTTCGCGCGGCAAGTTTTGAATTGTCGGGCGATTTGCCGGCGGCTTTTGAATTGGACGGCGAGTGGGCGGGAAATCTGCCCGCGATCTTTTCAATCGAGCGCGGGCGGCTGCGGATTGTCTGTTGAAACTGGCTTGCCGAGCCGCAGCTTGAAGCGAAAGCTGGTGGGTTGGGAGAGACTCGAACTCTCGACCAATGCCTTAAAAGGGCACTGCTCTACCGACTGAGCTACCAACCCAACCCCGGCCTTAAAAACATCGGGCGTATATTATATCTTTGCAAAGCGCAACGGCAAGCAATTTTCGGCAGTGGTACGTTTTGAAATCAATTTAACTCCGTCGAATTATTAGGTGGATACCTCAAAACGCATGGTCGCGTTCCAATCCAAAACCGAACAATAAAATATAGCCTACGATAAATAATATAACTACGGCAACAATCGCCCAAATCAACATTGTCTCTAAACTGATAAAATCGGATTTCTTGTGGCTTTTAGCTGGTAATGGGGCTTGGGCTGGCGGAGAAGAAACAACCTGTTGAAGCGGCTGCTGGTCAATGGCACAGACTAAAACTTCGTCTGGATATTCTTTGCCGCATTGGGCGCATCGTTTCATACATTCATCAGCCTAACCTCCCAAAATTGAACCACGGCCATTAAAAATTCAAGGCAACAAATCGACGATTTTTTCCAAACCTCAAAATGCGCTCGCTGCTTTACTTTCAGCGTTTTGTCGCGCAATTTGGATGCAGAATGACACGACAATTTTTTGGTTTCTCTGTTTTGATTTTATTTTTGGCGCTCGCGCAAATCCCGCTGTTCGCGGAAGCGACTAATGTAGCTTTGGCCAAATTGGCAATTTTTGAAAATAATGTGGCGTATTTGCGCGTGGGCGAAGTGGGAAAAAATCTGGCGGACGAAATTCAATCGGCGCAGACCGCCCTGACAGGCACGAACAAAATTGTGGGAACAATTTTGGATTTGCGGTTTGCGGACGGCGACGATTCCACGGCGGAACAGGCAGTGGAAAATTTATTCGCATCAAAAAAACTGCCGCTGGCGATCTTGATCAATGCCGAAACGCGCGGCGCGGCGGTGAAGCTGGCGGCGGATTTGCGGGAAGCGCGCGCGGGTTTGATTTTTGGGAATCCGGCGAAAGATTTGCAGCCGGACATTTCTGTTCCGGTGAACGCCGTGGCCGAGAAAGATTTTTTGGAAAATCCATTCGGAACTTTGGCACAGAGCGAAACCAATTCCAGCGCAACCACGAACGATTTTTTGCCGTTCGTGGATCACACGAGCGAAGCGGATCTGGTGCGCGAAAAAATCAAGGATGGTGATGAGGACGAAGATTCCGCGTCGCGTCCGGCCGAGCCGAGCAAACCATTCATTCGCGACCCGGTTTTGGCACGCGCGGTGGATTTAATCAAAGGTCTCGCGGTAGTTCGCCAGTCGCGCTCCTGATTTCTGATTTGACGATTTGCCTTTCACAAATCACCTTGAACCTTCGCGCGGGATGAAAACGATTCTATTCATTTGCACTGGAAATGTCTGCCGCAGCCCGATGGCCGAGGCATTGTTCCGGCGCGCGGTGCGCGGGCGCGGCGAGTTCAGCGTGTTTTCGGCGGGCATCGGGGCAATTGACGGCCAGCCGCCGACGCCGCATTCGGTCACGGCCATGAAAGAAATTGGAATTGATATTTCCGATCAGCGCAGCCGCGCGCTCACGGCGGATTTGGTGCGGCAGGCGGATTTTATTTTCGGCATGACGCACGGCCATGTGGACACGATTGCGCTTTTGTATCCGCCGGCTGCGGAAAAAACTTTTTTGCTGCGCGAATTTGACGAAACGCTCGAGCCGTTTGAAAAAGACATCGCGGACCCGATTGGCAGTTCGTATGAAATTTACGCGCATTGTCGCGAACAAATCGAGCAAGGCATCGCGTCGCTTTTCAAATTTATGGAACAACACGAAATCCTGTCCGCGCCCCAAGGCGCAAAAATAAATTTACCCGTCAATTTCGCGATTGGCGCGGATCACGGCGGCTTTGATTTGAAGGAAACGCTGAAAAAATATCTGCTTTCGCGTGGCCTGACCGTCAAGGATTTCGGCGCGCTGGCCAAAGACCCGGCGGACGATTATCCCGATTTCGCGCAGCCCGCCGCGCAGGCGGTTGCCGCAGGCGAAGCGGAACTCGGGCTGCTCGTTTGCACCAGCGGCGTGGGAATTTACATTGCAGCAAATAAAATTCCCGGCGCGCGCGCGGGTCAGGCCTTCGATGAGAAGGAAGCCGACTTGATGCGCCGTCACAACGATGTGAATGTTTTGTGCCTCGCCGGAAATACCGCGCCCGAACTCGCAAAAAAAATTCTCGACACGTTCATCGCCGGAAAATTCGAGGGCGGACGCCACGAACGTCGCGTGAACAAAATTGATTTTCGCCTCGCGCCGCTGCAATTGCGTTTGCGAAATGTTGACCCGCAAATTGCCGAAGCCATTCAACATGAAAAATTGCGCCAGCAGGAAAACATCGAATTGATCGCGAGCGAAAATTTTGTCAGCCCGGCCATCCTGGAAGCGCAAGGTTCCATGCTGACGAACAAATACGCCGAGGGTTATCCGAAGAAACGCTGGTATGGCGGCTGCGAAAATATTGATGTCATCGAGCAACTGGCGATTGACCGCGCGAAAAAATTGTTCGGCGCGGAACACGCGAACGTCCAGCCACATTCCGGCAGCGGCGCGAACATGGCGGTTTATTTTGCCGTGCTCAAACCCGGCGACAAAATGCTGACGATGGATTTGTCGCATGGCGGACATTTGACGCACGGCAACAAGGCGAATTTCAGCGGTAAATTTTTTGAAATCGTCCATTACGGCGTTCGCAAAGATGACGAACGGATTGATTACGACCAGCTTGCGCAAATGGCGCGCGAACACAAACCGCGCATGATCACCGTCGGCGCGAGTGCGTATCCGCGCGTGATTGATTTCAAACGCATGGGCGAAATCGCGCGCGAAGTCGGCGCGTATTTGCTCGCGGATATCGCGCACATCGCCGGCATGGTCGCCGCCGGAATTCATCCGAGTCCGATAGCGCATGCAGATTTTGTCACAACGACGACGCACAAAACATTGCGCGGCCCGCGCGGCGGATTGATTTTGTGCCGCGAAAAATTCGCGAAGGAAATTGATTCCAATATTTTCCCGGGAATTCAAGGCGGCCCGCTCGAACACGTCATCGCGGGCAAAGCGGTTTGCTTCCACGAAGCGTTGCAGCCGTCGTTCAAAAATTATCAGCAGCAGATCGTAAAAAATGCGTCGGCACTGGCCGACGGCATGAAACGCAACGGCTATCGTCTCGTCAGCGGCGGCACGGACAATCATCTGATGCTCGTGGACGTGGGCGCGAAAAATCTGACGGGCAAAGATTGCCAGATTGCGCTCGACGAAGCGGGAATCACGGTCAACAAAAACACGATTCCGTTCGAGACGCGCTCGCCATTCCAAGCCAGCGGAATCCGTTTGGGAACGCCCGCCGTCACGACGCGCGGGATGAAGGAAACGGAAATGGCCGCGATCGCCGACATGATTTCCGAAGTGCTGTTGGACATCAAAAACGCGGACGCCGCGCACAAAGTCCGCGCCCGCGTGCGCGAACTGACGGCGAAATTTCCACTGCCTTATTGATTTTTTGGCGGATTGTAGATTGTGTTGAACTGTTCTTTTTCCAACGCTTTTTCCCAATCATCAAAATTTCCGTTATTGGAAGTTATTGTTTGAACGCTGCCGTCCGCCAGGCCATAAACCCGCTCCCATTTACCATCTGGAGCTTGACGTGGATTTATTTCCCGAAGCATCAGCATTTGTGGGTAATGTTCATCGGCAACGCCAGCGTTCATAAATTCAAAAGTTTCCTTAAAGTGTATTTCATTAGTGACACCTCCCAGTTCATTTGTCATGTCATCAAAATTTGTTGGATATTGATTGTTATTATCTCCCGCCCAAAGTCGCATTGCGAGGCCGATCATTTTCGCATCATTTACGGATTGAATACGTTTTTTGTTGAACAGCACCTGTTCAGGGCTTGGCAATGATTGAAGTGCCTGGTTTGCATCAGCCAATTCTTTGCTTATTCGATGATTTTCTTCCCGTAATTTTCCAAGTTCAACAACTTGGTTGCGAAGCATTCCAACTTCACCACGCAACTTCAGCAATTCATTAAACTGCTCGTCCGTCAATTTTTTGGCGTCGCCAATTCCGGCGAGGCGATTTGAAAGGCTTTCGTTGTCGGTTTGCAGTTGAACAAGTTGCTGCGTCAACGATTCATTTTCCGCGCGCAATTTGTCCTGCGCTTGATGTTGAATAAACAAAAAGATTGCACCAGCGATTACGACGGCGACGATCAATCCGGCTTTGAAATTTTTCATGGCTGTTTCCGATTACGCGCCGCTGAAACGAAAATCTCAAGAAAAATCTCATTTGACACGACGACCAAGATGCGCCAGTCTTGCCGTGAACTGACTGCAACATTTCCCCTACCGTATTGAGGACAACCTCAACGCCGCAGCGGAAATCCCATTTTGAACCCATCCGGTCGCAAATCGTCCAATGCATGAAGTTTTGCGGCCGCTGACGCGCGAGGCAATCAAATCCCAGCCAGTGCGAAAATATTTGATTTTTTATTTATGCCAAGAGTTTCAACGAAAAAACCGAAGGAGCAACCGGCAGAAGAAATGTCTTCCGCTACTGAATCGCCATTGCCGGTCGCGCCGCCCACCGAGGAAATTCCCGCTGCTGCGCCTGAACAGTCCGGTTCCGCCGGATTGCGCCCGCCGTCCACGCCGGTCGAGCCAACCAACGATGACACGCGATTTGAAGAACGTCGGGGCTATCAGCGCGACAAAATCGCCGCGTCCATCAACATCGCCAAGCTTCAGGCGATGTCCATGAATGACCTGAACAAGATGGCCAAGGATTTGGGCGTGGAAAATTTCGGCACGATGCGCAAGCACGAGGTCATTTTCCACATCCTGCAAAAAAATGCCGAGCGCGCGGGCGTTTTATTTTCCGAAGGCGTGCTGGAAATTTTGCCGGAAGGTTTTGGATTTTTGCGTTCGCAAAGTTTCAATTATCTGCCCTGCCCGGAGGATATTTACATTTCGCCCTCGCAAATCCGGCGGTTTGATTTGCAGACGGGAAATCTGATCGCGGGACAAATCCGTCCGCCAAAGGAAAAAGAAAAATTTTTCGCGCTGCTGAAAGTCGAGGCCGTGGACGGCGAGGAGCCGGACAAGGCGAAGGACAAGACGCATTTTGAAAATCTCACGCCGCTGTTTCCGGACAAACGGCTCATCCTCGAAACCGCGCCGGAAGAATTGAGCACGCGCGTTCTGGACCTGGTCTGCCCGATTGGCAAGGGCACGCGCGGACTGATCGTCGCGCCGCCGCGCACGGGCAAAACCGTTTTGATGCAGAAAATGGCCAACGCCATTTTGAAAAATAATCCCGAGACTTATCTTTTCATCCTGCTGATTGACGAGCGACCCGAAGAAGTCACGGACATG
>DASYAA010000151.1:0-9092 GCA_036501565.1 Verrucomicrobiia bacterium
TGATTTGTGGAATCCAAAACCAATTCCGGCTTGTCGTGGTAACTTTTAATCTGGCCTTTGATTTCGACAGCGTGGCCTTTCAAAACATTGACGTTGCCAAAAAAACTGCTGTGCCCATGAAAAATCACCACCGCCAGCGGCGAATCGGGAAATTTTTTGTCCAAATTGATAAAAGTTAAACTTGGTCGAACGGTCACTTGCGCGACCTTGCCGGTGACGACGACGGTTTGGTCGTAAAAATTTGTCGCTTCAATCGCGCTGATTTTTTTGATGCCGGGAAAATTTTCGGCAACGGAATTTGTTTCATCGGCGGACAATTTCAACGCAAATGCGGACACGGCGAGAATCGAGAAAAGCACTTTCATAAACCTATTAGACGTAATTCACTTCCGCTCGGCGACAAAATTATTCATTTCGCGCCGCGAGAAATCTTTCCGCGTCAATCGCTGCGGCACAACCCATTCCGGCGGCGGTGATTGCCTGACGATAAACGTTGTCCGAACAATCGCCCGCGACAAACACGCCCGGCACGCTCGTGGCTGAACCATTTTTGCGCAAAATAAATCCGTTTGCGTCCATTTCAATTTGGCCTTTGAAAATTTCCGTGTTCGGCCCGTGACCAATCGCGATGAAAACTCCGGCGCAATTCAAAGTGCTTTCCGCGCCGGTCTTCAAATTTTTCAATTTTACGCCGATGACTTTGTCCTGTTTCGCGTCGAGAATTTCCGTCACGACGGAATCCCAGACCGGTTTGATTTTCGTGTGTTGATGAACGCGGTCGGCCATGATTTTGGACGCGCGTAAATGGTCGCGGCGATGCACGAGAAAAATTTCCGAGCCGAATCGCGTCAAATACAACGCCTCTTCGCACGCGGAATCGCCGCCGCCGACGACCACGAGCGGTTGATTGCGAAAAACCGGCAATGCGCCGTCGCACGTCGCGCAATACGTCACGCCTTTGGTCTCGAGCAAATCTTCGCCGGGAACGTGCAGATGTTTGTGGCTCGCGCCGGTCGCAATAATGACCGTTTCCGCTTCAACTTTTTCGCCGTCCACGGTCAACTCAAACGGCGATTTTGAAAAATCCACTTTTTCAACCGTGCCGAAACTCGCCTTCGCGCCAAAGCGTTCGGCTTGTTTCTGCATCCGCGTCATCAATTCGTAGCCGTCCACGCCTTCGGGAAAGCCGGGGAAATTTTCCACGATGCTCGTGGTCGTGAGCAAGCCGCCGGGTTGAACGCCGGTGAAAACGACGGGCTTCAAATTGGCGCGCGCCGTGTAAAGCGCCGCCGTCCAGCCCGCGCAACCCGAACCGATGATGACAACTTTTTCCATAAGAAGCGCGCAAGATAGTTCGCAAAGGCGGCAGTGGCAAGTGCGCTGCGGATTGAATTTGCCGTTTTGGTGATTTGACGATTAACTGGCGTCTAATGAAATCACTTAAGAAAATTTGCCGCGCTGTTTCCGTTTTCTGTTTGAGCGTGCCATTCATTTGTTCCGCGCAATCCGGCGTGACGAATTTATGGTCGCTGCCTTTGCCCAATTACACTGCCGATTCTTCGCCAGCCATCGCGCCGGACGGCACAATTTATTTCGGCACGTTTTACGGCAAGTTGCTCGCCGCGACACCGCAAGGCGCGATGAAATGGATTTTCCGCGCGGGACGCGAAATCAAGTCGTCTCCGGCGATTGCGGGTGACGGAACAATTTATTTCGGTTCGCGCGACCGGAAATTTTACGCCGTGACGCCGGATGGAAAATTGAAATGGACTTTTGCAACCGGCGCGTGGGTGGATTCGTCGCCGGCGATTGGCGCGGACGGGACAATTTATTTCGGTTCTTGGGATAAAAATTTCTACGCGCTCAAGCCAGACGATTCGTTGAAATGGAAATTTGCCACAAGTAACATCGTTGTTTCATCACCGGCCATCGGCGCGGACGGTACGATTTATTTTGGGTCGCACGACAAAAAATTTTATGCGCTTAAGCCGGACGGTGCCGTTCGATGGACTTTCATCACGCGCGGACCGATCATTTCTTCACCGGCCATCGGCGCGGACGGTACGATTTATTTCAGTTCGACGGATGGAAATTTTTACGCGCTGAATCCCGATGGCTCGGAAAAATGGCATTTGCACACCGGCGGCGTGACTGGCTCCTCGCCCGTGCTGGATGAAAATGGGAACATTTATCTTTCCGTCAATGACCAGAACATTTCCATCAGCAGCGATGGAAAAAAACGATGGGAATTGAATTTCCCGGATTTTATTGAGGCAAGTCCTGCCGTGGCGGCGGGCGGCACGATTTATTTTTCCGCGCCGTGGCGGGATTTGATGGCAATTGGACGGGACGGTCAGCAGCAATGGCGGCTTAACACCGACAGCAGTTGGAATCACGGAAACATGGTCGCTTCGCCAGCCATCGCCGATGGTGGAACAATTTACATCGTGAATGTTGCGTTTCTATGCGCCATCAACTCATCCAACAACCTGCCGCCGCTGGCGAAAAGCTCATGGCCAATGTTTCGCGCGAATCCGCAACACACAGGCCGTGTGCAAATCGTAAAATAAATCAGAGCCGCTCGCGTCCACCGAAACCGGTTTCGAGATCGTGCCAGAATTCCACGGCTTCTTCGTCTTGTTCCCAGCACAAAAAAACTTCCTTGCCGCCGATGATGGCCGGGAAATCCAGAAGCCCACGTTCCAAATCCTTGATGAAAATTTCGCGGCGCTGAAATTCGGCGAGCGTTTCCTGCATGTCCGCCAAGGCGCGAATCCAATTGTTCACGGTCTCGCCGCCAGTGTCTTTCCCCTGCTCCGTCAGGCCACTCAAGCGCTGCTCGCAACGATGCAAATCCTTACGAAGCTGGTTGAGCCACGCGAGCCATTGTCGGATTTGCGGTAACAACGCATTCGCCTCCTCGCGCGTGTAATGTTTGGCGAATTGATGTTTCATCGGCAAATCGCGGCGCAAAAAAATAAAACCGTTCGCGACAATTGCCAAAGCAACTGCGCGCGAACGGATGAATTGAATCGCAAGGCGGAATTACTTCTGCCAGGTGCGCTTCTTGTGACGATTCAAGCGCAGCTTCTTGCGCCGTTTGTGCTTGTTGATTTTTGCCTTGCGGCGTTTTTTGATTGAACCCATATCGGATTGCGAATGGAATAAACGAAATTTGGCGCAATGCCAACTTAAAATTTTCGCCCAACAATTCCGGCGCACTTTGTTTGACCATGATTTTGGTTTCAAAATTGAGGCCGATGGAAAATCCGAGATACTCATGCGACGGGCGCGCGTAGCAATAAATGCAGCCGTGCTCGCAGCCGCAATACGGATTCAGGCTCGCATTGTAAGCAATCGCCGTTTTGCTGTGCCACGCACTGAAACTAACGCACCTGATGCAGCTTGCCTTTGGCGGATTTATACCATGACCGCCAGATAAATCGCCACTGCCAAACCGATAAGACCCAATAGTCCTGCCACTAAAAAGGCGAAGCCCGGACCGTAAACTTGCCGGAATTGATTTCGGTCAAGCGCTTTGATGTACCAATGATGCCGGACTGCAGCAACGATATTGACAATAATGCCTATTACGATCAATGCCACGCCCACAGGCAAAGAAAAGCCATGAGACGGCGTGGCCGTAACAACATGGTTGGTGAGCGCAAGCTCGTGCAAAAATAAACCGAAGCGGGCAACCACAAAACCAAATCCCATGAAAGCGATGCCAGTCCTGATCCAGGCCAGAAAAGTGCGTTCAGCCGCCATGTAAATGCGCGGATCGGCGGCAGAACCCTGAACTTCATTCATGATGTTAAGTGTTCATGAAACGTCAGTCCGGTAAGCTACGGAAGGCTGCCGTTCATGATCTTCAATTATCTTATCGCCAAGCCGTCATTGATTTGGGCGATAGCGTTGTCCACATGTTTGAGAGCTTTGCCGGATAGTGCGGGACGGGCATCTTGAAGCAGGCTTTCGGCAGCGCGCATTTGGGCGTCAGAAGTGCCTTGCGGTTCGCGGTTCCTTCCCTTGCCGCTGACCTTCGCGCCGATTTCACCGAGGGCCGCATCAATTTGTTTCATGGCGCGGACACGATGACCTTTGTAATCGTGATTTGATTGGGCAAGCGTCGCGTAAGCATCATCCAACAGACTTATCGTAGCGGCGGATTGGGCATGCACAGGCGTAACAAGACCTAAGGCCAAAAGAATGGTTGCAAGAACCGTCGTGCAGCGGAGTAAAAGATTGTTATTCATGACTTCAAAGTTGTCGGCGGAATGTGATTTGTCAAGTGGCAGTTAGCCGCCAAATGGGAATATATTACGCAGTCTAAACCAAATCCATTTTCGAATTGTGTCGAGAAATTTCTGGAAATTTCAATCCGTTATATTTTACGGGGAAGCAATACGATAAAAACGGGCGTTGTTTGTCGCCGTTGTGTCAGTGTAGGCAACTGAAACGCTTCCAAAGGTGCCGTTCGTCAACGGCGTCCAATCCATCAGCGGCAGGGACACATCCGTGCTGGTCAGAACTTCATAAGGTTGGCCGTTGGGTCCGCTGAACATCAATGGGAATGAATCATTGTTCCACGGCCCATAGTCGCTCAATGTCGGCGCAATCAGCGCTGGCGGTATGTAATGGACCAGCAACGAATTGCCATCGCCGGTCAAACTGAAACTGCCGCCGCTGAAGTCATTGCTGAACGAGGAAGTATCCAACACAAAGTCATTCGCGGCAAAGTTCTGCACGCCGCCGGAACTGGTCGTAATCGTCCAGGAGTAATTGGCGAACTTGTTAAAATTTGGCACGGTGCCAGGCGTGTTGCCGCCAGTCAATGACACGAGCTTGATGGTGAAAGGGTTGCCGGAGGTAGCTTGCATATTCAGTGTGCCGGTCATGACAATTTCGTCGCAAGCGGTCGCGTTGGTGCCGTTGATGCCGCACACATAAGTGCCCCCGCTGTTCCAGTTGTTTGTGCCGGTGGACAAAGTTCCCACGCCGTTTGTGCCGGGGGCAATCGCTCCGTTGACAGTGATGCTTCCGCTCACGGCGCCATTGCCGCCGAGTGTTCCGCCGAAAACATTGACCGAACCAGCCAAAGTGCCCTGCACAAATAATGTGCCGTTGCTCACGGTGGTGTCGCCGGTATAAATGTTGTTGCCGGTCAAAGTCAGGTTGCCGTTGCCAGTCTTGGTCAACGCACCGCTCCCGGAAATCACGCCGTCGAATGTTGCATTGGTGCCACCGGGGATTGCGACATTGAGAATGCCGCCGCTGCCAAGCGTAACATTCCCGCTGCCCGTCAGTCCGCCAATGGTCGCCTGATTGCCGTTCAAATCGAGCGTCGCATTTGTTGCGACAGTTACCGTCGAATCATTAGGGATACAACTTGAAATGCCGGTGCAAATGGAAAGAATCGCATTAACCCATTGGCCTGCCATAAAACTATAGCCGGTGTCGTTGGGATGAAGCTGGTCGCCACTTAATCCATTGGCCGGAAACTGGGTGAACAAATCTACCTCCGACACCTGCGCGCCTTGGGCCTGAAAATTGGTCACCACGGTGTGAATCATACTATTGACCGTCGCTGCGTTTGCGCTCTGCGCAGGTTCCGGCGTGATGTCGGCCATGAGCACTTTTGCATTGGGTCGAAGCGTGACAATCTCGTTGATCAAGGCGGTCAAATTGGTCGGGTAATTGACGATGTTGATATTGGTATTGCCCAGATTTGCCTGAGCAATGTCATTGGCACCCACCAGCAAAAGAATGATGTCCGGGAAAACCGCGCTGCGTCCGGTGCCGTTGCCGCCGGTAAGCCAGTAACCGCCGTTCGGATTGCGTTCGGCTCCGCCGTATTGGTTGTAACGGCTCAGGTCAAGTCCGTCGAGATTGTTCAGCAAATCTAAAGTCGCGTAGGACGAATAGCCGTTATGATGCGTCTGATCAATCGGACTAGTCGGCAGATTGCCCGGATTGACGGTCGCGGCGCCGATGAATTGAAAATTAGGAGCAACGGGATTCAGCAAATCATAAAGAAAGCCACGGTAACCGGCATCGGAGCCGTAGGCGCCGTAGGTAATCGAATCGCCCAGCGGCATGACTTGAAAATTGTTCGTCAACAACGTCGGAAACAAACGCACCGTGCCGGAACTGATAACGGTCGCGCCTTGATATGAATTGCTGCTCGAAAGAATCAACGTGCCTGCGCCGGTTTTTGTAAAGCCGCCATTGCCACTGATTGTGTTCGCCAGAATTTGCGTGTTTGGATTGGCGATGACGAGTGCGCTGTTGTTGATGATTGCGCCGGACACCGAGCCGTTGTTGTTCGTGCCATCGCCAAGCTGCAACGTCCCGGCACTGATTGTCATGCTGCCCGTGAAAGTATTCGCGGCGGAAAGCGTCAGCGTGCCACTGCCGGTTTTAATCAAACCACTCGTGCCGCCAAGCACAGCGCTGATGGTGGTCGGAACATTATTGCTGATGATGGGCGTGCCATTGGTGACCGCCAGTGTCAAAGGGTCGCCGGTGCCGGTGCTTAATGTCCAACCATGCCGGGTAGAATTTTTATCGTCAAAAAATAAATTTCCAATTGTCCGACTGCCGTCCAGAGTCACGCTGGCATTGGCCGTCAACGTCAGTGTGTTGAAAAATGCCGTCGCACCGACGCCGCTGGCAACGATGTTGTTCGACCAGTTGCCAATGATTGGCCAGGAACCGCCCGATGGATTTGTCCAAATGGACGATGCCGGCGGAGTCTGATCACGAAGTTGCAGCGCATTTATTTGCAAGCTTGCCTGTGAACCGCCGGGAGTCAGCGTGAATGTTTGCGTCGCTGCGGAGGCAGTGAAACTGCCGATGACATAAGTGCCCGACCCGCTGCTTCCCACCTGATAAGTCAGCAGCGGCGTGATGTTATCCGAAGCCGAGTCTTTAATGGTTTCGCTGCGGACCGTATTGTAATTTCTCCAGTCACCGACCCAAAATTGTGCAACGTAAACATGACCGACAGTCAGATTGTTAAGTATTATTGTGCCGGCCGCCGAACCATTCCAATCCGCGCCCGCAAGCATATTTTGGTAGGCAGCGGAACCCGGGCTGCTGCCGAAGCTCGTGTAATTGTTCCCGAAGCCGTTCAACGTCACGTCCGCGCCGCCGCTGTTGGCGGAAGTCGTTCCCGTGAAATTGACGCCATTGACAGTTGTGGAAATGCCGGACCAGCAATAAGCATATATCAATGTTCCATTGGTGGCCACATTGGCGTCGCCTGAAATGGCGACCGGAGCGTTCCATGTGATTGATGCGGCCCTTGCGCTCAAGTTCAACGCGATGAATGCGGCGAGCGCAATTGTTTTAAGTGATAACTGCTTTTTCAAAACTCGTTCGGTAAATCTCCGGATGATTGCCGTGGCTGGATACCTGCGGCGAAACAATCCCCGGATTCTGGCACCATCTTAAACCGGAGTGTGATTCATTTCAATTTTTTTGTCGTTGCAACGCCCACTTTCCAAACCAGGTCGAGAAATTTTTTTACATCCGCCTTCATTTTATTTTTGCCGAATGCCTCGCGCGGTATTTATTATGCTCTAAATGGCTGGCAACATTAACAAAATCAACAATCACTAATTATGTGGGAACCTCAAAATGATCTGGAGCGCGCCTTTCAGGACGCTCATCTGGGACTGCCGGAAACCGTGGCCTATTTCAAGGAATTGCGGGAAGCCATCCTGCTCTTCCTCACGCCGGACGTGCCGGACGGCCAGGAAATCAGGCAGTTCGGCAATGGCAGCACCATGACCTTCACTCTCTGGAAAATCAGCGGTGAGGACATGATTCCCGTGTTCACATCGTCCGCCCGCGTGGAGGAGGCGCTCCGGGCCGCCGGCAAATGGAACGAGAAGAATGGCGTGTGCGAAATGATGGGACTCGAGCTATTGCACGTGATTTCGATGCAAACGGCCCCTTACAAGGTGGTCGTCAATCCCGGCTGCCAGAGCGGTTCGCGCATCATGGACGAAAAAATGGTGAAATCCGTCGTGGACGGCTCGGCGCTTTACCTGCCTACGCCGGGCGAAGTGGCGCTCAACGGTCTGGTCATATCGTTGCCGAATCGTCAACCGGCGCGCCTGCGCGAGCCGCTGCACAAATTTCTCGCCAGCCTGCCGGAAGTCAAGGCCGCGTGGCTCTTCTGTGAAGAGGAGCCGGCTAAACCGCATGAACGCGTCAATGTCCTCGGCCTGATGATCGAGGGCGGCGATGCCGAAGAAGTGAAACGCGAGGCGACCCTTGCCATCGCCGGTGTGTGCGAGCCGCAGGAAGGCTCGCGCGTGTTTCTCATGGACCCAAAAGACCCCGGCCTCACCGAAGTCATGGCAGTCGTGCCGCCATTCCATGCTGCGCCGGATTTCCAGCCGCCCGCCAAGCCGCCGAAAAGTGATTGAGCGTGCGGCCATCTTTATGCTTGATTAAGCCCGAACAGATTGTAAAGTCTCAACGTCGCAACAGGCGGGCAGAAGCAGGAAACCGTGGAGCAGCGCATAGGACAAAACCCCCATTGGCTTGCCACGAAAACAGATTGAATTCTTTTAGACATGGCTAAGGCTGACGAACAAGAGATAGAGAAACTTCAGAAGGTCATTCAGGAGCACGCTGCTCTTCTTACAAGGGCATTGACCCGGATAGAAGACCTTGAAGCCCAAATTCACGAAAATCAGAGGAACATCGAAATTTCCAAAAGTTATCGCGATAAAAAGATGCCCGGACACACGCCTCACTTATAAATAGGCGACCTGTAAAAAATTACAATCAATAGGTAGTCCCCTCTAATTTGGATTTCGCCTCTTTACTTCTTCGGGCTTGGCATGAAATTGCGGAATGGAAGTATAAATTTCAGTCTGCATATTCTCCTAGATGCTGCCAAGCCGGATATTTGAAAATTCTTTTTACTTTAAGTGCTTCAATCCTTTTGAAAAAATCATCTGGGGTAGGATTCGGATTCATATATGGCTCTACGCCGTGTGATTCAGTGACAAAAATAGCTCCATTAGCCCCATTGTTATATGTGATCACCCCATCGAAAACCAAATGCGTATCAT
>DASYAA010000152.1:0-2576 GCA_036501565.1 Verrucomicrobiia bacterium
CTTGGTGTTGTAAAAATAAAAACTCGCGCGGGCGGTGGATTCCACGCCGAGCTTGTGCATGAGCGGTTGCGTGCAGTGATGCCCGCCGCGCAACGCCACGCCCGCCTGATCCGCCAGCGTCACCACGTCGTGCGCGTGAACATCCTTGAGCAGAAAACTCACGAGGCCGGCGCGGTTGGCGGAATTTAATTTCGGGCCGAAGAGCCGGATGTCCTTGAGTGCGGAAAGTTTTTCGTAGGCATAGTTCGCCAATTCCTGATCGTGCCGCCAAATTTTGTCGCGACCGATGGCGTCCAGATAATCCATAGCAGCGTGTAATCCAATTGGCCCGGAAATGTCCGGCGTGCCGGCCTCGAACCGGTGCGGCGCGTGCTTGAATTCCGTTTTGTCGTAGCCGACGGACAAAATCATTTCGCCGCCGCCCTGATACGGCGGCATGGCGTCGAGAATTTCCTGCCGTCCCCATAAAACGCCGATGCCGGTCGGCCCGCAAATTTTGTGGCCGGAGAAAACAAAAAAATCGCAGCCGATTTGCTGAACGTCCACCGGCAGATGCCCGGCGCTCTGCGCACCGTCCACGAGCGTGACGATGCCGAGCTTGCGCGCGCGGGCGCAAAGTTCGGCCACAGGATTCAACGTGCCGAGCGAATTGGAAATGTGAACCATCGAGAAAATCTTCACCTGCTTCGTCAGAAACGAGTCGAGCTTGGACAAATCGAGCAAGCCTTCGTCGCCGGTGACGGGAACGTAGGAAATTTTCGCGCCGGTTTTTTGCGCGAGCAATTGCCACGGCACAAGGTTGCTGTGATGCTCCATTTCCGTGAGCAGAATCACGTCGCCGGGCTTGAGATTTTTTGTTCCCCACGAACTTGCGACGAGATTGATGCCTTCTGTCGTGCCGCGCACGAAGACGATTTCGTCGTCGCTTTTGGCGTTGATGAATTTCGCGGCGCGCGCGCGGGCGGCTTCAAACGCATTGGTCGCGCGGTTGCTTAATTCGTGGATGCCGCGATGAACATTGGCGTTGTCGTGCTCGTAATAATGCACGAGCGCGTCAATCACCGCGCGCGGTTTTTGCGATGTGGCGGCGTTGTCGAAATAAACCAGCGGCTTGCCGTGGACTTTCTGATCGAGGATCGGAAAATCTTTTCGCAGCGCAGACCAGTCAATTGTTTTTGCATCACTCATTCAAAAAATTTAACCACAGATTAACACGGATGGACACGGATAAAAAACGCAAATGAAAATTAAGGCAACAAAACGGTGCGGAAGAATTTTTCAATTCTTGTGACTGACCCTTTTACTTTATTACTGTAATGAATCAAAAATTAACTTTTGCCTTACTCCAATTTCGTGGAGCAAAACCAACTTGTTTGCATAGTTGAATTTCTTTGAACCATTACTTTCACATTTATGTTCAATCAGGGTATTCACTAACAATTCCAAATATCCGCCAGTGACTATAATTTGAAATCGCGGTTTATTTTTTACTGAATCTATATCATTGAAAAACGATTCAAGAATTTTATCAGGAATTGGTTGCTTCTTCGGCATAACGCGCGATTTAATGCTTTCTTCAATTAGCGAGACGTATATTTTTCAAGTGCATCTGCAAATTTGTTTTCTGCTTTACACTCAATCCAAAAATTTTCTTCTATCATGGTGAGATTGAATGTGGACAATAACCACCCTCCTTTTATTCTTTTGATAGTCCAAGTGCTTCCAAAATCGCCGACAAGAGTTCGTATGTCAAACGGCGGCGGCGCGTTGTGCAATTGGATGTGTGTTTCACTATTAACAAGAATGTAAAGGACTTTGGAATCTACTGGAGTAATGGCTTTTATTGGACCGTAGAATGGTGGTTCTTTAGCCATAAGAGTAAATGTTCAGTCTTTTTTATTTCAATACCAAAGGTTTTCAACATTCTCATACAAGCGATTTTTGCCCGCACGAATTCATCCGTGTTAATCCGTGTCCATCCATGGTTGAAAAATTAAAGCAAACCCAATTGCAGCTTCGCCGCCTCGGTCATCATGCCTTGATTCCACGGCGGGTCCCAGACGAGCTCGACGTTCGCCTCGTCAATCGGTTCGAGCGAGATGAGTTTGTTCTGCACGTCCTGCGCGAGCACCGGACCCATGCCGCAACCGGGCGCGGTCAAAGTCATTTTCACGTCGGCCTTGAAATTGTTTTCGCCGATGGGCGTGAGGTGACAATCGTAAATCAAACCAAGATCAACGACGTTGACCGGAATCTCCGGGTCGTAGCAAGTTTTCAGCGCATCCCAAACTTGTTTCTCCAATTGCTCCTGCGTGACCGGGCCGGAAACGGTGGTGGCAGGCGCGGATTTGATTTCGAGGCCGAGCGCGTCGGCATCTTTTGATTCGATGCGGAACATATTGCCGTTGACGATGACGGTGTAAGTGCCGCCGAGTGATTGCGTGACATAAGCCTGCCCGCCCTTTTGCAGCGTGACTTTCGTGCCGACAGGAACGACGGACGCTTCCACGTCGCGCGTCAAAATTTTTGCTTCGGATGGATTCATAAATTCAATTCCAACTTGCTCAACATCTTCG
>DASYAA010000153.1:0-19598 GCA_036501565.1 Verrucomicrobiia bacterium
ATCATTTTCAGCGCGCCAAGCATCACGGGCAGATGCCGTTGCAATTCACTTTTACGGCTGCCGGGCAGAAAAAGAATTTGAGATTTACGATTGACGATTGACGCGCCTTTCACCGATTCGCTCGTAAATCGTAAATCGTCATTCGCAAATCTCCCAATCATGGGGTGGCCGACAAATTCCACTCTTAACTTCGGCACACGCTGCGCATACCAATCTTTTTCAAACGGGAAAATGCTCAAGAGCAAATCGTAATCCGCCGCCAGCAGATTCGCGCGACCCGGACGCGACGCCCAGACTTGCGGCGAGACGAACTGGACGATCTTCGGATTCCATTTTGAGAACGGATTGTTGCGGACGTATTCCTTGACTGCGTGGCCGAAGCGCAGATTGAACCCGCCGTAATCCACGCCGATGACCACGTCCGGCTTGCGTTCGATGGTGAGCGCGAGCAGTTGATTGAACAGCCGCCGGAAATTGAAATAATTTTTCAGCACGTCGGAAATGCCGATGACCGAATGTTGCGTCAGGTCAAACGCCAGTTCGACGCCGGCGGCGGCCATCTTCGCGCCGCCCGCGCCGAAGAATGTCGTGTCCGGCAATTTACCACGCAGCGCGGAAACCAATTCCGCCGCGAGCAAATCCCCGCTCGCCTCACCGGCGATGAGCATGAAGGTTTTTGGTTTCAAGGTTTAATTTTTGCCACAGAGGCACAGAGACACGGAGTTAAAAGACAAATTGCAATTCCCATATTTTTTCTCCGTGCCTCTGTGTCTCTGTGGCTATTTTAATTGTTGAATCTGCCGCGTGATTTCAAACGCCAGATCCAGCGCGCGTTTGGCGGATTCGCCGCTGACCATCGGGGTTTGCTGCGCGCGGACGCATTCGACGAAATGTTGCAGCTCGAGCTTGAGCGGTTCGTCCTTCGCGATCGGCACGGGTTCGCGCACGATTTTTTTTCCGGCAAACTGGCTGACGATGGTCGAGTCCTTGCCGATGCCGAGCTTGGCGGCGAGAACTTTTTTCAGCAGCGAACTTTCTTCCTCGCCGTCGCGGGCGACGCGATAGATGAAGCCTTCCTGCACGCGGTAATCGAGCGAGATGTAGCAGGGATTGGCCGGGCCGCTGAAGACGCGAATCTTGCGCATCCGCTCCGGGCTGACGCGGCTGGCAGTGAGGTTGGCGACGCAGCCGTTGGCGAAACGCAGGCGCACGTTGGCGATGTCCTCGCTCTTGCTCAACACAGGAATGCCCACGCTGTCCACGCTGGTCACGGGCGATTTCACGAACGCGAGAATCACGTCGAGATCGTGGATCATCAAATCCAGCACGACGCCGATATCCGTGCTGCGCGCGGGAAACGGCGAAAGGCGGTGGCACTCGATGAACTTCGGTTCGGTGGCGACGGTTTGAAGAAAAGTGAAAACCGGATTGAAGCGTTCGACGTGGCCGACTTGCAGGACAAGATTTTTTTTCAGCGCGAGTTCGCACAGTTCGGCGGCCTGCGCGGAATTGTCGGTCATCGGTTTTTCGACGAGGACGTGTTTGCCTTGCGTGAGAAGTTGTTTCGCGATGTCGAAGTGCGTGACGGTCGGCGTTACGATGTTAAGCGCGTCTGAATTTTCGGCGGCTTCGGAAATTGAATTGAAGACACGAGCGTTGTGTTTCGCGGCGATTTTTTTTGCCGTGTCACAATTCGTGTCGAAGATTCCGGCGAATTGAACCTGCCCGGATTTTTCCAATTCGGAATAAATGCGCACGTGATGCTGTCCGAGCGAACCAGTGCCGAGGACGGCGACACGGATTTTTGGATTTTGATTTGCCACGGGTGTAGTGTGCGGTCGCAACTTTCAACTTTCAACTTTCAACTTTCAACCGTTACATTATCGCCGTGCCAGTTCTTGCTTACATTGTCGTCGCCGTCGCCGCGTATCTGCTCGGCTCGATTCCGACGGGCTTTCTCGTCGCGCGCGCGAAAGGAATTGACATCCAAAAAGCCGGCAGCGGCAACATCGGCGCGACCAATGCGATGCGCGTGCTCGGAAAACCGGCGGGAATTTTTGTGCTGCTGGTGGATTGTGCGAAAGGTTTTGCAGCCGCCAAATGGTTGCCCGTTTTAATTTTGAAAATTTCCAACATTGCAGCCGCTGACGAAATCGAATCATTGTCAATCGTCGCCGGAATTTCAGCCGTACTCGGCCACAATTACACTTGCTGGCTCAAATTCAAGGGCGGCAAAGGCATCGCGACGACCGCCGGAGTTTATCTTGCGCTCGCGCCCGTCGCGCTTGGCTTTGCGCTGACGGCCTTCATTTTGGCCGTGTTCATCACCCGCTACGCCTCTGTCGGTTCAATTGTCGCGGCGATGGTTTTGCCGGTCGCGGTTTGGTTCACGAAGGAAAATTTAATTTTAAGGATCGTGACCGTTGCGCTTTGCGCGCTGGCAATTTTCAAGCACAGAAAAAATATGCAACGACTGCTCGCCGGAACGGAAAGTCGGCTCGGGAAAAAATCTTCAACGACGGAGGCGGTGAAATGAAAATCACGATGCTCGGCGCGGGCGCGTGGGGAACGGCGCTCGCAAAAGTTCTGCATGAAAATGGCAACGCCATGACGCTTTGGGACAAGGACGCGGAATTGCTCGAACAAATCCAGCGCGGGCAAAACGAAAAATATTTATCCGGTGTAAAATTGCCGGTGAATTGGAAAACGGAGCCGGATTTTTCAAAAGCAATCGGCGGCGTGGAGTGCGTTGTTATGGCAATTCCATCGGAAGCATTCCGTTCGGTTGCCGTAAAATTGAAAAACTGTCCCGCTATTTTGGTGAGCGTGACGAAAGGAATTGAATTTGAAACCGGCGAGACGATGAGCCGCATTTTGCGCGAACATGCGTCGGCGAATCGCGTCGTCGCGCTTTCCGGGCCGAGTTTCGCCCGCGAAGTGGCTTTGGGAATTCCAACGACCGTGGTGTGCGCGAGCGAAAGCGACGGCACGGCGAAAACCGTGCAAGGACTTTTTCATCGCCCCGAATTTCGGATTTATCGTAGCACGGACATTCTCGGCGTGGAATACGGCGGCGCGTTGAAAAATATCATCGCCATCGCTGCGGGCGTAAGTGACGGGCTTGGTTTTGGCGACAACACGAAAGCCGGACTCGTCACGCGGGCGCTTTCGGAAATGCGGCGGCTCGGCGTGGCATGCGGCGCGCAGGCGGAAACTTTTTCCGGCTTGAGCGGCCTCGGAGATTTGATGCTCACTTGTTTTTCAAAGCAAAGCCGTAATCGTGAATTGGGCGAACGGCTTGGTCGCGGCGAGACAATTTCCGCCATCCAAGCGTCGCATCCAAAGCTGGCGGAAGGTTATCCGACGGCGAAGTCAGCTCATAAATTGTCGAAAGAGAAAAAAGTTGCGACGCCAATCATTGACGAAGTTTATGTGATGCTTTATGAGAAAAAAAATCCGAAGCAAGCCGTGCGCGATTTGATTTCGCGCGCGTTCAAGGCGGAAGATTGAAACTGTGATTCGTTAAATTGTTAAATAGTTGAAGCGTGCCTTAAGTGACCATTCAACAATTCAACCATTTAACGCAGATTTGATCAGCTTCAGCAAATCCGCGTGCGACTCGACGGCTTGGAATTGCGGAAATTCTTTTTTCACATTTTCTGGCGCGTGAATCAAAAAGCCGATATTGGCTTCAGCGAGCATCGCGGTGTCGTTGTAGGAATCACCGGCGGAGATGACGTGATAGTTTAGCGATTTGAATGCGGCTACGGCTTTTTTCTTCTGGTCGGGCACACGCAATTTGTAATCCACGATGCGGTCGTTCTCGACGACGAGTTTGTGGCAAAGCAACGTCGGCCAAGTGAGTTGGCGCAAAAGTGGCGAAGCAAATTGTTCAAACGTGTCGGACAAAATGATGACTTGAACAATCGAGCGCAGTTCGTCCAAAAATTCTTTTGCGCCCGGAAGCGGCTTCAATGAACCGATGACATTTTGAATGTCGGACAATTTCAAATTATGTTTGTCCAAAATCGCCAGCCGACCGCGCATAAGCTTGTCGTAATCCGGCTCCTCGCGCGTGGTGCGGCGCAGTTCGGGAATTTTTGTTTTCTCGGCGACGACGATCCAGATTTCCGGCGTCAACACGCCTTCCATGTCGAGAGTGACAATTGTTTGTTTCACGACGCGAGTTTTTCAAATTGCGCGAAAAAGTCGAGCGTTAGAAAGAAACGAATCCGCGTTTTCGATTTTGAAACCGGCAACATTCCTTGTAGCCAGCGTCGCGCGCGAGCTGGATGGCTTCAGAAAAATTCATTCCAACTTCCTGCGGCGCGTGCGCGTCCGAGCCAAAAGTGATTGGAACGCCTTTTTGAAACGTGAGTTGGAGAATTTCGCGGCTCGGATAAATTTCTTTGCAATCTTTTCGCAAGCCTGCGGTGTTCAATTCAATCGCGCAGCCGAACTTTTTTGCCGCGTTCAGAAAACTTTCGTAAAGCGGCGTGCAATCACGATTTGGCTTGTGCCCGAATTTTTTCGGCAAGTCAGCATGGCCGATGATTTCAAACAATTTCGATTCGGCGGCTTTGGTCAATCGCTCGAAGTAAATTTGCCAGACTTCAAATGAATCGCGGCTTTTCCATTCGGAAAGTTTTTGCGGGTCGTCAATCGCCCACGAATCGGAAACGTAATGAACCGAGCCGATGAAATAATCCCACGGATATTTTGCGGCGAGTTCGCAAATCCAATCTTCGCCATTTGGAAAATAATCCACCTCAAGCGCGAGGCGGATTTGCAATTGTGGAAAATCCTTTTGTGTCTTGCGAACCTTTTCAACGTATTCGTCCAGTTGCGAAAAATTCATTCGCCAGTTGTCGAAATTATCCTGTCGCATCGGCGAATGATCGGAGAAACCGATTTCTGTCAGACCGGTTTCGACGGCGTGTTTCGCATAATCCGCCGGTTCGCCGGTCGCGTGGCGGCAAAGCGGCGTGTGCATGTGATAATCGGGCGGCAACGACATGCCACCAGTGTTCAGAGTTGAAGGTTGAGTGTCGAACGAAAAGTTTCGCGCCTTTATTATTTCAAGTTACAAGTCTGAATTCGATTTAGCGTGATTGAATCAAAACGCGGAAGGCTCGTCCCAAATGTTCAGGATGTGTAAGAGTCTGAAACTGGCGCGCGCGGCTGGCATTCCATTCGCCAAGGTTTTTGTCCTGTTGTGTGTTTGCCAAAATCTGCGTCAAGAATTGCGGCTGCGTTGAAAAACTTTCGGTTTTCAGTCCAGCTTCTTCTCCAATTTTTTGAACCGCGGAAAAGTTGACGTGCGCGGTCAAATCCTGTTCGCCGACGTTTGCCAGCAAATCGTCGGCGGAACGATGACGAAAATAGCCGCGCAAGGTTCCATTTTTCCGCTGCGGCAAAAACAGTTCGTCGTCGGTCAGGCCGTAATCAATCGTGAGCAGTTTTCCGCGCTGCAAAATTCCAGCGGCTGCGCGCCACCAGTTTTCGGCGGCGGGAGAAGTTTCAATTGTGTAGCCGTCGGGCAGAACGGCCAAAAGCGAAGATGGAAGATGGAAGATGGAAGATGGTAAATCCAATTTTGACTTCAGCATTTTCGCCCAGACGAATTTTTCGTCTTCGACGGCGACGCCCCATTCAAACCATTTTTTATTTTTAGCATCCCATCCGAAGCGTTGAACGGGAAATGCGTCGAGCAGTTCGTTACTGAAAATAATTCCGTCGAATCGTTGGATTATTGGATCGTTGAATTGCGAAAGCCAGCGCACCCGCGGCGCAAATTGTTTCAACGTCTCTTTTTGCCATTCCTGGCGGCGCGCGGAAGGTTCGATGATGAGGTATTCGATTTGTCCGAAGAGTTTCGGGTGATTCGATTGCAGCCAAGTTAAAATGTCTTTGGCGAGTTTTCCATCATGCGCGCCGGCTTCGATAATCCGCAGTTCGTGATTCGCAATTCTTAATTCTTCGAGCCATTCGGCGAATTGGAATGCAAGTAGCTGGCCAAAAAGTTCGCCGGTGCTGACGCTGGTGATGAAGTCGCCGTGCCGCCCGATGTTGTCTTTTTGCTGTTCGTAATATCCATAATCAGGACAGTAAAGCGCGAGTTCCATGAAACGTGCGAAAGTCAAAATGCCGCGCGAAGCGGCTTCAGCACGAATGATTTCAAATAACTTGTTCACAACTTGTATTTGGCGCGACTTTAGCTAGCATTCACGCAAAGAAGAGGATTGATTTATGGCAAAAATAGATGCGTTTTTCAACTTAATGTTCGAGCAAAAGGCGTCCGATCTGCACATGTCTTCGGGCAACCCGCCGATTTTGCGCATCAACGGCGAACTGATGCGCGTGGATTATCCGCCGCTGGAAAGCGATCCGCTCAAGACGATGCTTTACGAAATCGCGCCTGAGCACAAGGTCAAGCAGTTCGAGGAAACGGGCGATGTGGACTTCGGCTACGAAATTCCCAACATCTCGCGTTTCCGCGTCAACTTTTTCAACCAGAAAAACGGCATCGCCGCCGTATTCCGCCAGATTCCCAGCCGTGTGCTTTCGTTCGAGGATTTTGAAAAATTTGACGCGCCGCTGCCAGCGGTGCTCAAAAAATTTGCGATGCTGAATCGCGGATTGATTGTCGTGACCGGCCCGACGGGTTCCGGCAAATCCACGACGCTGGCGGCAATGGTGGATTACGCGAATAAAAATCGCAAAGACCATATTGTCACGATTGAAGACCCAATCGAATTCGTTCATGAAAGCAAAAGCTGCCTGATCAATCACCGCGAAGTCGGCTCGCACACGCAATCATTCGCGGCCGCATTGCGCGGTTCGTTGCGCGAAGATCCGGACATCATCATGGTCGGCGAAATGCGCGATTTGGAAACCATCGAACTGGCGCTGACCGCCGCCAGCACCGGTCACCTTGTGTTCGGCACGTTGCATACGCAAAGCGCGGCCAAGACGGTGGACCGCATCATTGACGTTTTTCCGGCTGATCAACAAAATAAAATTCGCCAGACGCTTTCGGAATCGCTCAAAGGCATTGTGGCGCAGACTTTGTTCAAGCGCATTGACAAGAAAGGCCGGCTGGCGGCTTTTGAAATTTTGGTGTTTAACACGGCCGTCGCCAACCTCGTGCGCGAAGGCAAAACGCACCAGATTCCCGGCATGATTCAGGTGGGCAAAAAAATCGGCAACCAGCCGCTGGACGATCACATCATGGAACATTTGCGCATGAAACGCATTGCGCCTGAAGCAGCCTATGAAAAGGCGCTCGATCGCAAAAAATTCCGTTCATTCCTTGTCAATCCGCCTGAAGATGATGATGCCTGATTATGCGCCGTCCCGAATTGGACAATATTCTCGGGGTGATGCTGGCTTCCCAGCCGGAAGTTTCGGACTTGATCTTCACCGTGGATCGTCCGCCGCAGGTTGAAGCCTACGGCGAACTCAAGCCCGTCATTCTCGACCCGCCCATCGGCAAGCTCACGCCGTTTCAAACCGAGTTGATCGCCCTTAATCTCATCGGCGACAATTTCCAGCACATCGAACAATTGTTGCGGCAAGGCTCGTGCGACGTCGCCTACGCGCTTTCCGAAAAGGCGCGCTTCCGCGTGAACATTTTTTCGCAGCGCGGCAATTATTCCATCGTCTGCCGCCAGTTGAACACCATTATCCCGTCGCTGGAAAAATTGAAATTTCCGGATATTTTCAAGGAAGTTGCAAAAGAAAAGACCGGTTTGGTGCTGATCACCGGCGCGACCGGTTCCGGCAAATCCACCACGATGGCCGCAATTCTCAACGAAATCAATCAAGCCAAACCGGTTCACATCGTCACGTTGGAAGACCCCGTCGAATATGTTCATCCGCACATCAAAGCGACTTTCAATCAACGCGAATTGGGAGTGGACTTTGATAATTTTGCCAGCGGACTGCGCGCCGCGTTGCGACAGGCACCGAAAGTCATTCTGGTCGGTGAAATGCGCGACCGTGAAACGGTGAAAATCGCATTGAGCGCGGCGGAAACCGGCCATTTGGTTATGAGCACACTGCACACTGTCAATGCCGGCGAAACCGTCAACCGCATTCTCGGCATGTTCGAAGCCGAAGAGCAGGAGCAAATCCGCATTCGTCTGGCCGACTCGCTGCGATGGGTTGTAAGTCAGCGGCTGGCGCCAAAAGTGGGCGGTGGTCGGCACGCGCTGCTCGAAATCATGGGACACAATCTTCGCACCGAAGAAACCGTTCGCATCGGCGAGAGCGAAGGCAAGACGTTTTACGAAATCATCGAGGCGAGTTATAACTTCGGCTGGCGCACGTTTGACCACGCCTGTCTCGAAGCATACGAGCGCGGCGTCATCACCGAAGAAACCGCACAGCTTTATTGCACCAAGCGCGGTGTCATCGCTCGCGCGATTGACAATGTCAAAAAGTCGCGCGGAGAAAACACTTCCAACATGGACACATTGAAAATGAAAGGGCACGTTCGCACTGGAATAGCGCCCGCCGGCACACTCAAACTTAAATGACCTGCAAAAATTATGACCGACTCGTTTGATTTCATCAGCGCCGACGACAAACCGGCATTGCTTGCCTTTTCCACGCCGGAATGGCTTGAAGCCGCGAAAGCCGCGTTGCAGGAACTGAGTTACAAGGTTCACACCGCCGCTACGCACACCGATTTCGTCGTGCGCTTCAGCCAGTTTCATTATCAAGTCGTCATCGTCGAGGAACTTTTCGGCGCGAACACGATTGACGAAAATCTCACGCTCCAGGCGTTGCAAACCATGCCCGCCAGCCAGCGACGCCATGCGACTGTGATTTTGCTGGGCAATTCATTTCAAACTTTTACGCCGATGGAAGCCTTCAAGCACAGCGTCCACGCCGTCATCAACAGTTCCGAAATGTTTTTGCTCAAACAACTCCTCGAAAAAGCCGTCGCCGACAACGCGCTGTTTCTCCACAGCTTCCGCGAAATCCAGAACCGTGTTTATCTCACCGGTAATCACTTGTAACGCGGGCGATTTTTTGCTAGAGCTTTCGGGGAACAACCATGATTCGCCTCGACCAAGCGCTGGTTGAACGCGGCCTTTGCGAAAGCCGCGAACGCGCCAAACGCGCCATCCTCGCCGGACAAGTCCGCATCAACGCGCAAATCGCGTACAAAGCCAGCGACATCGTCAAACCGGACGACGCGCTCGCTGTGGACGCACCGGAAAAATTTGTCAGCCGCGGTGGCCACAAACTCGAACACGCGCTCAAACATTTTCAATTAGACGTTGCTAGAACAACTGCAATTGATCTTGGCGCATCCACAGGTGGTTTCACCGATTGCCTGTTGCAAAACGGCGCGGCAAAAGTTTTTGCCGTGGACGTTGGCCAAGGCCAGCTTGCATGGAAACTTCGCAAAGATAAGCGCGTCGTTGTCATGGAAAAAAATAACGCGCGTCATCTTAAAATTGAGCAAATGCCGCAACCGTTTGCGCTCGTGGATTTAGCCGTGATTGATTGCTCTTTCATTTCGTTGCGAAAAATCTTGCCGACCGCGATTGCTTTATTGAAACCAGACGGCAAAATTGTCGCGTTGGTCAAACCGCAGTTTGAGGCGGGCAAGGCCGAGGCGGACAAAGGGCGCGGCGTCATCACGGATTCAGCGGTGCATGAACGCGTGTTGGACGAACTGAAGAAATTTGTCGCCGCGCAAAGCGGATTGAACTGGCGCGGCGTGGTTGAATCGCCGTTGCTCGGCCCGGCGGGCAATAAAGAATTTTTGGTGCTGATTGAAAAAACAAGCTGACAAGATAAAACGCATCGGCCTGATCGGAAATTCCGAGAAAGCTTCCTGCGCCGAAACCATCCGCAAAGCCGCGCGGCTCATTCAGCGTGCTGGACGCAAAGCCTTCATTGACGGCGACGCCGCGTCGCTGGCGCGCGAAGTGGATTTGCTTCTGGTCTTTGGCGGCGACGGCACGATGCTGCACGTCGCGCGTGACATCGCCGGTTCGTCCACGCCCATGCTCGGTGTCAACATCGGCGGCCTCGGCTTTTTAACCGGGCTTCCGTCGAATGAACTGCCCCGCGCGTTGAAATGCGTTTGGAACGGCGAATTCAAATACGAGTCGCGCGCTCTAATCGAAGCGAGCGGAAATTGCCACGGACAAAAAATTCACGAAACGGCGCTGAACGACATCGTCATCAGTCGCGGCGCGGTTTCGCGGCTCATCGCGCTCGACGTGAGCGTGGACGGAGAACCGATCACTCGTTATCGTTGCGATGGGTTGATCATCAGTTCGCCGACCGGTTCGACGGCGTATTCGCTGGCGGCTGGCGGCGCGATTGTTTTGCCGACGGCGGAAGTTTTTGCGTTGACACCAATTTGCCCGCACGCGCTGTCAAATCGTTCCATCATTTTACCACTGGCCTCGACCATTCACGTCAAAGCCGTCAATCCATTGCCCGCGACAATTTTGAGCGTGGACGGCCAGTTTGTCGCGGAACTCGACGCGGGTGATGAAATCATGATCTGTCGCAGCCGCCGTGCGATTCGTCTGATGTATCTGGCTAATAATTCGTTCTTGGAAGCGATGCGCCGGAAATTGCATTGGCGCGGAGCTTATTTGTAATTCAAATCAAATGGTTCGACTCAAGGACATGGCCCAGCATTTGGGCGTTTCGGTGATGACAGTCTCAAAGGCGTTGCGCAACGCGCCGGATGTTTCCGCCGCGACAAAATCACGCATCAAAGCACTCGCGCAACAAATGGGTTATGTGCCCGATTCCAGCGCGCAAGGTTTGCGGACGAAGACCACAAAACTGTTCGGACTCGTCATTCCGTCGAGCACGAACCCGATTTACGCGCGCATTGTTGTTGCGATTGAAGACCGCGCGCACGAACTCGGCTATGACGTTTTGCTCGCGCACTCGCTCAATCAGCCGGAACGCGAGGAAAATTGCATCCGACGATTTCTTTCACGGCGCGTGGACGGACTTTTCATCTCGCCGGTTTATCGTTTCGAAGCCGAGGCGCGGATTTATCAGGAAGTGCTCGTGCGCAAAACGCCGACAGTTTTGCTCGGTCCGCCCGCAGCATTTTGCAAATCGTTTCCGAGCATCGAGATCGAGGAACTCATCGCCAGTTACAACGCGACGCAGCATTTATTGAAACTCGGCCACAAGCGAATTGCGTATCTTACCGGACCGCCGACCGCGCCGTGGGCGCATGAGCGGTTTGAAGGTTATCGCCGCGCGCTGCGCGAAGCGAATCTGGACGTGGACGACAAACTGGTTTTTCAAGCGGGCAGCACGATTGAAGACGGCACAAAGGCGGCGCTGCAATTGTTAAATGAATCGTGCGACGCGACAGCCATTCAAGCCGTCAGCGACATGGTTGCGATTGGTTGCGCGGAAACCCTGCTCGCGCAAGGCTTGAAAATTCCCGAAGACATTTCCATTGTCGGTTTCGGAAATATTTTGACGACGGAATACTTTCGGATTCCGATGACAACCATCCGGCAACCAAAATTTCGACTTGGAATCGCCGCCATGGAAACGATGATGAATTTGCTTCGCGGCGAACGCGTTCAGCCCACACGCCTGCCCGCCGAACTGGTCGAACGCAAAAGCACCGCGCCGCCAAAAGCGTCAAACTAATTGCAACGGCTCGAATTGCCGTCCGAGAATCGGCGCGCTTTTCGTCATGAGCCAGTTTTCCAAAACGCTGGCATAAACATTGCGGAAATCCACGTTGTATTTGATGTCGCCTTCGAACAAATCCTGCGGCGCAAGGCTCGGATATTTCCCAAGCAATCCGGCTTTCACCTTGTTGCCGACGATGAACATCGGCGCCGCCGCGCCGTGATCCGTGCCGCCATTCGCGTTTTCCGTCACGCGCCGTCCAAATTCGCTGAACGTCATCACCAAAACTCGCTGCATATTGCCCTGCGCTTTCAGATCGTCCACGAACGCTTTCGTCGAATCGCCGAGGTCCTTGAGCAAACGATTTTGCGTGGCGATTTGATTCGTGTGCGTATCGTAACCACCCTGCGAAACGTAATAAATCCGCGTCGGCAATCCGCCGCCGATGAGTTTGGCGACAAGCTTGAGAGAATTGCCGAGTTGCGAACCGGGATACGTTGCCTGATTTTGCACGCGCGCCGCAATGCTCCGAACTTCATCGGAACTGTGCATCGCGTCGAGCGAAGTCCGCTCGATGAAATCCACCGCCTTGCCGTCCTGCATCGGCATTCCCGCCGCGAGCGAGCCGATGCTGCCACCGGAATTTTCGTCCGGCGCGGGACTGGACATTTCCAGTTCATTCAATTTTTTATAGGATTCCTCGGTCGCCCCGCTGGCCATAAAACGGTAACTCTGCGGATTGTTGAAACAAATTCCCGTCGGCGTTTTTGCGAAAAAAGATTCCGGCAACTGATTGCCAATCGTCACGCCGACGGCTGGATCGGCGCCCGCGCAGCAATTGTCGAAATAACGCCCGAGCCAGCCGTATTTTTCAATTTTGTCCGAATCGCTCGCGGTCTGCCAGATTTCCGTCGAGCGAAAATGCGAGCGATTTGGATTCGGATAACCGACGCCCTGCACGACGGCCAGATTGCCGGAATCGTAAAGTTCCTTGAAGCCGGTCATCGCGCCGTGAAAACCGATTTCGCCATTCAAATTCAAAATCTGCTGCGGTGAAAGTCCGATTTTCGGTCGAGCCTTGTGATAAAAATCGTTGGTGTAAGGCACGACGGTATTGATGCCGTCGTTGCCGCCGGCCATTTGCAGCACGACGAGAATGGTCGAATCCTTGCCGCTGATGATTTGCGTCGCCGAATCCGCCGCGTCGGCGTGTAGCGCGGCAAACGTGTTCGCGAGGAACATTGGCATCGTCCACGACAGCGCGCTGCCGAGTACGGTAGTCCGCAGAAATTCGCGGCGGGTTTGGAGTGTGATTTCATTTTTCATAAGCGCCTCATGTGACTTGGTATTGTGGCGTGGACATCACGAGCCGGATGACCGTGAGAATGTCCGCGTCATTTAATTTTGTTTTTGAATCCAGAAAATCGCGCAATGCTTTTTCCTGATCGCCATGCAAGTCGGATTGCAGCAATCGGTGTTCCAATGAAGCGACGAGCAAATCCTTGTCGGCGCGTTCTTCCGGCGTGAGAATTTTTTCCAAGTTCACGCCGCCGATGTGAATCCGCTGCGCGATTTTTTCAATTTTTTTACCACCGGCACCGCCCGGTTTGCGCGCGAAATCATCAGCCGCGAGTTGCGGAAACGTGCCTTGCACGAGCGTGGCGGCGTCGTTGTAACGGGTCAGTAACGTGTTCGTCGTGATCCAAGTGATGCCGCCATCCCAGCCTTTGACGTTTGGCGGCGCGAACAAATCCTGTCCAAGCTGGCGCGTCATGCCCCAACTGATGATCGCGGGCGGCAAATCACATTCGAGCATCCGCACGCTGCCGACAAGCCATTGCACCGGGCTTTTGACCTCGTTGCGGACAATCGCGGGATCGTAAAATTCCTCGCTGCGGAACATCACGCGCAGGAACGGCTTGAAATTATTTCTGTTCTGGCGAAGAACGGCGGCCAGCGCGCCGTTTAATTCATCGGACGGCGGTTGTCCCGCAAAATAATTCCAGATTTTCGCCGTAATGAAACGCGCCGCCTGCGGTTGCGCGACAATTTGCGCCATCACGTCATCGCCGTTAAGATTACCCGTGACACCAAGAAAAGTTTTCTCGCCGTTGTCATGAAAAAATGGACGGTAAATATATCTTTGATTGATGCGATCCAAGGACCAGCCGGTCAATGCGCGCGCGCCTTCCGTGACATCCTTTTCCGTGTAATGGCCTTCGCCGAGTGAAAAAAGCTCCATGTTTTCCCGCGCATAATTTTCATTGGCGTGCGGCGTGCGGCTTTGCGCCTGATCGAGCCAGATTAACATCGCCGGGTCTTTGCCTGCTTCAGTAAGCAATTGCTGCCAGTTGCCGGTGGCCAGACGGCGGAACAATTCATTTTGCCGCCACATATAATAAGCGTCGCGCACCTTTTCGAAACTCGTCGCGAAATGCCCGTGCCAGAACAAAACCATTTTTTCCTGAAACGGTCGCGGACCTTTGGCCATGCGGTTCAGCCACCAGCCGCGCAACTCGATCATGCGCGCGTATTGCAGTTTGTTTTCCTGCTGCTGCAACTGTTTTTTTTCCTCCGGCGTTCCGTGTTGATTGACCTCGCGAATTTGCCTTATCCGGTCAGGATCAGGTTTCGCCCAAATGGGATCGGCCGTGGAATCGGGAATGCGCTCGTAATCGAGCAGCGAGGCGACGGCCTGGTCGTGAGTCAAATCAGCCAGTTGCTGGATGTTGTCGGGCGAACCTCCAAAACCGGCGCGATTTAATAAATGCGCCGCCATTTCATAGTTCCAACGATCCGTTGAAAGCGCCTTCAGCATACGATTCAAGACGTAAAACCCATCGCACAAGTTTCACGCCCGGCAATAAAAATTGATTCGCGCGGCTGGCGAATTATGTCACAAAATTGGACGTGGCGCTGAATTCAACTCGTAATTCAAAATCGAAAGGCAATAAATCGCCGCCGTCTCGACGCGTAGAACCAAATTTCCCAGCGAAATCGGCTGCGCGCCGGAATCTTGAATCGTTTTCAATTCGTCCAAAGTAAAATCACCTTCCGGCCCGATCCAAACGCCGACGCTTTGCGGCAAGCATCCGTGTTTTTTTTCAAACTCGCGGAAAATTTCGCGCGGATGGCGGTGTTTCTTTTGCAATGAACCGACGAGCAAGAGTTCAAGTTTTTCTTTCCGCGCCAGAAATTGTTCAATCGTCATCGGCGCTTCGATTTTCGGCAACCACGCCGCGCCACATTGTTTGATGGCTTCGATGGCGACTTGCTGCCATTTCTCGCGCTTGTTTTCGGCATCTTCGTCGTCAAGCTGCATCACCACGCGTTCGGACAAAATCGGTACAATCCGTTGCGCACCCAGTTCGACGGATTTTTGGATGATGCTTTCGATGATTTTCCCCTTTGGCACGGCTTGCAGCAGCGTGATGGAGCAGGGCACGGCGGAAACAAAATTTTTCAGCGACACGGCAAGCGTGATGACGTTGCGTCCACAATCTTCGACCGCGCACATGAATTCATTTCCAACGCCGTCCAAAACGGTGACGAGTTCGCCGTGTTTCAGACGCAGGACGTGCAGCGCATGATGCGCCTCGCGTCCGTCAAGCCGCAGCGCATTTCCGGCGCAGCGTTCTGGCGGCAGATAAAAACGGTGCATGGCTCACTTGAAAAACTTTTTTGCCTTCTCAAAAAAACTATGCGCAAGCGGCGCTTCGTGTCCGTCGCACGACGCGGCGAATTCCTGCAATTTTATTTTTTGCTCGTGGTTCAACCTCGTCGGCACTTCGACTTGCACGCGCACGTGAAGATCACCGTGGCCGTAGCCTTGCAAATTTTTTACGCCTTTGCCTTTCACGCGAAGCGTCGTCGCGGGTTGCGTGCCGGCGGGAATTTTAATCGTCGCCTTGCCGTCGAGCGTCGGCACTTCGATTTCCGCGCCGAGCGTGGCTTGAACAAAACTCACCGGCACCTCGCAAAGCAAATCGTCGCCGTCGCGCTGAAAAATTTCGTGCGCCTTGATGTGCAGCACGACGTAAAGATCGCCGGACGGTCCGCCGCGAAAACCGGCTTCTCCATTGCCGGACGAACGCAAACGCGAACCGGCGTCCACGCCCGGCGGAATCCGCAATTTTATCTTTGAACTGCGCTGATGTTTGCCGTTGCCGTGACACGTTTTGCACGGCTTTTCCAAAATGCGTCCCGCGCCTTTGCACTGCGGGCAGGTTTGCGCGATGCTGAAAATCCCGCGCGACATCAAAACCTGTCCGCGTCCGCCGCACGTCGCGCAGGTTTTTAATTTTGAACCTGCCTCCGCGCCGGAGCCGTGGCACGTTTCACATTTGTCGAGCTTCGTGACGGAAATTTCTTTTTCGCAGCCGAGCGCGGCTTCTTCGAGCGTGATTTCCAAATCGTAGCGCAAATCGTCGCCGCGTTGCGGTTGCGACGGGTCTTGTTGTCCGCCGCCAAAAAGATTTTCAAAAATGCTGCCGCCGCCCGCGCCGCCAAAAACTTCGCGGAAAATATCGAACGGATCGTGGAAACCGCCGCCGCTGCGGGCGCGATGGCGGGAATCAAACGCCGCGTGGCCGTATTGATCGTAAGCCGCGCGTTTCTGCGGATCGCTCAATGCTTCGTAGGCTTCGCCAATTTCCTTGAATTTTTCTTCTGCCGCATGGTCGCCCGGATTTTTGTCGGGATGAAATTTCACCGCCAATTTGCGATAGGATTTTTTGATGCCGTCGGCGGTTTCCTCGCGAGTGACTTCGAGGATTTCGTAATAGTCGCGCTTTGCCATGAAAAATTTCGAGTTGCGAATTACGAATTTGCCGTGGGATTTTTTGCGACAATGACGGCGGCGGGGCGCAACAAACGGTCGCGCAACTTGTAGCCTTTGCGAATTTGCTGCAGGACATGATTTTCGGGAACTTCGGCGGTTTCCTGTTGCGACACCGCTTCATGCAATGTTGGATCAAAAAGTTTTCCGCCGGCATTAATTTCTTCGAGGCCAGAATCGGCAAGAATCGTCTTGAGTTGCTGCTGAATCATGGCAACGCCGGATTGCAGCGACTCGAGGGAATCGCCTTGCGCGCTTTGCGCAGCCACCTGCGCCATTTCAAAATTGTCGAGAATGGGCAAAAGTTTTTGGAGCAGCGCGGCATTGGCGAATTGCGTGGCCTCGGTGCGTTCGCGCGCGGCGCGTTTTTTGAAATTTTCGAAATCGGCCGCGGTGCGAATCCAATTATCTTTTGCCTTTGCGACTTGTTCTTCCAAATCGGCAATTTTTTGTTCCGTCTTCGTCGGAACGGCGACGAGGGTCTCGTCGGCAGTTTCACCCGCCGCAGACGCAATTCTTATGTCATCTGTTTCAGGTTTATGCGCGTGTGTTTCAGATTTCTTCATGCAATTTTTCCAGCGCGAAAATAATTTCAGAGCGGCAGAATAACCCATCCGCCGGAATTCGCAACCGTGATGAAGCGGACTATTTTGGCGGGACGAGTTTCTGGAAATCCGGCAGATTGCGAAGCGAGTCAAAACGCTGGTCTTTGCGCGCCTCGGCGAGCAAATCACGCGCGGCGGAATTCGTTTTGAGACGGGCGGCGCTCAAATCGAGCGACGTGCGCAAATCCTGCAATGCTTCGTTATTTTTTCCGATTACGGCTTTGAGCGCGGCGAGGTCATACCACGGCTCCGGCCGGTTCGGAAGAGCTTTGGCAAGTGTTTCGAGCGTGCTCTCGAGTTTGGGCAGGTTGCCGGTTTGGGCATAAAATTGAGCAATCAGACCGATGCCATCCGGCGGAATGTTTGTATTGGCGAGCGCCTGGTCAAACAGCGTGATGACGCGGTCGGTTTGCTGCATCTGCAAATAGATTTCGGCGAGTTTGAAAATGTTCTGGAAATTCGTTGGATTATTACGCGTCTCATTTTCCATCTGCTGCAATTGATTTTCAACCTGGCCGCGCGCAGCGGATTGTTTTTTGAATTCTTCCAATTGATTCACCAAGCCTTTGGTCTGGTCATTGTAAGGATCGAGCTTGAGGCAGGTTTGCGCGACAATCAACGCATCATCGAGGCGATTGAATTGCATCAGGAATTGAACATATCGGAAAACGGCTTCAGGACTGTAAGGACAATATGCGAAAGATTGTTTGAAGGCAAAATCGGTTTCGCGGATCAACGCCTGCTGTGACGCCTCGGTTTTCTGGCGATATTCCGGAGGGCATTGCGGATTTAAGCGCCACGCATAGACGCCGGCGATGGAACTGCGGAGTTTGGAAAACGATTTTTGCGCGTCATCATCGCGGATGAATTTTCGATCGCCCGTGAAGCCGCTGAAATTATTTTGCAGATAAACCTTTTCGGCAAAGTCGGCGATTTGCTGAACGGTAGTGTCGTAAGTAATCCAGTTGCCACAGAGCCGTTCGGAGTATTTGCTCCAGAACTCGTGGTCTTTTTTGAAGATGTCGTTGGACAATTCCGGCAGCGGATTGCGATTGATCTTCATGATGACGCCTGCGGGCGTTTCATAAGGATACATCCATTGCAGCGGAAAACTTTCTTCGACGTAAAAGTCATTGGTCGGATTGTGGTCGAAAATGACCTTGCACAGCAGGCCGTTGATCATCATCACGGAAACCTGTCCGGAAACCTGTACTCTTCCGTCCGGTTGAACGTCCACATCTTCGCCGGGCTGAAGCTGGCCCATTTGTTTGCGGCGCGCTGCGTCGTCCATGTAATCACGAAAGCAATCTTGCGAATCTTCCGGTGTGGGCGTGTAAATTTCCTTTGGCGGATAAACGCCTTCGGCGCGGCGGCGCGCTTCAATATGCGCTCCCAGCTTGGTCAACGGCTTATCAAGGACTTCTTCAAGCAGATTGGCGATGCCCTCAACCAATACATTTCTGCTGTTCCCTTTGCCAGCATCTTCACTGTTGACATTCATGTCCACATTGGCCGAACTGCCAAGACCTATGGTGACCGCAACGTATCTGAAAAACCGGCTGAAGAACGGCGGGTCTTGTTGCGTGCTGCGATTATATTGAGCGCGGATGTAATCCAGATAAGTGCCGTCGGCGAGCGCATTTTGTGTGATGATATAAACGTCACGGCGGTCAAATTTCGGGTCCATCGGCTTACAACGTGGTGGCACAAAACTTTCGCAGAAAATCATGTAAGTTGGCACGAAACGGCCGGGATCGGTGCCGCCGAATAAAATCGAATTGCGCGTCATTTCGGGATAAATACCGAACGGCGGCGTGAACATATCGTGGCCAAACCAGTAGCCGAACCAGTGATTGCGCTGTTCGCTTTTATACCAATGCGACATTCCCGAATAAACCGGCATGAGCAGGAAAAGTCCCAACAAAATAAGCACTGGTCCGCGTTTGCGGTAAATCAGCAGGGAGAAAATAAAAATGACCGGCATCGCCAGCAGAATCAGATTGGCGAAAACAGGCAGGCCATATTGGTCTTTGGCAAAGGCTTGTTTGATCCAATGCGGAAGCGCGGAGAGACTGATTTCACCGGCAGTGCCGAAAAAAAGTTTTCCCGCCGCATCCACGAGACAATACAAGGCCACTATTACAGCGATGCCTCCGCCCAGCAATCCCCAGCGCCGGAACTTATCATAATGTGTGGCCATGTAAGCGGCCATCAATGTCAATCCGTAACCAATCATTATCGCGAACAAGGCGTGAGAAGCCGTGAAAAACACCCTGTCAAGATCCCGTTGAGACTTATCCATGGTCACATTTATTAAGATGACCAAAATCACGGCGAGACAGAAATAAATGGCGGTGAGGCCAATGATCCAGCCGCGTTCCCGCTTTTGCATTTTTGGAAAAAACAAAAATGGCAGCAGGCCGATAAAGACAAAAAGCCAACTGAATGACTCATTGAGGCCATGACCAATATACCAAAGCTGGTTGAAGAAGCCGATCGGATTATGGAAA
>DASYAA010000154.1:0-15251 GCA_036501565.1 Verrucomicrobiia bacterium
AAATTTGTAGTGGCGACACCACCGGCAGATGTGAATCCGCCAACCACACAAACTTGGTTATTGAAAATAGCAACGCTGCTGACAGCCCCATTAAGACCGCTGTCCAAGGCGTACCAGTTTAGACCATCCCACTCTGCAACGTAGCTCGCCGCCGTGGAACCCGCCTGCGTAAAGGCACCGCCCGCATAGAGGTTGCCGTCATTTACCGCCAGACCATTTACAATTCCATTTGCACCACCGCCAACCGCCGACCATGTGGAACCATCCCATACTGCGAGGTTCATAACTGCCGCCACTCCAGAATTGGTGAATGCCCCACCCGCAAAGATCAAGCCGTTGTTGACGACAATAGTTCGTACATAACTGGAAAAGCCTGAACCTCCCAATCCATTGCCTAATGCATGCCACGCGCTGCCATCCCAACGGCCGATATTTGTCATCACCACACCAGAGTCATCAAGGTTTGTAAAAGTGCCACCGACGTAAAGATCAGTGCCCGATGCCGCGAGGCCCAACCCGCTGCCCCTAAATCCAATACTGCTCCAAGCATTGCCATCCCAACGGGCGAGACCATTGGCGGCAATTCCATTGACGCTGGAAAATATTCCGGCCACATAAAGTGCATTTCCCACATAAGTGGCGTCATATATATATGCTGGACTGGTTCCGTTATTAAAAGTGCCTATAGTAGACCACTGGTTGCCATCCCAAGCGTTCAAGGTGGCATTCGTTGAAGGTATGCCATAACCACCAACATATAACATCCCATTGTTCATGGCTATGGCCAAGACGGTGTTTGTCGTGCCTGGCGCACCAAACTGCGCGTCCCAATGTTCGTCGCCCGGCATGGCAACTAAGGACAAAGAAAGTGATAAAAGAAGAAAGCCCCATACAATTATCAAAGGCTTCACCGTACTAGAATATTTTAAGGTCTTCATAGGATTACATTTTTTGATTAGAAATAAATTTGTCCTTACTGGTAGGATATTCTATAGCTTACAAAATTAAAAATTTGGAATCAAGTTAAATGAGATAGCCTAATGAAAAACGTGGACACTCATCTTTACTCCAAAATCCAGCCCGGATTGATTTCCTGATCGAGCGATGTCGGCTTGACGCCGGCAAAAAGTTTTCGTTCCGCCAAAATTCCAATCATCGCCGCGTTGTCGGTGCAAAGATTTTTTTCCGCGAGGCGCAAAGTAAATCCTTCGCGCTCGCAGGCGCGCGCCAGCTCGCGGCGCAAGGCGCGATTACAAGTCACGCCGCCGGATGCGGTCACACAAGCCACGATGTTTCGTTTTGCCGTGCGAATTGTTTTGGCGACAAGAACCTCGACAATCGCGGCTTGCACGCTCGCGCATAAATCGCGGATTTTTTGCGCGTCATTGAGCAACGTGGGATTGTCGCGGAGAAAATAGCGCACGGAAGTTTTCAATCCGCTGAAACTAAAATCGTCACTCGCGTCATTGATGAGCGGGCGCGGAAAATCGAAAGCCTTTGAATTCCCCTGCTCTGCCAGTTTGTCAATTTCCGGCCCGGCGGGATAAGCGAGTCCCATCATTTTTCCGGTCTTGTCAAAACATTCGCCCGCCGCGTCATCAATCGTCGAGCCGAGGACACGATGTTTCAATTCGGATTCCACCAGCACGATCATCGTGTGTCCGCCGCTGACGATGAGCGAAATGTTCGGTAGGAATTTTGAAAAATCCGCGACAAGCGGCTCGCCGGAAATCCACGGCGAATATAAATGCGCCTCGTGATGGTTGACGCCGATAAACGGTTTGTTCAGCGCAAACGCGACGGCTTGCGCAGCTTTGAAACCGACAAGCAACGCATTGGGCAAGCCGGGTCCTTGCGTCGCGGCAACGGCATCGAGTTGTTGTGGGAAAATTTTCGCTTCCTTCAAGGCCGATTGCGCGACGGGAATTAAATTTTTCAAATGTTCGCGCGCGGCGAGTTCAGGCACGACGCCTCCGTATTCAGCGTGCAATTCGATTTGCGAGGAAACCGCGCTGGACAAAATTTTTCCATCCCGCACAACAGCGACACTGGTTTCGTCGCAGGAAGTTTCAATGGCGAGGATTGTCATTCGTTGAATTGTTAAATGGTTGAATCGTTAAATCGGTTCAACAATTCAACTGTTTCACCATTTAACGAATTTTATTTCACCGCGATTTTTTCAGGCGTTTTGCCAAGTTGGCTGTAAAGCAAAAGGCCTTTAAGCAAATCCTGGGCGCGATCCAGTTGTATGTCTTGATTTTTTTCGACGCGGACGCGATTTGTTTTATCCAGTGATTCGACGACGCCGGGCGAGCGTTTGAGGAGCAGCGCCGATTCCTCCTCATCGCTCATCGGCACAAAAATATCCGGCGTGATGCCGTGCTCGTGAATGACTTTGTGGCTGGGCGTGTAATACTTGGCGACCGTGAGCTTGAGCGCCGAGCCGTCGTCGAGCGGGAAAATGCTTTGCACGGAACCTTTGCCGAAGGTTTTTTCGCCGAGAATCACAGCGCGATGCAAATCCTGCATACAACCTGTGACAATTTCCGACGCGCTCGCGCTGCCAAGATTCACCAGCACGACCATCGGCTCGCCTTTCAATTCATCGCCGTTACCGTCAGCGCGGCGAACGGAATTTTCGCTTCGGTCGCGGCCTTCAGTCGTGACGACGAGTTGTCCGCGCGGCAGAAATTTTCCACAAACTTCCACGGCTTCATCGAGCAGGCCGCCGGGATTCCACCGCAAATCAAGAACCAATGCCTTCATGCCCTGTGCCTGAAGTTTTTGCAGCGCAGCTTCGAGTTCGTCGCCGGTTTTATCCTCGAACTCGGTGATGCGGATGTAGCCAATTTTGTCCGCGCCGAGCGGAAATTCTTTTTTGCCGTTGATGTCCTTGACCATGTCCATCTGGATGATGGCGCGCGAAAGCGTAAAATCCTTTTCCACTCCCGTTGATGGCCGTTGAATCGTGATGGTGACTTGCGTTCCCGGGTCGCCGCGCAATTGTTTCACTGCGTCCTCCAAAGGCAATTTATCCGCACTCTTGCCGTCAATTTTCACGATGCGGTCGCCCGATAAAATTCCCGCGCGAAATCCCGGCGAATCATCCATCGGCGCTACCACCGTGACAAAGCCGTCCTTCATCGCGACGACCAGGCCGAGTCCGCCGAACTGCCCTTCCGTGTCGTCCTGCAACTGCTGGTAATCATCCGCGTCAAGAAATTCGCTGTGCGGGTCGAGCGAACCGACCATGCCCTTGAGCGCCGATTCGACGAGTGCGTGATACGTCAGATTCGTGCCATCCACATAACTCGTGCGCACCTTTTGCAACACATCGGCAAAAATCTCCAGATTTGCGTCCGGCGAATCTTTTGCATCTGCCGCATGCGCCGAACTCAAATAAATCCGCGCGCCAATCAATAAATTCACCGCGAGCAATGCTGCCACAGAACCGAAAATCAAACGTCGTTTCATAAACACAAAGACTTTATCACGAAGACAACCAGACACCAAGTTTTGAAAAACTCTTTGGTGGTTAAAAAGATTTCAACAATGTCTCAATAAACGGCAAATCGCCCGGCACGGTGACTTTTGGATTTGGCGTTGCGCCCGGAACGAGTTGAACCGGCTGGCCTATCAATTCGCAAGCCGCCGTGTCGTCCGTAAAAAACAGGTTTTTCTGTCGCGCGGCGGAAATGGCGCGGCGGATAATTTCCACGCGAAAGGTTTGAGGCGTTTGCACCGACCAGAGTTTTGAACGGTCAAGCGTGCGCAAAATCGTTTTGCCGTCAGAGGATTCTTTGATTGTGTCCGTAATTTGTTGCGCGGCAACTGCCGCTCCAGTTTCGCGCGCGGCGACAATTGTGGCGGCAATTAACGCTTCCGTCGCGCAAGGCCGCGCCGCATCATGAATTGCAACGATTTCAGTCTTTGGAGACAACGCTTCCAAACCATTCCAAACTGAATCCTGTCGTTCCGCTCCACCGACGACAATGCGAAATGATTTTTGAAAATGAAATTTTGCCGCAAGTTCAGTGAATTGTTTTTGCATCCCGTCGCGCACGACCAGAATAATTTCGTCCACGCACTTCGCGTCGCTGAAATTTTTCCAAGTGTGCGCGATGACAGGGCGACCGGTGATTTCCAGCCAGAGTTTGTCCGTGCCCATGCGGATACCTTTGCCAGCGGCGACGAGGATTGCGGCGTTCATTTGAGGAGAATTGCCGCGAAAGTTTTACCCGATGCGCCAGACGATGCGCGCCTTGTTCAAATCGTATTGCGACATCTGCATTTTCACGCGGTCGCCGACGGTCAACCGGACGAAGCGCTTACGCATCTTGCCGGAAATGGTCGCAAGCACCTGATGCTTGTTGTCCAGTTCGACGCGAAACATCGTCCCGGCCAGCACCGTCAAAATTCGTCCTTCAACCTCGATATGTTCTTCCATGAATTGAAATCAATCTATCCGATGCATCACATTCAAAGCGAATCAAAAATCTTCGCATAAAATAAATCGAGCGGCGTTTGTTTTAAGAACGCCGCTCGTTGAAGCTGATTCAAAAAATTAATAACGGTCACGACCGCCACCGCCGCGGCCTCCGCCTCCACCCCCGCCGCCGTATTCACGACGCGGGCCGCGATCGCTGCGAGGACGCTCTTCCTTGGGGCGCGCGATGTTGACCGTCAACGCGCGGTCGCCGAGCGACGCGCCGTTCATGGCTTCAATCGCCTTTTGGGCTTCTTCGGGAGTTGACATGGTGACGAATGCGAAGCCGCGTGAACGGCCGCTCATCCGATCCATCATAAGATTCGCCTCGACGACCGTGCCGTGCGCGGCAAACGCCTCTTGAATCTCGTTTTCAGTGGTGTTGAAGGAAAGGTTTCCGACAAACAATTTCGTGCTCATTTTCGTAGGGCTGCGAGACAAACCGCCGCATTGGACTGTTCCCGATTGCCGGGTTTCAAATCGTTCACCAGAAGATTTACCATGACCAGTATTGACAAGTTTTCTAACAGACGCTCCAACTCTAGCCATTTCAAAAAAAATTGCAAGCGCGAAATTTCATGCTTCGAGCCGTAAAAATACATTGACTAGCTGTTTATATCGTGTATAAACAGTAAATACAAATGGCGCACGAACGTAAATCTCTGTTAATCGGGCCGATTTCCGCTGCGGCGAACGGTGCGCTTTACCAGCAAATCGTTGACCGCCTCAAACGCGAAATCAGCGAAGGCCGCCTCAAGCCCGGCGCGACCCTGCCCTCGTTTCGCGCGCTCGCGGAAGATTTGCTCGTCAGCATCATCACCGTCAAGCGTGCCTACGAAGAATTGGAGCGCGAAGGGATCATTTACCGGCGGCAGGGACTCGGCACATTCGTCGCCGACCTCGGCCACGACCGCAGCCGTGAAGCGAAATTGAACACCGCACAGGAATTATTTCGCGAAGCAGCGCGCGAAGCAGCGGAAGCTGGATTAAAACCAACAGAAATTCTCGAACTCGCCAAAAAAATCATCAAAGGAAAATCATGAATACAAATGCCATCGAAATCCGTGGACTCATAAAAAATTATCCGGCCTTTAAGCTCGGCCCGCTCGATTTGACCGTGCCGCGCGGTGCGATTTACGGACTCATCGGCCCGAACGGCGCGGGCAAGACCACCGCCATTGATTTGATTTTTGGCATGGGGCGAAACGACGCCGGAGAAATCCGCGTGCTCGGCCTCGACCACCGAGCCGACGAAGTGGAACTGAAACGCCGCGCCGCCTACGTCAGCCCCGATTTGAATTTTCAAGTCTGGGGCAAAGTCGGACGTGCCATCCGGTTCGTGCGCGGCTTTTATCCGAATTGGGACGACGCCTATTGCGCTGCGCTGATGAAGGCGTTTCAATTAAGCGACGCCGACAAAATCGCCACGCTTTCCTTCGGCGCGAAAACGAAATTAAGTTTGCTCCTCGCCCTTTCGCGCCGACCGGAAATTTTGATTCTCGACGAACCGACCACCGGCCTTGACGCCATTTCCAAACAAGAAGTCTTTGCCGAACTCCTCAAAGCCGTCGAAGGAGGCGAGCACACCGTGTTGATTTCCTCGCACGGCTTGAGTGACATCGAACGCTTCGCCGACCACATCGGCATGATTAAAAACGGAAAATTGTTGCTTGAAGGTCGCACTGATGAAATTGTGGATCGCTTTCGCATGGCGGAATTTTTCACCGAGAACGGAACTGAATTCCAAAACCGTGCTGGCCTCATCATTTTGAAACAAGACGAAAACCGCTGGCACGCGCTGCTCGACCAAAAAAGCGACGCGGAAAACTGGCTGGCAACGCATGGCGCAAAAGAAATTTCACTCACGCGTGTGACGCTGGAAGATTTGTTCATCGCGCTCGCCAAAGACGAGGAGGCCAAATGAAACTCATTATTCTCGATTATTTTCGACGCTGGTGGCTGGTATTAGTTGCTCTTTTTATTGCTTACGTTGTTTTCCAAGTAATTTCCATTCACGACACGAATTCACAAATATCAGGTGAAGGAGTCGAAGCGACTGTTAATCATACCATTGGCTTTGTTCATAACATTTTTGTTTTTCAAGTTGTCATGTGGCTTGGTTTTTTATCAATGTTCGATCTTCAACGCGGCGGTGTCCGCACATTGACCATTTTGCCACTGACTGCAAAACAAATTGGACGCGCATTGTGGCTGGCGTCAGTTCTTTTGCCCGGGCTGGCGCTTCTGGTTATCGGTTTTATCACGTTTTTTATTTTTTCCTCCGCAACAAACGGAATAATCTCTTTGGAAAGTCACTTAACAAACTGGATTCTTTCCGCGCTTTATCTTGGCGCAATTTTTGGAGCAAGAACTTTGATGACGACAAAAATACCAGACACATTTGTTGATAGAATTCGCACCATTCTTCCCAATCTACTTTTTGTATTTGCATTGTTTGGACTTTTTTTCCTCCAAATGCAAAACGTTACCATGGCAAAAGCAACGATGATTTTTACTGCTTATTTAATCCTCTCCGTTGCCGGTTGGTTTCGCGCCGAACGAATTGTTTTACAACGCACTGGGATTAGATTCGCCGCGCAATCTTCCAACAAAAAAACTGCGCATCATAAAACCCCGCAAGGTTTTGGCGGGTTGCCTTATCTAGTGCAGCGGATTTTTGTCCAAAGCACTTTCATCGGTCTTGCGCTGATAGGCTTGATGACCTTGTTTATGTCGTTTCTTTCCCATGGCCAAAATCCTGCCCAAGCGTTGGTTTCGATGATTCATGGAGGTTCGATTCCTTACGTTTTTTTCATCCTCATTTTTTCAATCGTTCCCATTGTTTTCCAACTTCGCTTTCTGCGCACATTGCCGGTTTCTTCATTGGCGCTGGCGGCGACTTTGGTATTTTTGCCGGTTGCTTCCATCGCCGCTGTCGGCTTGATTGTCACAGTAGTTGCCAGTCTGCTGTTGGGTGAACCTGTGATTCTGCCGACTGCAAACAACTTTTTGCTGCTCGGAGCAAAAGCCGCCATCATCGTGTCACTGATTGTCTGGCGTGGGCTGGATGTGCTGACCTATCTTTTAATTTTCCTGATGCTAATCTCCGACAGCTTCATCTCGCTTGGCATGACGATCGTTTTCCATCTAGGCTCCAATACGCCGGGGCGTCCGTTATGGGTTAATTTAACTGTTTTTCTCCTCTGCGTCGTCGTGTCGTTTGCGCTGACACGAAGATTACTCGTCAAAAGCAGCAGCGCCTATCGCGTGCGAACAATGCCAGCCAATGCCTGGAGCATGGCGCGAAGATAAATTATTTTAGGAAGCCGCACGCCAGTCCAAAACCTTCAATTGCACCGTGCGGCTGCCGTTGAATTCATTTACTTGCGGCGCAAACGCCAGATCAAATTTTCCGACCGGCAACGATTTGTCACCGCCGTTCCACCAGACAGCCTCCAATTTCGCCGAGCCGTCGCTCACCCACATTTTCACGTGCCGCTTTTCCGCGCCCATTTTTTGCAACGGCTTTGCATGCGACAAATTTCGCGCACAAAATTGCACCGTCGGATTCCCCTGCCCGGTTGGTTTTAATTTTTCCAATTCAGCAAGCGATGCAAAATTCATTTCGTCCAAACCGACTTCCGCGTCCAAGCGCAATGGCGATTGCAAATCTTCCGGCTTCAAACTGCGCCGCGCCAGTTCGTTCAATTTTTCGCGCAGCAAATCAATTTTCTCCGGCAAAATGCTCAAGCCAGCCGCCATCGCATGACCGCCGTGACGCACCAAATGTTCTTTGCATTCAACCAGCGCTTTCGCCAAATCGAATCCGGCGATGCTGCGACCGGAACCGCGCATCTCGCCATTTTCGCCGCCGATGATGATTGTCGGACGATAAAATTCCTGCAACACGCGCGAGGCGACGATACCGACAACGCCGATGTGCCAAAGCAGTTGACCTTCGACGATGACAAAATGATTTTCCGCGTCAAACTTCGCGCGCACAACGCCGATAACTTCTTCGACAATTGATTTTTCGATTTTCTGCCGTTCGCGATTTCGTAAATCCAGATTCTGCGCGATGGGCATCGCCTCTTCCAAACTTTTGGCGAGCAGCAAATGCAACGATTCTTCCGCCGTTTCCAAACGTCCGGCGGCGTTCAATCGCGGCGCGAGTTGAAAGCCGACTTCATAAGCGCCGATTTTCGGCGGACAATTTGCAACGCTTTTCAGAGTGAGAATTCCCGCGCGTTGCGTTTGATTCAATTGATGCAATCCTGCGGAAACCAAAATTCGATTTTCGCCGGTGAGCGGCACCAAATCTGCAATCGTTCCAAGCGCGACCAAATCCAGCAGCGGTTTCAAATCAAATCCAGCCGTGCCGGGCAAATTGATTTCACGACCACGTTTCAAAAGCGCGTGAGCAAGTTTGAACGCCAAACCCGCCGAGCAAAGTTCGCGAAAAGACATTTCGTTTTCGCCTGCAAGTTGGGGATTTACAAGTGCAATTGCATTTGGCGCAGGCGACGAAACTTGATGATGATCCAAAACAATCACGTCAACGCCGCGCGAATTTAACGAAGCAATGGTTTCAACGGCGGTCGAGCCGCAATCCGCCGCTAGCAGAAGCGTCGTTGGAAATTTTTTGAGGCAATTTTCAACGCCGTCGGCGCTCAAGCCGTAGCCTTCGTCCATGCGACTCGGCAGATAAAATTCCACGCGCCAGCCGAGCGCGCGCAAAATTTCCGTGAGCAACGCGGTTGAAGTCACGCCGTCAACGTCGTAATCTCCAAAAATCACGAGCGATTCGTTTTGCTCGCGGGCGCGAAGCAGTCGCTCAACGGCTTTGTCCATGTTCGGCAGCAAAAACGGGTCGGCGAGATTTTTGAGCCGAGGCGATAGAAAATTTTCAATCGCGGAAATTTCGCTGAAGCCGCGATTGAGCAGGCATTGTGCGAGCAGCGGAGAAATTTTCAGTTGCGACGCCAATTGTCCGGCGAGCAACGGTTGCGACGGCGCGAGCGACCAGCGGAATTTCATTTTTGTTCAGCCACAGATGAACACAGATAAGCACAGATGAGAAATAAAAACATTCGCAGATTTCAAAGATTCATTCAGATTGAAAGACCGGTTCACAATTTTACCTGTGTCCATCTTTGTCCATCTGTGGTTTTTTTTCTTTTTGCGCGGCGATGACGGACAGCGCAATAGAAATCAAAAGAATGGTCGCAACCACGAGCAGTGAAACGGTCGTTGGGATTTCAAATTGAAACCATTTTGGTTCATGAACGTGAGAATCGAGCAGCATTTTTGCGCCAATGAAAACGAGAACGGATGCCAGACCGATTTTCAAATAACGAAAATATCGGAGCGCGCCCGCGAGCAGAAAATACATCGAGCGCAGGCCGAGAATCGCGAAGACGTTTGAGGTGAAAACGATGAAGGCTTTTTGCGTCACGGAAAAAATGGCCGGGATGGAATCTACGGCAAAGATTAAATCAGTCGTTTCCACGAGAACCAGCACCAGCGCGAGGGGCGTTAAAGCAAAATTGCCGTCGAGTTTCGTGAAAAATTTACGGCCGTCTAAATTTGTCGTCACCGGAAATATTTTTCGCACCAATCCGAGCATGGGATTTTTTTCCGGCTGCACCATTTCCTGTTTGGAGAAAAACATTTTTGACCCGGCAAAAACAAGGAACGCGCCGAACAGGTAAAGCACCCATTCGAATTGATGAATCAGCGCCACGCCGATGGCAATCATCGCGCCGCGCATCACGAGCGCGCCCAGAATGCCCCAAAATAAAAGTCGATGCTGGAATTCCGTCGGCACGCGAAACCACGCGAAGATGAGCGCGATGACAAGAATGTTGTCGAGCGAAAGCGACACTTCAATCACATAGCCGGTGGTGAAGGCAACGGCATCTTCGCGACCGCTCCAAAAAATCATTGTTCCGGCAAAAGCCATACCCAGCGCGAACCACAGCGCGCTCCACGCGAGGGCTTCCTTGAATTTGACAACGTGCGAGCCCCGATGAAAAATTCCCAAATCGAGCGCAAGAAAAATCAGGACGCAGAGAATGAAACCGATCCAATAAACAGGAGTGATGGCAATCGTCGCGTTCAAAATCGTAATCGTTTTTTAGTCTTAATCTACTGCGTCGGACGTGATTAAGATTACGATTGCGATTGCGATTAAGAAGAAAAATCAGACTTTCGCCGACGTGGAACTTTGCATTGCTACATGCGAGCCTCCGCCGATGTTCGGACGATTACCTTTGTGCCACCACAGCACAAGCGCGCTGGCGACATAGATGGAAGAATAAGTTCCGGTGACGATGCCGACGAGAAACGTGAAGGCAAAATCGTTGATGACGCCGCCGCCGAAAACGTAGAGGCAGCCCGTGGCGATCAACACCGTGCCGCTCGTGATGATCGTGCGGCTCAACGTCTGGTTGAGCGCCTGGTTGATGACTTCCTTGAACGAGCCACGCATACCGAGTTTCAAATCTTCGCGGATGCGGTCGAAGATGACGATTTTGTCGTTGATGGAAAAACCGATGATCGTCAGAACGGCGGCAACGACCGTGGCGTTGAACTCACGCCCGGAAATTCCGTTGGCGATGCAATAGCAGCCGATGGCGAGCAGCACGTCGTGAATGACAGCGACCACCGCGGCGACGGCGAATGAAAATTCGTAACGGAACGCGACATACACTAAAATGCCGAAAAGCGAGAGCAAACAGGCGACAATTGCCGAACGTTGAATCTCTTTGCCGATCACCGCACCGACATGCTGCTGGCCGATGGCTTTGAATTGCGCTTGCGGAAATTTCGTTTCCAGCGCGTGCTCGACTTTTTCCGCCGAACCGCTCGAAGTCGTCACGCGCAGCGTTTCGTTGCCGCCGGAAACATCTTTTTGATATTGGATTTGCGAATCCTTCTCGCCCAAAGCCGTCAGCACGCCGCGAATCTGTTCCACGTCCAATTTTTGTGTGAAGCTGAACGTCGTGCTGTCGCCGCCCAAAAAGTCCACGCCGAATAATTTGTCGCCGCGCGCAAAATATCCGTAGCCGAGCGACAGAATGATGAATGTCCACGAAATTATGAACAACGGCGTGGCCGCTTTCATGAAGTTGACTTTTGCGCTCTTGATGATGTGCAGCATCGGCAACGATTTCAAAATGTTGCGGTCGAGCAGGAAATTGAAAATCAAGCGCGTCACAACAAGCGCGGTGAACAAGCTGGCGGCAATGCCGATGGTGAGTGTGACACCGAAGCCCTTGATTTCACCTGTGCCTTTCCAAATCAAAATGATGGAGCAAATTAACGTCGTGATATGCGAGTCAAAAATTGTTCCGAACGCACGCGCGTAACCGGCGTCAATCGCGCCGCGCAAGGATTTTCCTTTTGCGATTTCTTCGCGAAGTCGTTCATAAATCAGCACGTTTGCGTCCACGGCCATGCCGATTGTCAAAACCACGCCCGCGATGCCCGGCAGCGTGAGCGTCGTGCCGATGGAACACATGACGCCCATCAAAATGATGATGTTGGTGACGAGCGCGATGTTTGCCGTGAGACCGGCAATCCAATAATACGCGAGCATGAACAACGAAACAAAAACGACGGCGGCAATGGACGCGCGAATGCCGCTGCGGATGGAATCCTTGCCTAGCGTCGGGTCAACGTCGCTGGAATAAACAATTTTAAGCGGCGCGCGCAGCGGATTTTGCAGGACGTTGGCGATTTCAAATGCTTCTTTCTCGGTGTAACTGCCAGTGATCTGGCCGTTGCCGCCTTCAATCGCGCCTTGAATGTTGGGCGCGGTTACCAACTCGCCATCGAGAACGATGGCAAGTCTGTGCCCGATGTTTTCACGAGTGACTTGGCCGAATCTTTTTGCGCCATCGTCATTGAGCGTAAAATCAATCTGCGGCTCGCCCAGATTTCCGCGCACAACCCCCGCGCTTTTCACGATGTCGCCGGCCAGACCGTTCTCCGGCTTTTTCTTCACCACATATTCTTCAATTTGCGGCGGACCATTCGGCTGCTGGCTGACCTGCTTGAGTATTTGGTAGCCGGGCGGAATCGCGACTGGTTCGCCCTTTTTCATGGCGGCGATGATTTGATCGCTATCGTCCTTGACCATCCGAAATTCGAGATACGCCGCTTTTTGAATTTGAGCCTTGGCGCTTTCCTTGTCGGACTGCGACAAACCGGGCAGTTGAATTAAAATACGATTGCCTCCGGCGGATTGAATCACCGGCTCGGCCACGCCGAATGCGTCCACGCGTTTGCGCAACACGTCAATCGCCTGCGACAGTGCGCCGCTCACGTCCGGCGCGCGCGCAACCTGGTTGGTGTCGCTTTCATTCTGCGCGCTGGCGAGGTAATTTGTGTCCATCTCAACGAGGAACGACGTGCCACCCTGCAAATCAAGGCCGAGCTTTATTTTGCCCGAAGCGTCGCGCTGAAGTTGATTGAGGATGAAAGTATTCGGATACAATTCATTCTTTGCGTCGAGAAATGGAAAATACTTCTGAATATCATTCGTGCCGATGGCTTCCTGCAAATTCGCAAATTCGCTGTTCGTCTTCGCCGATTGCAAAACCTGCGCCTGTTGCAAAATGTTCGTGAATGTCGCGTCCGTATTTTCCGCGCGCGAGGAAAATTGCTGGATCAAGTCGCGCGACGTCGGCGGATAAATTTCGTAAAGCGCCCAGAGAATGACAAGGACGACGAAAATGAATTTCCCGAAATCGTTTTTTCTCATGGCCGGTTCAGGATTCCGTCGCCGCGCTGCTTTCGAGGATTTGCACCACCGAAGATTTGGTGATTTCCATTTTGGCGTCCGCCGAACGGAGCGAAACCGTGCTGTCCTTGACCGTGATGACGACGCCGACGATGCCGCTCGACGTGACCACCTTGTCACCCGACTTGAGCGTTTCGAGCAATTTCGCCTGCTGCTTACGCTGCTGACTTTGGGGACGAAGCATCATGAAATACACAATGACGAACATCAAAACGATCGGGATAAACAGACCGAAAGGCGAACCTTGCGGCGTTGCGGCTGGCGTTGCTTGCGGCGCGGCGGCCTGCGCTAAAATTTCGTTCAAGTGCATAATTTGAAAAGTGGCCGCACACTTTAATTAAGCGCGCGCCCTTGGGCAAGCGTTATTGGTTGAAACAAAGCGAACCGCCAGACCGCGCCGGTCATTCGCCGTAAGAAAGATACTCTTCAAATTTGGCGAACAATTTCCCGTCCGCCTCCGCGTCAAAAGGCCATTTCGAGATATGCACGTCCACCCAGCGGCCTTTGTAAGCGAAATAATAATTTGCATTGGGCTGGCCCTGCACGGTGTAGGCGACAATCACAAATTTTTCCTTTTTTTCAACCCGCACCGAACTCGCGTCCACCAACGAACTGTTCGCCGTCGGCGACCAATAATAATTGAATGCATCCATGTGGTTCGTGCCATTGTCCGCCGCCGGTTGTACAAACAGGGATAAATTAAATCCATTCGTTCCCGGCAACCCGCGCACCGAAAGCAAATCACCATCCACTTGCCGGTCCAAAGCTTTCAATCCAGGATTCATCATGGTGATGGCCCAATCCTGATTCGGCACCGCGATACGCAAACATTGCACCTCTTTCCCGGAAGCAATGTCATCTGCCAATTCCTTCGCTTCCCGCGCCGCCTGCAACTGCGATTGTTCAGCCTGCAACTCTTCCGTGTGCGCGAAATAAGCCGCCGTCAACGCGCCTTCCTTCTGTTCCTTTTCAACAATCCCGGCGGACAGCGGTTGATATTTTTCGCGGATGGCTGGCGGCAAATTTTCGTATTTGACCTTCAACTGCCCGGACGCATTTTCCAAAACCAAACCATCGCCGAGAATTTGGGCGACCGTCAGATTGGTGAAAACGTCGCCGAACTTGTTGGTCACGGAAATGGGTAACTTGTCTCCGACGCCGGGAGCGGAAAAGGAAGGCTGTGCCGCCAAAAATAAAATCATAACGGCGGCAAAAAATGAAAAAGTTCGATTCACAACCGATTGTAACAGCCGTTTCCGTGCCGCAACCGTAATATCACTTTCAAATCAAGCTTTTCGAATGGGCGCAAAACTTAAGGAAATGCGCGCAAATGGCAAGGTTTAACAGTTATCATTTAACTAAACTTTTCTCGTAGTTAATTTTTACGTCCGACGACAGCCATGTTATCCGCGAGTAAAAATTTTCCCAATATAAATTCAGTCGCTTGATAGACAGCTTTGATCGGAAGCATCCATCGAGATTTTTTGTAGCCGGTAGTTTTTTTAAGCAACCTTGTCCTTTCAGCGCGAGGAATATCACGTTCGCCGCCGCGAAAATCCTTCCAAATAACCAAGGGATTAAAATGGGTGGACTTTATTCCCACAAGTGTGAATTCTAGTTCCACGAATCCCTTCATGGTCCGTGGCGTGAAATAATTTAGGTGTTCCGGAAAGATGTAACGATATTTTGCCCCGATGAGCTTAACAGCCAGAGAATTCATATTCGGTGTTAAAATAAAACAGTAACCACCCGGCTTGAGAATTGATGCGGCTTTTTGTAAGAACCGTTTGGGTTCAGACAGATGCTCCATGACTGCCCAAAAAGTCACCGCATCAAATTTTTCACCGAATGTTTGTGTCGGAAATTCCCCCTTAGCGACAGGAACTCCCATCTTGGCGGCATGAGCCAACGGTTCTGTCGAAACATCGGTTCCCAGTATCTTGTAATCATTCGGAAAAC
>DASYAA010000155.1:0-11739 GCA_036501565.1 Verrucomicrobiia bacterium
GCTGGACGCCGGCACGAGCAGCAGTTTGCACGAGGCGAGCGCGTATGTGCAGACGATTGAAAAGCGCGCGGGCATCAAGATCGGCTGTCCCGAGGAGGCGGCGTTCCGGCAGGGTTTCGTCCCGCTGGCGCAGCTTGAAAAAATAGTCGGCGCGATGCCGAATTGTGAATATCGCGCGTATCTGGAAAACGAAGTCGTGGCCGAGGCGAAGCGGCTGAAGAAATGAAACCACGAATGAACACAAATAAACACGAATGTCCGGTTTTATTTCCGCAACATTTTTATTCGTGTCCATTCGTGTTTATTCGTGGTTAAAAATTTATGATCTTACTTCTCGGCGCATCAGGCTACATCGGCGAAGCATTCGCAAAGGAATTGCAACGGCGCAAGACGGATTTTATCCCGCTCGCGCGAAAGCAAACGGATTACACGCGATTCGATTTGCTTTTGGAATTTCTCAAAACGAAGAAGCCGGAGTTCGTCATCAACGCCGCCGGCTACACGGGCAAGCCGAACGTGGACGCCTGTGAATTGCACAAGGCCGACACGCTGCAAGGCAATTCGCTTTTTCCGCAGACGGTCGCGCACGCCTGCGCCGCCGCAAAAATTCCGTGGGGACACGTTTCGAGTGGTTGCATTTTCAGCGGCGCAAAAATTATTGAGAACGGAAAAACGCGCGCTGAAAAAGACATGACCAAACCGGAACTCCGCGTGCTCGTCGAGAAATCTCCGCAATCCATCCACGGCTTTACCGAGACGGACACGCCGAATTTTTCCTTCCGCGACGGCCCGTGCAGTTTTTACAGCGGCACAAAGGCGTTGGGCGAGGAAGCCATTGCAAACATCGGCCAAAGTTACATCTGGCGTTTGCGAATTCCGTTTGATGAATTTGACAACGCGCGGAATTATTTGAGCAAGGTGCAGCGTTATCCAAAAGTTTATGACAATATAAATTCCATTTCACATCGCGCGGATTTTGTGAGCGTGTGTCTGGATTTGTGGCAAAAGCGCGCGCCATTCGGCATTTACAATGTGACAAATCCGGGTTTCGTGACGACGCGGCAAGTCATCGCACTAATTGAAAAAATTCTAAAACCGGGACGGAAATTTGAATTTTGGAAAAGTGACGAGGAGTTTTACAAAGTCGCCGCAAAAACGCCGCGCTCGAATTGCGTCATGGACGTTTCCAAACTTTTGGCGGCGGCCGTGAAAATTCGCGGCGTGGAAGAAGCGATTGAAGATTCGCTGAAAAACTGGAAACCAGAGTAACTCTCAACTCTCAACTTTCAACCATGAACTTGTTAATTACCGGCGGCGCGGGATTTATCGGATCGAACGTGATTCATCACGTCATCGAACGCGCGGAAATTTCCAGGCTCGTCAATTTGGATTGCCTGACTTACGCGGGGCATTTGGCAAACCTCGAAAAAGTTTCCGGCCATCCGAAATACATTTTCGAAAAAGTGGATTTGCGCGACAAGGCCGAAACGTTGAGAATTGTTGAGCAACATAAAATCACGCACGTCATGCACCTCGCCGCGGAATCGCATGTGGATCGCTCGATTTCCGGACCCGGCGATTTCATCACGACAAACATAGACGGCACATTTAATTTGCTCGAAGCCTGCCGTAGCTTTTGGGGCGCGAATCTGGCCGACAAAAAATTTCATCACGTTTCCACAGACGAAGTTTATGGTTCGCTCGGCGCAACTGGACTTTTCACGGAGACAACTCCGTATGCGCCGAACTCGCCATATTCCGCGAGCAAGGCGTCGTCTGATTTTCTCGTGCGCGCGTATCATCACACTTACGGTTTGCCGACGGTCATCACGAACTGCTCGAACAATTATGGCCCGTTTCAATTTCCTGAAAAACTGATCCCTGTCATCATCCAAAATGTCCTCGCGCGAAAACCGATTCCCGTTTACGGCGACGGCATGAACGTCCGTGACTGGCTTTACGTCCGCGACCACGCGGAAGCGCTCTGGACGGTTTTGCAAAAAGGAAAACTCGGTGAGACTTACAACATCGGCGGCCACAATGAATGGGCGAATCTCCGCATCGTCGAATTGATTTGCGACACGATTGACGAATTTGCGCCCCAGCTTGGCGGCAATTCACGCAAATTGATTTCATTCGTCAAAGATCGTCTTGGCCACGACCGGCGTTACGCGATTGACGCGGGCAAGATTCAGCGCGAACTTGGCTGGACGCCTGCGCATAAATTTGAGGATGGCATCCGCGAAACGATTCGCTGGTATCTCGACAATCAAGCGTGGGTGAAAATCGTGACGACGAAGAAATAACTGAACGCTTTAACCGCAAGCGCTTTCAAAACGTCTATCAAGACAATGTCCAAGTTTCGTCAATTTTTGTTTTGCCTGTTGATGCTCGCATTTTTCCTGAACGCGCGCGCGGCGAACACAAATTCCCTTGTCTGGCACAAGGCCGCCGACCGCGTGGATGCGGATATTCGCAACGAAGCATTGTGGCCTTTGCTGGAAAAAATCGCCGCTGCCGCCGGCTGGCATGTGTATGTCGAGCCGGGTTTGGAACGCAATATTTCTGTAAAATTCAGCGACCTGCCTTCCGGCGACGCGCTGAAAATGTTGTTCGGAGATTTGAGTTTCGCGCTTGTGCCGCAAACGAATGGTCCCGCGCGCCTTTACGTTTTCAGAACGATGATGCAAAACGCCACGCGGCAGGTCTTGGCTCGCAAAACCGCCCGGCGCGTCGCCAACGAACTGCTCTTGCGCGTCAAGCCCGGAACGGACATTGATGCGCTTGCAAAATTGTTGGGCGCAAAAGTGGTTGGCCGTCTGGATAAGCTCGGTCTTTACCGTTTGCAATTTGGCGACGCGACGGCGACGGATGACGCGCTGGCGCAACTCCAAAATGACAGTGACGTGCTGGCTGCGGACTACAATTATTACTTTGACCCGCCGCCATCAGCGCAGGTTGTTTCATCCGCGCCCGTTGGGCCGCTGTCATTGATGCTTAATCCGCCTCCCGATTCTGGTCGCGTCATCGTAGGCTTGATTGACATGAATGTGCAATCGCTCGGCGCACAGCTTGATAAATTTATTCTCCCGCAAATTTCCGTTGCGGGCGACGCGCCCAACAACCCTGGCATCACGCACGGCACGGCGATGGCTTATTCGATTCTGCAGGCGATTGGGCAGGCGTCCGGCGGCGGCAGTTCCGTGGAAATCCAGCCAGTGGATGTTTACGGCGGAAACGCAACCACCACTTCGTGGGATGTCGCGCTGGGCATTCAAGCCGCTGTTGACCACGGCGCAACCGTCCTGAATTTAAGTCTTGGCGCTTCCGGGGACAGTTCAGTTTTGGACGGCATCATACAGGCGGCGATTGGGGACAACATGATTTTTTTTGCGGCGGCGGGCAACACGCCGGTGAACACGCCTACTTATCCGGGGGCGACTCCCGGAGTCCATGACGTGACGGCCTTGGGACAGCCCGGTCAACTTGCTTCGTATGCAAATTATTGGTCCGGGGATAGTCTGGCATTGCCCGGCACAGGTTTCGTTTATTATGGCAATCAGGCTTACGTTGTTCAGGGCACTTCCACCGCCACGGCTTATGCGAGCGGCGTGTTTGCCGGAACTATGGGAAATGCCTCCGCGGGAATAACGTCATCGCAAATCCTGACGGCGATGCAAAAAAAATTCGCCGTTCCGTCAAAATAAATCCGCGCGCGTCAATGCGGCATGCAGCCGAGCCTGCCGAACGCGACGACAAACGCGACAAACGCGATGACAAGAAACAACGGCTTGCCCGTGGCCGCTAGAAAAATTCCCGCGCCCAAAATCACGGCCATGATCAAATAAACCAGAACTGCCAGAGCAAGTTTCATTGCAGACGATTGTAATGTTTTTTCTGTGGTGTGCAAGAACGCGAATTACTGTTTCCCTTTGACCAAACTTTCAACGACTGCCGGATCAGCCAATGTTGAAACATCGCCGATTTGATCTATTTGATTTTCCGCGATCTTGCGGAGAATGCGGCGCATGATTTTTCCCGAACGCGTTTTTGGCAAACCCGGCGCAAATTGAATTTTGTCCGGCACGGCAATCGCGCCGATTTCTTTGCGAACGTGCGCGGCCAATTCTTTTTTCAATTCTTCGCTGTCGGAAATGCCGTCCTTCAAAGTCACAAACGCGTAGAGCGCTTGGCCTTTGATTTCGTGCGGCATGGGCGCGACGGCGGCTTCGGCGACTTTCGCGTGGCTCACGAGGGCGCTCTCAACTTCCGCCGTGCCAATGCGATGGCCGGAAACATTCACCACGTCGTCCACGCGGCCAAGCAGCCAGTAATCGCCATCCGCATCCACGCGACAACCATCGCCGGAGAAATACATATTTTTGAACGTTGTGAAATAAGTGTTCACGAAACGCTCGTGATCGCCCCATGTTGTGCGCATGATTCCCGGCCACGGTTTCTTGATGCAGAGTTTGCCGCCTTCGTTCGGCGCACATTCCGTTCCGTCGTCACGCAATACAATTGGCTCAACGCCGAAAAATGGACGACCCGCGCTGCCGGGTTTCAAAGTATTTACGCCGGGCAGCGGAGTAATTAAATGACCGCCGGTTTCAGTTTGCCACCAGGTGTCAACAATCGGACAACGGCCTTTGCCGATTTGCGTGTAATACCACATCCACGCTTCGGGATTGATCGGCTCGCCGACGGTGCCGAGAACGCGCAGCGAACTTAAATCATATTTTCCCGGCCATTCATTGCCGAGCCGGATGAGCGCGCGAATCGCCGTCGGCGCGGTATAAAAACTTGTCACCTTGAATTTTTCGACGATGCGCCAGAAACGTCCGGCGTCGGGAAATGTTGGGATGCCTTCAAACATCAGCGTCGTCGCGCCGTTGCAGAGCGGGCCATAAACGACGTAGCTGTGGCCGGTGACCCAGCCGACGTCGGCGGTGCAGAAATAAATATCATCGTCGTGAATATCAAAAACGTATTTGTGCGTCAGCGCGCTCCACAGCAAATAACCGGCGGTGCTGTGAACGACGCCTTTCGGCTTGCCGGTCGAACCGCTCGTGTAAAGGATGAACAGAAAATCTTCGGCGTTCATTTTTTCCGGCGGGCAATCGGGAGAAGCCTTCGCCATCAAATCGTGGAACCAGACGTCGCGGCCCGTTACAAAATTGCACGGCGTTTCGTTTCGCTTCACTAGAATAACTTTTTCTATGCTCGAAGTTTTTTTCAACGCTTCATCGGAAATTTCCTTGAGCGGAATATTTTTTCCGCCGCGCGTGGAAACATTTGCCGTGATTAAAATTTTGCACGACGAGTCGTTAATGCGGTCGGCGAGTGAATCCGCGCTGAAGCCGCCGAAGATGACAGAATGAATCGCGCCGATGCGGGCGCAACCGAGCATGACGACGGCGGCTTCGGGAATCATCGGCATATAAATCGCCACGCGGTCGCCTTTTTTTACGCCGAGCGATTTGAGCGCGTTGGCAAATTTGCAAACGTCGCGATACAGTTCCGCGTAAGTGATTTTTTTGACTTCATCTTCGCCATCGCCCTGCCAGATGACTGCGATTTTGTCGCGCAAGTTTGTTTTGACGTGACGGTCGAGACAATTCACGGTCAGATTTAATTCGCCGTCTTCAAAAAATGTATGCTGGATTTTTCGCGCGTCGGTGTCCCAAATATATTTTCCGGCGATGGTCGGCTTCTCGAACCAGTCCAAAGTCTCCGCCTGTTCCAGCCAGAATTTTTTCGGCTCGCGAATCGAGCGCTGATACAGTTCGTTGAATTGCGCGGCGTCGAGCAGCGCGCGGTTCAAAACTTCCGGCGATGGCGGAAACGCGCGGCTTTCATTGGACAGTGATTTGGTCGAAATGGTTTTGTTTTGCATCGTCATGGCGTTTGAATTCAGTGCATTTCCGCAAAATTTTTTATCGCTGTCAATCGCACGAGTGTTGACAAATTATTTTTTCTCCGCAAGTTTGCGGCGCAACAAATGGGCAAAGCACTCATCATCGCGGAAAAACCGTCCGTCGCCGGCGACATTTCAAAGGCGCTCGGCAAATTTGAGAAGAACGCGGACTTCTACGAAAATGACGATTACGTCATTTCGTCGGCGGTCGGCCATCTGCTTACGATTTGCGTGCCGGAACAATTTGAAGTCAAGCGCGGCAAATGGACGTTCGCGAATCTGCCGGTCATTCCGCCGCACTTCGATTTGCTGCCGATTGAAAAAAACGAGAACCGCCTCAAAGTTTTGCTGAAACTCATCAAGCGCAAGGACGTTGACAAATTGATCAACGCCTGCGACGCCGGGCGCGAAGGCGAATTGATTTTTCGTTACATCGTTCAATACGCGAAATCGGAAAAGCCGATTCAGCGGCTTTGGCTGCAATCCATGACCGCCGCCGCAATTCGTGAAGGCTTCGCGCAATTGCGCACGGATGAACAAATGATTCCGCTCGCGGACGCCGCCGTTTGCCGCAGCGAAAGCGACTGGCTCATCGGCATCAACGGCACGCGCGCGATGACGGCGTTCAATTCCAAAAGCGGCGGTTTTCATCTGACAACCGTTGGCCGCGTGCAGACGCCGACGCTCGCCATTTTAGTCGAGCGCGAGGAAAAGATTAAAAAATTTGTCTCGCGCGATTATTGGGAAATTCACGGAACATTTGCCGCGCAGGCGGGCGAATATGTTGGCCGCTGGTTTGATGAAAATTTTTCAAAAAAGGACGGCGACGAACATTTGCGACCGGAGCGCGTTTGGGAAATTGCGCGTGCGGAAGAAATCCAGAAAAAATGTCTCGGCAAAATCGGCGTCGTCACCGAAGAAAGCAAGCCGACGACTTCAATGTCGCCGCAGCTTTATGATTTGACGACGTTGCAGCGCGAGGCAAACGGGCGGTTTGGTTTTTCCGCGAAAAATACTTTGGGACTGGCGCAGGCGCTTTACGAAAAACACAAGGTGCTGACGTATCCGAGAACCGATTCGCGCGCATTGCCGGAAGATTACATCGGCACGGTGAAGAAGACTTTGGAAATGTTCACCGGTCATGGGCCATCGCAGGGCACGCAGTTTGTCACGCGCTACACGACGTTTGCCGAGACGATTTTGAAAAACGATTGGGTCAAGCCGAACAAACGCATATTTAATAACGCGAAAATTTCCGACCACTTTGCGATTATTCCCACGCTAGTCGCGCCGAAAGGCTTGAGCGAGCCGGAACAAAAACTTTACGACCTTGTCACGAAACGGTTTTTCGCAATTTTTTATCCGGCGGCGGAATTTTTGGTGACGACGCGAATCACCCGTGTTGAAAATGAGCCGTTCAAAAGTGAAGGCAAGGTGATGATCAAAGCCGGCTGGCTGGAAGTTTATGGCAAAGAAGCGCAGTCGGAAGATTCGACGCCGACGCTCGCGCCGGTTCAGCCGAATGAAAATGTCAAAACGGTCAACGTCGAAGTTCAGGCGAACGTCACCAAACCGCCGGCGCGTTATTCGGAAGCCACGCTGCTTGGCGCGATGGAAGGCGCGGGCAAACTCGTTGAGGACGAGGAATTGCGCGAGGCGATGATCGAGAAAGGTCTCGGCACGCCCGCGACGCGCGCGACGATCATCGAAGGTTTGATCTGGGAAAAATATGTGAACCGCAACGGACGCGAATTGCAGCCGACGGCGAAAGCATTTTCGCTGATTACACTTCTGCGCGGGTTGGAGATTCCTGAATTGTGTTCGCCGGAATTGACGGGCGAATGGGAATTCAAATTGAACCAGATGGCGCGTGGCAAATTGAAGCGCGGCGTTTTCATGAAGGAAATCGCGGACGCGACGCGCGACATCGTGGCGAAGGCAAAAAAATTTGAGAGCGACACGATTCCCGGAGATTTCGGAACATTGAAAACGCCGTGCCCGAAATGCGGCGGCGAGATTCATGAAAATTACAAAAAATTTCAATGTCAGAAATGCGATTACGCGCTCTGGAAAATCGTCGCGGGACGACAGCTTGAAATTTCTGAAGTTGAGGAACTCATCGAAAAAGGTCAAGTCGGCCCGCTGCAAGGTTTTCGCAGCAAGCAGGGATTTCCGTTCGCCGCCATTATTAAAATGGGCGCGGAGTTCAAGCCGGAGTTCGATTTCGGCAATGACAAAAATGCGGACGGCGCAGATTCCGCGCCGATTGATTTCACCGGCAAGGAACCGCTCGGCAAATGTCCTAAGTGCGGCGCGCGCGTTTTCGACGGCGGGATGAATTATCTTTGCGAGAATGCGACCGGCGCGGCAAAAACCTGCACGTTCAAGACAGGCAAAATTATTTTGCAGCAGCCGATCGAGGTCGCGCAGGTGAAAAAAATGCTGGAGACGGGCAAGACGGATTTGCTAACGAAATTTATTTCCAAGAAAAACAATCGCGCTTTCAAGGCGTTCCTCGTGATCAAGGACGGCGGCACGGCATTTGAATTTGCGCCGCGCGAACCGAAGGCAGGCAAGGCGAAAGACGGAACGCCGCGTGAGCCAATGCCGAAAATTGATTTCACCGGTAAAGAGCCGATTGGCAAATGTCCGAAGTGCGGCGGGAAAATTTTTGACACCGAGCAGGGTTATATTTGCGAAAATTCCCAACGCGATGCAAAAGCCTGCAAATTCAAGATCGGCAAAACGATTTTGGAACAGCCGATTGAACTCGCGCAGGCGCAAAAAATCCTCGCTGACAACAAAAGTGATCTGCTCGACAAATTCATTTCCAAAGCTGGCAAGCCATTTCCCGCGTATCTCGTGATGGACGCGAAAGGCAAAATTACTTTTGATTTTCCTCCGAGAGAATAACCGCGGATTACGCGGATTGAATCGTCGGCGTAATCCGCGTAATCTGCGGTTGAAATGGAAAAAGAACCCGAGTGGCCAAAAGTCGAAATCCGTGACAAATGGATTCAGAAATTTCTCTCGCATCTGGCGGTGGATCGTGGCGCGTCGGTTTATACGCAGCGAAATTACAAGCAGGCATTGACGGAATTTTCTCGCTGGCATACGGAAAGTCTAAAGTCCGAAGTCCAAAGCCAAAAGTCTGCGCCGACCGTTGCGTGGGAAAAACTTCAGCGTGACGACTTTCGCAGCTTCGTCAGATTTCTTGGACGGAATAATTTGAGCCGCGCGGCGACGCAATTAAGGTTTTCCGCGCTGCGGACGTTTTATAAATTTCTCATCCGGCACGGCGGCGCGACGGAATCCCCGATCAAAAATCTTTCGCTGCCGAAACTGGAAAAGCGGTTGCCGAAATTTTTGACGAAACAGCAAATGGAAAGTTTGCTCGTCGCGCCGTTCGAGCTTTTGAAAATTCAGAAGACGAAAAAAGCCGGGCGGCCAGTTTCACAAATCGCCGCGTTGCGCGACGTTGCGGTTCTTGAAACCATTTATTCCTGCGGCCTGCGCGTGAGCGAGCTGTGCGGTTTGCGCGTGGATGACGTTGACTGGAGCGAGCAAATCGTGCGCGTGCGCGGCAAGGGCAAAAAGGAACGGCTCGTGCCGATCGGCCGGCCGGCGTTGATGGCGATCCAGGATTATTGGAACACGTTCAAACAGCCGCCGGGCGGGGCGTCGCCGATTTTTTTTGCGGAGACAAAAAAACGCGCGCCGCTTGCGCCCGTTCAACTCGCGCGGCGGCTGAAACAATTTCTCGCCATCGCCGGACTTGATCCAGGTTTGACGCCGCACAAGTTGCGGCACAGTTACGCGACGCATCTGCTGGACGCGGGCGCGGATTTGCGGAGCGTGCAGGAATTGCTCGGCCACGCGCATCTCGTCACGACGCAGGTTTATACGCACGTCACGACGGAGCGATTGAAGCGGGCTTACGACGCGGCACATCCACGGGCATAAGTTCATCTTGACTCGCGTTTGAAAGGCTAGAAGCTGGCCAAACCTTTTAATCTACTCAAATCCCCAAAGTCATTTTTTTCGTAAAGTTGGCACTGCAGTTGCGTTGTCCCGCACATTGTTCGATTTTCAGCGGTTTTTGTTGAAGTGAAAAAGTGGAATGTGCCTCTTTTTCATCCACAGGCCACAGTCTTTTATGGGCACTGGGTTGGAAAGCATTCAGAAGTAAAAATGAAAATTTTTGGCGAATGTTTTTTAGCGAACTTCAGGCTTTTCAAAAGGCCCGTTGCAGTTTTTTTTGCGTCGGCGTTTTTGTTGTTTCCGGCCGGGGCGCAGAGTCTTTATTGGGATGCGAACGGAACAAACAGCGGCGGGAGTTCCAACACCGTTGCGTCGGGAACATGGGGAGCGGATAATTTTTGGAGCACGAGTTCGACGGGCACCAATGCGACGGCGGGATGGACTTCAGGCGGGACAGCGATTTTTTCTGCGGGCACAAATGTGATCGGCGTTTATACAGTCAACGTCAGCGGTAATCAAACTGCCGCCGGCATTACTTTTCAAGCGGGAACGGTCACATTAAACGGCGGGACGGTCACACTGACTGGCGGGGCGAAGATCACAGTCAGCAGCGGATTGGCAGCAATCATAAATTCAGCGCTTGCGGGGACAGCGGGTTTGACCAAGGCTGGCTCTGGAACTTTGACTTTGAATGGCAACAATACATTTTTTGGAAATTTGACCAATAGCGCCGGGACTTTGATTTTGACCAGCAGTAATAACTACTCAGGCGTCACACTTCTTTCGAGCGGCACGATTGACATCGGAAATCAATCAGCCTTGGGCCATAGCACGCTGAATCTGGCGGGCGGCACCTTGCAAGCGTTCAACACGGACGAAAGTTTTGGCAACGACGTGGACCTCCCACTGTTCGCGTTGAATGTCAAAGTGCCGAGCAAATTCAAAAAGTCCCAACCAATTCCAGCGCCGGCATTCACGTCGCTAAATTCCAAAACGGCTGTCGCACCACCTTTCCAGGTTTCACTGGCGGTTGTCAACCGACCGACGGCATTATCGCCGGCGGAAATGACCGCGCCTGAATTCAAAGTGATCGGGCCACTGATGATTCCCGTGCCGCCGAGAGTGGCGCTGTTGCTGACGCTGACGCTGTTGGTTCCCGTGGCGCTTCCGGTGGTGTTGTCGGCCAGCAAGATTCCCTGACTCACGGTCGTTTTACCTGAATAGGTATTTGCGCCGGTAAGTTCAAGCGTGCCGGTTCCAGACGTTGTAAAATTTTGAGCCGACGTGCCGGTAATGATGCTCCCGAAAGTAGTTCGAGTATTGTTCACCGTGAATGTCCGACTTCCGTCCAACGCAAAAGTTAGAGCGGTGAACGTCAGCGGATCAGTGCCGCCAAATGTGATGTTCCCGCCAATGGTCAAATTGTTGGCAATCGTTTTCGCCCCGCCTGCCGCCTGAATTGCGCCGCCGTTAAGTTTCAGCGTGTTATCCACAGCTCCGATTGCTCCGTTGTTTCCTACGACAAGCGTTCCCGCGCTCAACGTCAAGCTGCTCGTCGAACCTCCGAAGGTGTTGCTTCCGTTCAAAATCAAAGTGCCGCTGCCGGATTTGGTCAGCGAATAGTTCGCGCCGGAAATGACGCCAGAAAATGTCGTCGTGTTGGCCACATTGAATGTTTCGTTGGTGTTCAAACTGTCGCCTCCACTAAAAACCAAATTGTTCGTCCCGCCAAATGTCACGCTCGTGCCAGACATGGTGACGCTGTTTGCAATCGTCCGCGTTCCGCCGGAAGCCTGAATCGTATCTCCTGAAGCGGTGAATTCCAGAATGCCCTGGCCAAC
>DASYAA010000156.1:0-4449 GCA_036501565.1 Verrucomicrobiia bacterium
GGATTTGCAAGTTCAATTTCAAGCCGCGCTGCCAGGTTTGATGCAATTGCTGCCGCAAGCAGGCGCAAACATTTCTTCCGGCGCTGTTGAAGCGACGGCTCACATCACGCAGAAAGAGCAAACGCAAACCGTGGCCGGCACATTCACTTTGACGGCGCTGACCGGACGCGTGGGTAAAAATAAATTTCAAAATTTCGGTGCGACGGCCAGTTTGGATGCGACGAACAATGCCGGACAAATTCAAATCAGCCGGCTTGCGGGACAATTGACTGGCGACGGAACCGCCGGCGGAAATTTTCAAATCACCGGCAATTGCGACCTTGATAAAAAATCAGGCCAACTGGCGTTCAAGCTGGCGGATTTCAACGAAAGCGGTTTGCGTCCATTTCTGGAACCATTGCTCGCGGGTAAAAAATTAGTTTCAGTCGCAATCAATGCCGACGCTTCCGCACAGTTCGATTTGCAAAATGATGACAGTGTGAAGGCGGATTTGCAGATGACAAGTCTCGTGGTCAGCGATCCGGGGAAATTTCCCGCCACTCCGCTTGAAGCAAAAGTGCATCTCGACGTTTCCGCGAGCAAACAAGTCGCCGATTTGCGCCAGCTTCAAGTCACGCTTACACCAACGTCGCGCGCCCAAAATGAATTGCAACTTGCTGGCAGCGTGGATTTTTCCAAAACCAACGCTATTGCCGGCAATCTCAAACTGGCCGCCAACGCGCTTGACATGACTCGCTATTACGAATTGTTTGGCAGCCAGACAAAGGCCGTTGGAACCGCGCCGTCATCGTCCGCCGCCACCGGAACAGTAGTCACGAATGCGAATCAAGAACCTGCCGCCATGAATTTGCCATTCGGAAATTTCACCGTGGACGCGGATATTGGCCGCTTTTATTTGGAAGAAGTGGATGTTTCCAATTTGCAGGCGACGGTAAAACTCGACGGCAGCCGCGTGACGGTGAATCCGTTTCAGCTTTTCCTGAATGGCGCGCCGGTCAAGGCGAATGTGGATTTGAATCTCGGCCTGCCCGGCTATCAATACGACGTGAGCGCAAACGCGGATCGGATTCCGATTGCGCCGCTGGCGAATTCGTTTTCTCCGGCCTATAAAGACAAGGCGAAAGGCGATTTGCTGTTCAATGTTCAAGTCAAAGGCACCGGCATCACCGGCGCGAGTTTGCAAAAAAATCTGTCGGGCGACGCCAGTCTTGTGATTACCAATGGGGACATTCAACTGGTTGGTCCCAAAGCCAAGGCGTTCATTGCATCAATCGCCCGCGTCGCGATGCTTGCGGGACTTTCGGGAATGGGTGAATTGACGAATTCAACTTTGAACCGGCTGGACGTGCAACTCCAGATGGGTGATGGAAAAATTTCACTCACGCGATGCCTGGCGCTGGCCGGTGCGTTTCGTGTCATCGTCACTGGTGACCTGCCCATCGCGCCGGTGCTTAATGATTCGCCGTTCAATGACTGGCCGATTCATATCGCGATTGGCAACGGTTCAGCGTCCAATCCCAATGCTCTTTCCGATGCCGGATATGCCAAACTCCCGACTTTTGTTATGCTGGAAGGCACGTTGGGCAACCCGAAAGTGGGTAGCCCGCTCCTAAAAGCCGGCGCCAAGGCCGTGACGACTGCCACATCCAAAATAAAATCGTGGTTTGAGAATACGGAAACCAATCAATCCGGCACCAATGCGCCGTCGGGCCATCACCTGTTCGACTTTTTCAAAAAGAAATAATGAATGCAGTCATCGAATATCTAAAAAAAAACCAAACCCGCTTCGTCGCGGAATTGTGCGATTACCTCCGCTTCGCCAGCGTCTCCGCGCAGCCGCAGCATAAAAAAGATTTGGTTGCTTGCGCCGAATGGCTTGCCGCTCATTGCCATCAAATCGGCCTTGATGCAAAAATTTGTCCGACTGCCGGTCATCCCATCGTCGTCGCCAAAACTCCGCGCGCAAAAAATTCCAGCAAACCGCATTTCATGATTTACGGCCATTACGACGTCCAGCCGCCGGAGCCGCTAGACTTGTGGAAATCGCCGCCGTTCGAGCCGCGCATCGTCGGACGCTCGATTTACGCGCGCGGCAGCACCGACAACAAAGGCCAGAACTTCGCGCACTTGAAAGCCGTCGAAGCCTATCTCAAAACCGGAACTCCCCTGCCCTGCGATTTGACGTTTGTGATTGAAGGCGAAGAAGAAGTCGGCAGCGAAAATCTTTCCGTCTTCCTGAAAAAGAATCGCCGCGAACTGAAATGCGCCGCCGTCGTCGTCTCGGACACCGGAATGCCCAGCCCGAAACATCCCGCGCTCACTTACGCATTGCGCGGCATCATCGCGTTCGAGATTAAACTGCACGGCCCGTCGCGCGACCTGCATTCCGGCGTTTTCGGCGGCGCGGTGGAAAATCCCGCGATGGCCTTGAGCCAGTTGCTCGCAAAACTCCGCGACGCAAACGGAAAAATTTCCATCCCGCATTTTTACGACGACGTTAAGCCGCTGTCAAAACTGGAACGCGAAAAGTCCTCGAAATTTCCGCTCACAGATTCCGAGCTTCAAAAACTCTTGGGTTCTCCAAAACTGTTCGGAGAGCGCGGCTTCACCGCGATGGAACAACGCAGCGCGCGCCCGACGTTTGAGATCAACGGCCTGACCAGCGGCTATCAAGGCGCAGGCAACAAAACCATCGTGCCTGCGTGGGCCAGCGCGAAAATCACCTGCCGCCTTGTGCCAAACCAAAATCCCGCGCGCATCCGCAAACTCGTCTGCGATCATCTCAAAAAGATTTGTCCGCCGACCGTGCGACTGGAAATCGAAGCCGGCCACGGCGCGGAAGCGTATTTGGTTTCGCCCACGAGTCCGCAGGCGCGGGCGGCGTTGCGCGCGCTGGAAAAATCATTCGGCTGCAAACCGATTTTGATGCGCGAAGGCGGTTCAATTCCAATCGTGAATGAGTTCAAAAAAATCCTTGGCGCGGATTCCCTGCTGCTCGGCCTCGGCTTGCCCGATGACAACGCCCATTCGCCCAATGAAAAATTCAACCTCGATTGCTTCGCCAAAGGCCAGTTGATGAGCGCGCACCTGTGGCAGGAATTGGTTCGTTAACCGATAATCTCAAATGGGCAAGCCGCTGGCTCCGGCGAATTGTTAGGCGACTGACTCATAAATTCTGAACCTCTTCAATGAATGATGCCTTCAAATCTTGGTAACGCTCACGTCGTCCATCTGACTCTCTGGCTGCGGCCAGCTTAACCTGCGAATAACGTGCTGCCAACCCTGGAGATGCAAGTAATCGGTTGCGAAAACGTAGATGACGCCGCCACTCCAAACTCTCCTGTTCGAAAATGTGCAAGTGATGCGAATCACCTCGCTCAAAGTAATGCCGCCGAGGAATGCCGTTCTCGCCCCGATAAGTATAGCGCAAGGCAACAAGCATAGGCACAAGCGCATGGCCAGACTCAAAATCACGGATAGCCACTGCAATATCGAGAACAGGCTTGGCGGTGATGCCCAGAATAGCGGTGCTGCCGATATGCTGAATGTCCAATGCGCTGCTGGCAAGCGCCTCGACAATGCGCGAACGCTCCTCCGCAAAACGTGCTGCCCATTCCACGCCAACAACAACGAGGCGAAATTCAACGGGCTTTTGTGTCTGCGTGATACTCATGGCTCCGGCGTCTTGTTAGGTGTCTTTTTCATCGGACGAAAGACGCCACATGTAACTGTTTAACAGGAAAGAACTCGACAAGGCCAATCCCGACCGCTGTGCAATCTAGCGGTAGTCCGAAAGAATGCACTGCATCAAATGCCGAACTCAACTGCTCCGTGGCGAGTCCGACTGTCAGCGTGCAGTGAGGAATCCATGATGCGGGTGCATAGTGCAACCATGTGCTTTGGGCTACTGAAGAAAACTGAAAGAAAAATCGCTCATGGAGTGCCAGCAACTCTGGCGTGTTCTTTGGAGCGAGAAACGCGACGCGCTCACTGGAAGGGAACAACCCTAAAGCTGCAAAGGAAATTGGAAACGGCTTGAGAGCCAGAGCAAAACTATCGAGAAGCTGCCGAGTGGCCGATAAGTCCACGGAATCGGCGACGGCCAGAGTAACATGAGGACGCTGGTCGCCACTTCGCATGGAGGGCGCACCGAAGCCAGCAAATGTATCCCATAGCGAAAATATCCGAGTCTCGCTTGGAGCATCAAAAAACAATTCTATTGCGTAGGTCATGCGCGCTCAAGACACCTAACGACCCAAAGCTGAGCCACGCCGACGGGCGAGTGGCTCCGCAAACTCGATAATTGTTGTATAACTCAAATCATCCATAAACTCAAGGGGCAGTCGGCGTTGGCTCCAGCGCGGTGTTAGGCGGCTGTCGTCGAGATGTCCAAAACGTGAGAACTACCGCCAGCAATCCACCAACGACTAACGGCAAAAGCAACCGGAG
>DASYAA010000157.1:0-11899 GCA_036501565.1 Verrucomicrobiia bacterium
GGTGTTGTTATCGGTCTCCTGCTCGCCGCTCTTGGCAGTTCCCTGTTTTGGCCGGCAGCAACTCTTGCTCCGCGTTTTTCAATCGTCACACCGGATAATTTTAAAAACTTTCCTTCTTTTGCAAAAAAACTGGATCAACAAAGCGATCCGGTTTCCGCTTTCATTTACAATAATTTATCTGTAGCTACGCAACAGGCACTCAAACAAAATCCGCCCTCCGCCGATTCGCAAACGGCTCTTGCTCAGGATTTGAATAAAATCATCAATGGCCCCCTTATTTACGATGAGCAGCGTTTTTCGACAATTAATTTACAATCAACCACCAAACCATTGCTCTCACAAAACCCCCAAGGCCAGGCTCTTGCTGCTCTAAATCGAGAGCTCCTGACAGAAGCGTATCCCGATAATATCGAAAAAAACCTGCTTCCTTTTTGGCTTTGCCTCGCTGCGCTTTTCATCGTTGCACTGGGGCTTGCCATGCTCCAAATTGCTGCCAATCCCTATGTGACCATTCTTGGCCCGGAACGGACGGCCTCCTCCCGGCTCAATCTTGCTCAAGCTTTTAATTCAGTCGGAACCACCATTGGACCGCTCATCGGGGGTTATCTAATTTTTCAATATTTTGCCAAAGCAGGACTGCAAGGCGCGGACTCGGTTAAAGTTCCTTACCTGATGTTTTGTTCCGCCTTTCTGTTACTGGCGATAATTTTCTTCTTCCTTCATTTACCTCATGTTGGTGAAGGAAAAATCGAACCCGGCGCAGGTGCTCTAAAATACCCTCACGTCGTTTTGGGCGTGCTGGCCATTTTTATGTATGTCGGTGGTGAAGTTTCCATCGGCAGTTCCATTATCAAATTCCTTGGCGAACACAACATTGCCAACATGACCGCGATTGAAGCCAGCAAGTATGTCTCTCTTTTTTGGGGAGGAATGCTCATTGGCCGTTTTACTGGCGCCATTGAATTGAGTGAAATGCCAAAAGCTAAAAAACAAGTCATGCTCATCATCGTGCCATTGCTTGCCTATCTGTTTCTTTGGGCGGCCATCAGCGCCCCACTGGATGCACTTCATGGCGGAGCAAGCTTTAGTAACATACTCGGACAGTGGAAAGACAAATTCACCGGCAACTGGAATATGTTCAAAATTTATTTTATTTTCCTGGTGCTTTGCTGGGTGATGTTCCAATTCGGCAAAGCCCTTGCCGGAAGAACGCTCGTTATTTTTTGCTCAACCATTGTTGCCCTGCTCGCTATTGCAATTTTTGCAGGCGGCAAAACAGCAATGTGGTGCGTTATCGCCGTCGGCCTTTTCACTTCTATCGGCTGGCCAAACATTTTCTCTCTGGCACTTGATGGAATGGGCACATACAAAAGCCAGGTTTCGTCATTACTCGTGATGGCGGTTGTCGGCGGCGCGGTTTTGCCGCTGCTTATGGGTAAGCTCGCCGACATTTGGAATCGGCAGGATTCATTTATCATCCCGTTGATTGCCTATGCCTATGTCGGCTTTTACGGTTTCATCGGCCACAAAATCGGGCGCAAAAATGAAACACCTTAACACTAGGCGGCAAGCGTCTTTTGTGTCGCCATGAAATTCATTCACGAGGATTTTTTGTTGCAAACACGCACGGCGCGGCGGCTTTATCATCAATTTGCCGAAGACGAGCCGATTCTTGATTATCATTGTCATCTTTCGCCGCGCGACATCGCGGAAAATCGCCGGTTCAAAAATCTGACTGAAATCTGGCTTGAAAGCGACCATTACAAATGGCGTGCGATGCGTTCCAACGGCATGGCCGAACGCTTTTGCACGGGCGTCGCAGAACCGTTTGCAAAATTTCAAGCTTGGGCGGCGACCGTGCCGCAGACGCTTCGCAATCCACTTTATCACTGGACTCATCTGGAATTGAAGCGCTACTTCGAGATTGATGAATTGCTGAATGAAAATAGTGCGTCGCGGATTTGGAAAATCGCCAATGAAAAGCTCGCTGACGGCAAATTAACGACACAAGGCATTCTGAAAAAATTCAAAGTCAGCGTCGTTTGCACCACGGATGATCCGGCGGACGATTTGAAATATCATCAGGCAATTGCAGCTTCTGGTTTGGCGACGCGTGTGTTGCCGACGTTCCGTCCGGATAAAGCGTTGGCCGTCCATCAGCCGGAGCAATTCAATCAATGGGTCAATCGGTTGGCCGGGAGTGCCGACGTGGAAATTGATTCGTTCGCAACATTTTTGAAAGCGTTGCGCCGCCGTCACGATTTTTTTCACGCGCAGGGTTGCCGGATTTCGGATCACGGCTTGGAACATTGCTTCGCTTATTTTTGTTCGGAAAAAACTGCCGCGGGAATTTTTTCAAAAGCGCGCGCCGGAAAAACTGTTGCGCCGGAAGAACACGCGCAATTCGCCGCTTTTATGATGCTGTTCTTTGGCCACCTCGACGCTGAAAGAGGCTGGACCAAACAGCTTCATTTCGGTGCGATGCGCAATAACAACACACGCTTGCTGAAGCAACTTGGCCCGGACACGGGCTTTGATTCCATCGGCGATTTTCCACAGGCCGCCGCGCTGGCAAAATATCTTGACAGGCTCGATCAGGAAAATGCGTTGCCAAAAACAATCATTTACAATCTCAATCCGGCGGACAATTACGTTTTTGCCGCAATGCTCGGCAATTTTCAAGACGCAAGCGTTCCGGGAAAAATCCAGCTCGGCTCCGGCTGGTGGTTTCTTGATCAAAAAGAGGGAATCGAGTGGCAACTCAACACGCTCTCGAATCTCGGTTTGCTTTCGCGCTTCATCGGCACGATCACTGATTCGCGTTCATTCATGTCCTATCCGCGCCACGAATATTTCCGGCGCGTGCTTTGCAACCTGATCGGGCGCGACGTGGAGAACGGTGAAATTCCCGGTGACGATTCGTTGCTCGGCCCGATGATCCGAAACATTTGCTACGAGAACGCGCGTCACTATCTGGCATTGCCGATGGATGGAAAAAATAAACCAATCGCCGCGCAATCCGGCGGCAAGTCCGCTTCGCGTCGCGCAAGTGATGTAAAAAAAGGGCGGACGCGCTGATTTCATTCAGTTCGCGTCCGCCGTTTTGTTGTTTAGGGTCTATTCGTGGAAATTACGATTTCAATTTAAGCCATTGCCATGCTTCGTTGAGCGAATTTTTCGTGTCGTCATAAGAATTTTTGAAGGCGGTCTTTGCATCGTTCCAGTCCGCTGTGGTCGCTTTTTTCACACCATCAAGTTTTTTGTCCAAAACTGCGCGCTTATCCCACAAGCTTTGTAATTTGGCTTGGGCATCGGCTTTGGTCGAACCAGTCGTATTCGCGGCCTTGTCCGAAAAGTTTTTGAATTTTTTGTCCAGCGCGTTCAAATCCGTCTGGGCGCCGGCTACAAATTCATTTTTTTTGTCGTAAGTGTAATCTGTCGCCGATTGCATCGAATTTTTCACGCTCGTCCATGCTTGCGTTGTGCTCGTCTTAACGGCGACATAAGCCTGCGTGGTCGTCTGCTTCACGTCCTGCCATGTGTTGGTAATGTCGGATTTGACGGTTTGCCATTGTTGCTTGACGGACGGTGAGGGCACATTGGTGTTGTCCGCCTTTGCGCCGGATTGAGTTGATTGCGCCGTTGGCTGGCAATTCGCCGTGAGTGCGGCGATGGAGAAAGCCGCCCATAGCAATGATTTTTTCCTCATAATCTGCCTTTCGATGAAATATTTATCAAACGGCTGATATGTGTCGAGCACAAGCATGAGATTCATTCTGTAATTGTTATAACTTTACTGACAAAATAGTTTTGCAAAGTCCGTGCCAATAATATTTTTACTGACGCCACTGTTTTTTACGATTTTACGAAGCACTCGTGAAAAACCGTGAATGCAAAATGCGAGCCGGATTTGCTTCTGCGTGCAAATCGCAACTTGGAGAGCAGACTTGCTTCGCTGGCTGAATCAGGCACATTTCGCGCTCAAATCGCAACTAATTTTGGCGCGCGCCGCAAATGAAAACGCTGCACAAATATCTGACCGGCCAGGTGTTCGCCTCGCTGCTGCTCACCGTGACGGTGTTCACCTTTGTGCTGCTGGTCGGCGACGCGCTCAAGGAAATTCTTCCGCTGCTCATCAACGGCCACGCGCGTTTCGGAACCATTCTCGAAGTTATCGCGCTTTTGATTCCGTTCATTTGGGTCTTCGCGCTGCCGATGGGTTTGCTCACCGCGACGCTGCTAGTTTTTGGCCGGTTCAGTGCCGATCAGGAACTCACTGCCGCGCGCGCCAGCGGCGTCAGCCTGATTTCGCTTATCGCGCCGGTTTTGCTCTTGAGTCTTTTTTTCTGCGGCGTTTGCGCGTGGATCAATTTGGAAATCGGCCCGCAAAGCCGTGTCGCCTGCAAAAACCTGATTTTGCAGTTGCGTGCGAATTTGGTGAACGCCCAGTTGCCGGAAGGCCGGTTCATTCGCGATTTTCCCGGCTACATTTTCTACACGGGGAAAAATCACGACGGCAAGTTGAAGGACGTGATTGTTTTCAAACTGGAAGACGGGACGAATGTGACGACGACGGTGCGTGCGCCGACGGGTCAGGTCGAAACCGACACAACCAACAAACAGCTCATTCTCGATTTATTCAACGCGCGCAGCGTGACGTTGAACGGAGCACGCTCGACCATCGGCTCGTCGCCCGAACTGATCATGAATTTCGATTTGAACACGTCAACCAACCAAACCTACATCCCGAAAATCAGCGACATGACGTTCGGCCAGTTGCGCGATGAACTGCGCGATTTGAATCAAAAATTGAGCCTACCGCCGGACGCCGCCACCAATTCAGATCAATTGCGCGCGCAACTCCGCGAAATTAAAAAACAGCGCGGCGATTTCACCGAGCCGGTGCGCGTGGAAATGAACCGGCGGATCGCCTTTTCGTTCGCGTGCTTCGGCTTCACGCTCGTCGGCATTCCGCTCGGCATCCGCGTGCATCGCCGCGAGACCAACATCGGCTTTGCCATCGCGCTGGGTCTGGCCGCGATTTATTTCAGCTTCCTGATTCTCGGCCAATCGCTGTCTTCGCACGCCGAACTCGCGCCGAACCTGATTGTGTGGCTGCCGAATTTTATTTTCCAAGCCGTCGGTGCGGTTTTACTTTGGCGCGCGAATCGCGGGATTTGAAGTTTGAGTTTTGCTTTCGGAGAGCAGCGGTTATGGCAAGCAAATCAACTAAATTCATCATAAATCATCTATGCCGAAAAAATAATAAAAAACAATCGCTTCCCAATACATATAACCAAACCAAAGTGCAGGGAATATTAAAATAGCAGCAATTATTTTTGCATCAAATGATCCAAAAATAATTGGAGGAATTAGTAGAATAATTATCACTGACGAAATTCCTGCAATTAAAAAGGTGTCTATTTCGCTGCTGAAGATATTCCAATGGGTTTGTTCAAACGTATCAATGAATGGCCCGAAAACAAAACAGGCGAGGTAAAATAACGCACAACACGCAATCCTAAAAAAGTATTTAGATGTACCTATCTTTTTTTCCGAACTGTCTTTTGATTTCATTTTTCTGGAATTTGCAAATCAATGCGGCGAAAAACTTTTCCAATCGCCGCCTGGTCAACTGGCTTCACGATTAATTCATCAATGTTCATGTGCGACGGGCGGCTGGCGACCCAGACCAAAATCTCCGCGATGTCTTCGGCGGTCAGAGGATTCATGCCTTCATAAACTTTTTTCGCTCCAGCCATGTCACCTTTCAAACGCACGAGTGAAAATTCCGTTTCCGCAAGTCCGGGATCAACCGTGCCGACGCGAATGCCCGTGCCGATCAATTCCAGTCGCAACGCGCGGGTGATTTGCAATTCGCCCGCCTTGGCCGCGCAATAAACCGCGCCGCCTTCGTAAGCCGCGTGACCGGCGACGGAGCCGATGTTGATGATGTTCGCACCGGCGTCGCGCGGGATGAGCGGCAGCGCCGCGCGCGTCATGCGCAACACACCGAGCACATTCGATTGGATCATCGCTTCCCAATCCGCATCCTTGCCTTCGGCAATCGTGTCGAGTCCATGAGCGCCGCCAGCGTTGTTGATTAGAACGTGCAGATTTTGTCCGCCAATTTTTTTTCGCGCCCAGAAAATAAATTTTTCGACGTTCAATGTTTTTGAAACGTCCAATTCGTAAAAATGAGATTCCGCAGCGCCGGATTTTTTAGATTCAGTGGCGACTTTTTTCAAACGGTCAACGCGCCGCGCGCCCAGCAGAAGTTTTGCGCCTTGCGCGCCGAAAGCGATTGCCGCCGCCGCGCCGAATCCGCTTGACGCGCCGGTGATCAAAACCCATTTGTTTTTCAATGGCGATTTCATGTGTAAAGGTTGAATGATTTTTTCTTTCGAAAGTTTTGCGAAGGCTGGTGGAGCCGACAGGATTCGAACCTGCGACCTTCTCATTGCGAACGAGACGCTCTACCAACTGAGCTACGACCCCAGCCACGTCAGCCGCAAAAAGTTTTACTCAAAAAACCGCCGCGCGCAACTGGTTTGTGTGCAATTGCCATTGGCAATCCCCATTGCGCCTGATATTTTTTCGCGAATGTCCGACGCGGCTGCGCCAGCCCAAACGCCTTCAAAGGCAAAAGTTTTTTTTCGCCGGCTGATCACCACGGTGATTCTCTGGACGGTGATTGTTCTCGCTTTATTTTCCAGCCACCTATGGATTTCAAATGGCGTGTGCCTTCTCATTTTAATTTTTCTCGCCGTGGCCGGGCTCGCGGAATTTTACGGTCTCGTCGAAAAACGAGGTCTTGTTTGCTTCAAATGGTGCGGACTGTTCGGCGGCGTCCTGCTGATGGTCGGCACATTTTTACATTTGACCGGCCATCTCGGAATCAACAATTCGCCCGCGCGCGCAAATGATTTTGAAACTGGCTTTCTCATTTTGTTCGTTCTTGGCCTTTGCGTGCGGCAACTGGTTTCGCGCAGCAACACGTTCGGCATTCTGGCAATTTCCACGACGCTTTTCGGCCTGATGTATGTGCCGTGGCTGCTGAATTTCATCCAGAAAATCATTTTTTTCCCCGGCGTGGACGGCAAATTTTATGTGCTTTATTTCATTCTCATCACAAAATTCAGCGACATGGGCGCATATCTGGTCGGCTCGCTCATCGGCAAACATAAAATGATTCCGCGCATCAGCCCCGGCAAAACGTGGGAAGGTTTCGGCGGGGCAATTTTTCTTTCGACAGTTTCAAGCCTCGTTTTTGTGCATTTTCTTGGCGACAAAATGGGCGGCATGAATCCGCTGCACGCGATTGTCCTCGGCGTTTTGTTGAGTGCGACCGCAGTCGTCGGCGATTTGATTGAATCGCTTTTCAAGCGCGAGACAGGCATGAAAGATTCCGGGAATTTTTTCCCCGGCATCGGCGGCATTTTGGATTTACTCGACAGCCTTTTGTTCAACGCGCCGATCATGTATTTGTATCTCCGTCATATTTTGACGCATCCATGAAAAACGTCGTTCTTCTCGGCAGTACTGGTTCAATTGGCACCAGCACCGTCAAAGTCGCCGAAGATTTGCCGGACAAAATTCGTCTGCTCGCGCTTGGCGCGGGAAATAATTCCGAATTGCTGCTCGAACAAACGCGAAAACATAAACCGGCAGCCATTTCCATTTTCGATCCGGCCAAAACCAAAGAACTTCAAAACGCGCTCGGCACTTCGACTCAAGTTTTTTCCGGTGAAGAAGGTTTGATTAAACTCGCGATAATTCCCGAAGCCGACATCGTTTTAATTGCCATTGTCGGAACGGCCGGATTAAAACCCGCGCTCGCCGCAATTCGCGCGGGCAAGGACATTGCGGTCGCCTCAAAAGAAATTCTCGTCATGGCCGGCGAAATTGTCATGGCCGAGGCGCGCAAACATAGCGTGCGAGTATTGGCCGTGGACAGTGAGCATTCTGCAATTTTTCAATGTCTCGACGGCAAGCCTGCAAATTCCGTCCGTAAACTTTGGCTGACTGCGAGCGGTGGTCCGTTCCGAGACAAAAATCTTTGGCCGAAAGAAAAGTTTTCCGAAATCACCGTCGAGCGCGCGCTCAAACATCCGTCGTGGGTCATGGGACGAAAAATCACGATTGATTCGGCGACGCTGTTCAATAAAGGACTCGAAATGATTGAGGCGCGCTGGCTCTTCGACATCGAAATGGCGCGCGTCGGCGTCGTCGTGCATCCGCAAAGCGTCGTGCATTCGATGGTCGAATTCGTGGACGGCTCGCTGCTCGCGCAACTTTCCACGCCCGATATGTGCCTGCCGATTCAATACGCGCTCACTTATCCCGACCGCGTAGTGAACGACCGCGTGCAAACGAATTTCGCCAAACTCGGCAAATTGGAATTTGAAGAGCCAGACATTGAAAGATTTCCGGCAATTGAATTGGCGCGGCGCGCCGGTGAAATCGGCGGAACGATGCCCGCCGTGTTGAACGCGGCGAACGAAATCGCGGTCGAAGCGTTTGTGAATCGCAAAATCAATTTTCCGCAAATCACCGAAACCGTCCGCCGCACGATGGACGCGCACAAAGTCGTTTCGCATCCGACGCTGGAACAAATTCTTGAAACCGACAATTGGGCACGCAAAGCCGCCGCAATTTGAAATGGCGGAAAGCTTTTTCGTTGCTATAATCTTGCGAACTGATTTGCATGACTATTTTACATTACATTTTCATTGGGCTGGAAGTTGTGTTGTTGTTCAACTTGCTGATTGGCGTTCACGAGTTGGGTCATTTTCTCGCGGCCAAATGGCGCGGGCTGAAAATTGAGCGCTTTGCGATTTGGTTCGGTAAGCCGATTTGGAAAAAGAAAATCAACGGTGTCGAATACGCGCTGGGCTGGATTCCCGCAGGCGGCTACGTCGCGCTGCCGCAAATGGCGACGATGGAAGCCATCGAAGGCAAAGGCGAAACGCCAGTCGAACAATTGCCGAACGTTTCCGCACTCGACAAAATCATCGTCGCGTTCGCCGGGCCACTGTTCAGCTTCGCGCTCGCGTTTTTTTTCGCATTTGTCGTGTGGGGCGTCGGCAAGCCGAGCAACGAAGTGGACAACACGACGCAAATCGGATGGGTGGACCCGGCCGGCCCGGCGGCGAAAGCCGGTTTGCGCCCGGGTGACACGATTCTCGAAGTGGACGGTCATCCGGTGAAAAATTTTCTGCCGACCGGCTCCATGGCCGACAGCATCAAATGGCGCATCATCACCAGCACGGGCGCGAATATCGCCATCAAATATGTCCGCGACGGCGCAGTGGCGATGGCCTATCCGGTGCCGACAAATACGCCGACGAAATGGTATGAACGCAAATCGCTCCGGCAGATTTTTGTGGATTCGGCGAACCTCGCGACAATTTTTCAAATCGCCAGCAACAGTCCTGCCGCACTCGCCGGTTTGAAAACAGGAGATGAAGTCGTCGCCTTGAACGGCGAAAAAATTTACAGTTCCGACAGCATTGATTACGCGCAAAGGGAAATGAGCAACGGCGTCGTGAAACCGCTCACGCTGACCATCCGGCGCGGCAATGAACAGTTCGACTGCAAATTGCTGGCGGTGCGGCCTCAACAGCCGACGAATGTTCCTCCGCTGCTTGGTATCATTTCGTGGCAGGACGAGACTAACACATTGCTCGTTCATCCGAGTCCGCTGGAACAAATTCAATCCAGCGTCGGACAAATCGTTGGAACGATTCAAGCGCTTTTTGCGCCCAAAAGCGGCATCGGCGTGCAGCAACTCGGCGGTGCCGTGATGATTATTCACGTCTACAGCAATTTATTTCAAGACGAAGACGGCTGGCGTCACGTGCTGTGGTTCAGCGTCATTCTTAATGTCAATCTGGCGTTGATCAATCTGCTGCCGCTGCCGGTTCTGGACGGCGGACATATCTTACTGTCGCTCATCGAAGTCATCCGCCGCCGTCCCGTAAGCGTGAAAATCTTGCAGTCCATTCAAACCGGCTTTGCCGCGTTGCTGATCGGCTTCATGCTTTACATCGCGTTTTTTGACACGGGCGACTGGCTGCGCAGCGCGCACGCCGACCGCGAACAGCCGATTATTTTCGCGCCACAAAAATAGTTGCTGGAGTTCAGGCTTCAGCCTGTTCCGGCGACAGACAAGCTGAAGCTTGAACTCCAACACGCGCGTCGAATTGAAAACTTGAAACTTTCGACCTGAAACTTGAAACTGTCGTTGTGCGCTACTGCGAGTCTCCATATTTTTATCATCGCCGCAAAACCTGCGAAATCGTCATCGGCGATCCGGCGAACGGCGGCTTCGTGATGGGCGGCGATCATCCCGTCGTAAAGCAATCCATGCTCACCTGCGACACGATGGACACGGCGCTTTCGGTGAAACAGACCTTGGAACTCGTCGCCGTCGGTTGCCAGCTTGTGCGCATCACCGCGCCGACCGTGAAGGACGCGGCGAATTTGCAGAACATCGTCGCCGAACTTCGCAAGCAAGGCTGCAACGTGCCGATTGTCGCCGACATTCATTTCAAACCCGATGCCGCGATGGAAGCGGTGAAATGGGTTGAAGTCGTCCGCGTGAATCCCGGCAATTACGCCGACTCCAAAAAATTTGCGACGAAGGAATACACCGATGAGCAATACGCTGCTGAACTAAAACGCATCGAAGAAAAATTTACGCCGCTTGTCATCGAGGCGAAGAAACTCAAGCGCTGCCTGCGCATCGGCACGAATCACGGTTCGCTTTCGGACAGAATCATGAATCGTTACGGCGACACGCCGCTCGGCATGGTCGAGAGCGCGCTGGAATTCGCCCGCATCTGCCGCAAACACGACTTCCATAATTTTAAGTTCTCGATGAAGTCGTCCAATCCCAAGGTGATGATCGAGTGCTATCGGTTGCTGGTCGCGCGATTGGAGCAGGAAGGCGCGGATTGGAATTATCCGATCCACCTCGGCGTCACCGAAGCCGGCGAAGGCGAGGACGGCCGCATCAAATCCGCCATCGGCATCGGCTCGTTGTTGTGCGACGGGCTGGGTGACACGATTCGCGTTTCGCTCACGGAAGATTCGCCGCGTGAGATCGAGGTCTGCACCGACTTGCTCGCGCAAATTCCGCTCTTAACCAATTCAACGATTCAACAATTCAACGATTCAACGTTTCCGTTCGATCCTTTTCATTTTGAGAAACGCGAGACGCCGGAGATTGAACTTAACGAAAACATAAAATGCGGTGGCGAGCAATTGATTCGCGTCGTCGTCACGCGCGCGACGTGGGACAAAGTTGCGCCGAAAATCCGTCCGAAAGACGATGTGAAGCCGGAAGCGATTTACGAAGACCTGAACATCTTTGAAATTGACCCGACGAAAGATTTTGAAATCAATTGCGAGACGCAACTCGTCACGGTCAAAGACGGCGTGAATCTTCCGGCGATTACTGCGTTTCGTCTGCTCGCGGCGAAATTGAAGAAACTTGGCCGGAACAATCCGATTTTGCTGAAAGACACTCTTTTCTCGGGGAGCGCGGGCGTCCCGCTTGCATCGGTCGGCGTCGCGCCGACCGAACGAGTCGAAGGCGCGACGCCTTCGACAGCACGCGAGACACGTGCGCTCCTTGAACCGAAAATCGCTTTATTGCGCGCATCGGTCGTCATCGGCTCATTGCTCGCGGATGGAATTGGCGACGCGATTTTGATTCGCGGCGAAGCAGGCGGCGGGCAATCATTGCGTCTCGCCTATAATATTTTGCAGGCCGCTGGTTGCCGCAGTTTCAAGACGGATTACGTCGCGTGTCCGAGCTGTGGCCGCACGTTGTTCAATTTGCAAACGGTCACGGCGCGGATCAAATCGCGCACGGAGCATTTGAAAGGCGTGA
>DASYAA010000158.1:0-8604 GCA_036501565.1 Verrucomicrobiia bacterium
CGCCCGCGCTCAAGGACACAAAAGTCGTTTCCGAAGTCTGCATCCTTTACAGCCACGACAACGACTGGACTTTGCAGCAGCCGATGCAGCCGAATAAATTTTTCAGCCTGCGCGAGCACATTCAACTCATTTACAACGCGCTGCATGACCGCAACATTCCCGTGGATTTCGCGCGCCCGACGGAGGATTTGTCCAAATATAAAATTGTCATCGCGCCGTCGCTGCACCTGCTTGCCGCGGGCGAGGCCGACCGCTTGAAACTTTACGTTCAGAACGGCGGCACGCTTGTCAGCACGTTCAACACCGGCCTCGTCAACGAACACAGCATTGCGCCTGACACCGGCTATCCAAACGACATGACCGATTTGTTCGGGCTGGAAGTTTTGGAATTCGATACGTTGCCGCCCGGCGAAGAAAATCATCTCACTTTCAAAGGCACGTTCCCGACCAGCCACATGCACCCGGCTAAACTCTGGTGCGACATCATCGAACCGAAGGGCTGCCAGATTCTCGCCGTTTTCGCGAAAGATTTTTATGCGAACCGTCCCGCCATGACGCTGAACAACTTTGGCCTCGGCAAGGCCATTTACATCGGCACGATGAGTCACCAGCACTTTTATCACGATCTCGTCACATGGCTGCGCCAGACATGCAGCCTGCATCCGCTGCTCAAAGTTCCCGAAAACGTCGAAGTCAGCATGAGGCAAAAGGAAGGCACGCGCGTTTTCTTTTTGCTCAACCACCAAAACTCGTCCGTGCGAATCCAGTTTTACAAACCCATGCATGACTTTCTCACCGGCAACACCTTTTCCGGCAACTACGACCTGCCGCCGCACGGAATTCTTGTTCTGGACGACCATCCTGAAATCAAAACCACTGGCGCAACCGCTTGATTTTTGTTTCCTTTCCGGCGGTGAATTTTCTCAATTCAATTTTTGCCGCGTTCGCATTTTTAAGTTTCGCGCTTTTACTGTGGCAATTTTTCGCCGCGCGAAAATTTCCGCTCCACAAACGGATCGCCGATTCAAATTTTGCGCCCGCCATTTCAATCCTCAAACCGCTTAAAGGCCATGACGAAACGACCGCTGAATCCCTCGCAAGCTGGTTCAATCAAAACTATTCCGGCCAAATCCAAATTCTTTTCGGCGTCGCCGACGCAAATGATCCCGTTTGCAAAATCGTCCAGGAACTCCTTCAAAAAAATTCCGACTGCGACGCTCAACTGATTGTTTGCGCCGAAAATTTTGGCTCAAACGCCAAAGTTTCCAAACTCGCGCAACTTGAAAAACTCGCGCAACACGATTTGCTTCTCATCAGCGATGCCGACGTGCGCGTGCCGCAGGATTTTCTCGCAAATTTTGTCGCGCCGTTGCGCGATGAGAAAACCGCGCTGGTAAATTGCTTTTACCGCCTAGCAAATCCGACGACACTGGCAATGAAATGGGAAGCCGTCGCCGTCAACGCCGATTTCTGGAGCATGGTTTTGCAGTCGCAAATCTTGAAGCCCCTGGATTTCGCGCTCGGCGCGGCAATTTTGATGCGCCGGAAAAATCTCGAAGAGATCGGCGGTTTCAAATCTTTGGCGAATTGCCTTGCCGACGATTATCAACTTGGAAATCGCATTTTCAAAAATGGCAATCGCATCGCGCTCTGCCCCGTCGTCGTCGAATGTTGGGACGCGCCGATGAATTGGACGCGAGTTTGGAAACATCAATTGCGCTGGGCGCGGACGATTCGCGTCTGCCAGCCTTTGCCCTATTTTTTTAGCATTTTATCAAACGCAACGCTTTGGCCGTTGCTTTGGTTTTTTACTTCGATTGCGACGACAAGAACCTTTTGCGTGCCACTGACAGCAATTGTTTTTTTGCTTTTGCGAATCGTCCTCGCGCAAAATCTGCAACGCCGTTTCACGCCGGAACGAAAATTGATTTCTCCCTTCCGGCTCGTGCCGGTGAAAGATTTGCTGCAAGCCGCGATTTGGTTTTGCGCCTTTGCCGGAAACACCGTCGAATGGCGCGGACGGAAAATGAAATTGCGCCGCGACGGGACTTTGGAGGATGGTGGGCGATGAGGGATTCGAACCCCCGACCGTCTCCGTGTAAAGGAGCTGCGCTACCGCTGCGCCAACCGCCCATTGCTGAATGTTAATAGTTAAATCGTAAATCGTTCAATTGTTAAATTCGTTGACGATTCAACGATTTAACAGTTCAACAGTTCAACAAATCTCATTTTGAAATTCTTGCTGTCGCAACGCCTCAAACAAAACCAGCGCAACACAGTTCGACAGATTCAACGAACGTGATTTGTCATTGAACATCGGAATCCGCAGCCAATGTTCGGGGTTTTCTTCCAATAATTTTTTTGGCAAACCCGCCGTCTCGCGACCGAAAATCAAAAAGTCGTCTGGCAAAAATTTCACTTCGCTGTAAGTTTTTGAACCGCACGATTCGACAAACCAAAGCCGCGCATTCGCCGGAAGTTTTTCTTCAAACGATTTCCAATTTTTCCAGCGATGCCACTCGACGTGCCGCCAGTAATCCATGCCTGCGCGTTTGAGTTGCGAATCGTCCAGTTTGAAACCAAACGGCTCGATCAAATGCAAAACCGATTTCGTGGCCGCGCACAACCGCGCCACGTTGCCCGTGTTCGGTGGAATTTCAGGTTCAAGTAAAACAATGTTCATTTTTTTGCCACAGAGTCACAGAGCGCACAGAGGAAATTTTTAATTTTTATCTCTGTGTCCTCTGTGTCTCTGTGGCGAATAAAAAACTTTCCAAAGCACCAAACCGTGCGCCGGCGCAGTCATGCCCGCAACGCGACGGTCACGGCTGGCCAGAATATTTTCAACTTTCGCCAGTGGAATTTTTCCCTGGCCGACCTGCACCAAAGTTCCCACGATGCCGCGGCACATTTTGTAGAGAAAACCGTCGCCTTCAATAATGAACGTGATTTGCGCGCCGGATTTTTTGATGTCGCAACGCGTCAAAGTGCGCACGTTGGATTTCATTTCATAACTGCGCGTGCCGGCGAACGATTTGAAATCGTGTTTACCCAAAAATAATTTTGCCACCGCGCGCATTTTGGCCAAGTCCAGTTTCATCGGGAAATGCCAAGCACGATTTTGCAGCAGCGGATTCATCGCCGCGTGATTCCAGACGAAATAGCGATACTGTTTGCCCGTCGCGTCGAAGCGCGCGTGAAATTTTTCCGGCACGCGCACCGCCGACAACACGCGGATGTCGTCCGGCAAAAAGGCGTTGAGCGCGAGCGCGAGCCGGGCGACAGGCATCTTGAATTCCGCGCGCGGAATCTCCACGTGCGCCGCCATGCCGAACGCGTGGACGCCGGTGTCCGTGCGGCTGGAACTGTGGATGCGTTTCACGCTCGGAAACATCTTGCCGAACGCCGCCTCGATTTTCTCCTGCACGCCCGTGCCGATCTTCTGCACCTGCCAGCCTTGGTAAGCCGTGCCGTCATAGGCGATGGTCAATTTGAATTTTAGATTCATAAACCACCAAGGCACAAAGGCACGAAGAAAAATATTTTTTGCCACAGAGACACCGAGAACACAGAGTTAAAAATTAACAAATGCTTTTCTCTGTGAACTCTGTGACTCTGTGGCTTCATAAACTTTGTGTCTTCGTGTCTTGGTGGTTAAATCCCGTCCAAATAGCTTTGCAACAAAATCGCCGCCGCCATTTTGTCCACTTTCTCTTTGCGCTTGTCACGGCGCACGCCGCCTTGGATCAAAATTTTGTTCGCCTGCGAACTCGTCAGCCGCTCGTCCCACATTTTTATCGGCACGGTGATGGCGGTTTTCAAAACACCGACGAACGTCTCCACTTTTTGCGCCGCCGGGCCGTAACTGCCGTCCATGTTGCGCGGCAGTCCGATGAGGATGAGGTCAATCTCCTTCTCGCCGAGGATTTTTTTCAGGCGCACGAGAAAATCCGCGAACGGCTCGGTGAGGATATATTCCAGCGGCTGCGCGATGGTTTTGGTTTCGTCGCTCACGGCGACGCCGATGCGCTTGCTTCCGTGATCGAGGGCGAGGATTCTCATGGTTGGCGCAACCGGATTTTTTCGCGGTCAATGATTACCAAACTTCCTCGCAAATCTGATTCCGAAACTTGCGTCAACAACCGTTCAATTGCCAATTGCGTTTCTTCAACCGTCGTCGGCCAGACGCGCAGACGCACGATTCCGCAATGAGTTCCCAGCGGAAACGACCGCGTGTCTGCAAAATCTTCATCGTAAGTGATGACGATGGCCTGGTTCGTTTGCGCCCAGCGAAAAATTTCCGGGTCAGGCCGGCCATCAAGTTTGATTTCCTTGACGTGTGTGATTTTCAACGCGGGAAATTTTCCGCGCAGCCATCGCGCGATTTCTTCGGGGATGTTTTGGTCCAGCAGCAGATGAAGCGGCTGGTCAGGCATGGGCGAAAATCTGTTCTTCCGCGACCATTTCGGCGGCGTATTCCAGTGCGGCGCTCACGTCTTCCCGCGTCAATTCGGGATAAGCTTGCACGATGCGCTCCGCCGTATAGCCGCCGGCGACCATGCCAAGAATATTTTTTACCATGATGCGCGTGCCGCGAATCGCCGGTTTGCCGGAGCAGATTTGCGGGTCAATCACAATGCGGTCGTTCATGCCTCAATCCTATGCCAACGTGGGAAAAAATCAATGACACGAATTGCACGAATTTTCACAAATTGAATTTGTGTTAATTCGTGAAATTCGTGTCTAAAGAACGCTTGCCAAAAACTGGATGGCAAAATAAAGTTTAAGTCAGAATCAATGAAGTTTATGGCATCATAAATTACCGTGAATCCATACGCACAATTTTTTTCAAATCCCAGTGACGTAGCAATTGTATGGCTCGTCGTTGCGGGATGGCTCGTCATCGGTTCTTCACTAGCACGCAAGCGTTTCGCGACCATTTCAATTCGCTCTGAACGGGTTTGTTCGGCTGTGGCATTGGCTTTTTTCTCATTGGAACTTACCATCATGCTCATTTTTACGATTGGCCTTATATTTCTCGTCTGGCTTAAAACCACATCTGTCTTTTGGGCATTTTGGGAACTTGGTTTCTTTATGAGTGTTATTTGCGTATTTACCGTTTTACCGATTTTGGCCATCGGTCTGCTTTGTTGGTCATTCATTGGCAGACGGAGAGCAAATTATTCGTCACGCAATTTTTACCTCTCGTTGATTTGTTTGCTGACAACACTGATTGACGGCGCGTTGTATTTTTTATTTTAGCAAACTTTCGCATCTTTGCCGGGCTAAATTTCTTTTTCCCGCGCGCGTTTCGTGGTTAAATTTTTCCCGCAATGATTCAATACCTCGATTTGCTCCGGCACGTCCTCGAACACGGCAAGTTCAAGGCCGACCGCACCGGCACCGGCACGTTTTCCATTTTCGGCGCGCAAACGCGGTTCGATTTACGCCAGAATTTCCCCGCGCTCACGACAAAGAAGCTGCATCTGCGTTCCATCATTTATGAACTGCTGTGGTTTCTGCGCGGCGAAACGAACGTTCGCTGGTTGCAGGAAAACAAAGTGACAATCTGGGACGAATGGGCTGATCCAAACGGTAATTTAGGGCCGGTTTATGGAAAACAATGGCGTCACTGGGTAAAAAGAAGCAAGGCTCGCAAACCGGCTGAGTCTGAACCCACTTTATTTGATGTGAATGAATTCATCGCTGAACCTGCGGCAATATCAGCCGGAGCGCGAGTTCGGAGTGGAGAATGGGGCGTGGATCAAATTGAGGAAGTGATCAAACAAATCAAAGGCAATCCAGACAGTCGTCGGCTCATTGTCAGTGCTTGGAATGTTGCGGATATAGACAGCATGGCGCTGCCACCTTGCCACTGCCTGTTTCAATTTTATGTGAGCGAGGGCGAGTTGAGCTGCCAGCTTTACCAGCGCAGCGCGGATATTTTTCTGGGCGTGCCGTTCAACATCGCCAGCTACGCGCTGCTCACGCTGATGGTCACGCAGGTCTGCGGACTGAAGCCGGGCGAATTTGTCCACACGTTCGGCGACCTGCATCTTTACGCGAACCACGTCGAGCAGGCGAAGCTGCAACTCTCGCGCGAGCCGCGTCCATTGCCGCAGATGAAATTGAATCCGGCGGTGAAAAATATCGGCGACTTCAAGTTCGAGGATTTTGAACTGGTAAATTACGATCCGCATCCGGGCATCAAGGCGCCGATTGCGGTTTAGCAAATGAAACAATCAATTGTCAGAATTACAACTGTTGTCTGGGTGGTTGGCCTGGTGCTGACGGGTTTGATGCTTTCTGTTCCTCCTGCAAATGTTCCGCTTTACATCGGTCTCGCTTGCATAGCAATTATTCCACTGATATTTGGCTCTCGTCGCTACCAAATTTTTGGAATTGTTGCGGTTGTTAGCTCTCTGATGCTTGCTTATTGGGAATATGAAGCTGGATTACGTTTTCACGTTCGAATGGAACGTATAAAATTAGAAATAAATCAAAAACAGCAAGCAACAAATGCGCCTTCACCCCAACCGCAGAAACCGTGAAACATTTCAAAGCCATCGCTGCGATGTCGCTGAACCGCGTGATCGGCGCGGGGAACAAAATCCCGTGGCATCTGCCGGAGGATTTCAAGTGGTTCAAAAAAATGACGATGGGCAACGTGGTCGTGATGGGGCGCAAGACGTTTGAAAGCCTGGGACGCCCGTTGCCGAACCGTAAAAATCTCGTGCTGACGCGGCATCCGCAAAGTCTCATCAAAAAACACCCGGAAATTTTCGGACAATATCATGAGTGGCGCGGCGGAAAATATTTGAAGCGCGCGTATCAATTTCACTTCACAAAACTGGGTGAAAAAAATGAGACCGAGATTTTGATTTTCAAATCGCTGGATAAGTTGGACCCAGGAGAATTTCCCAACGACATTTTTATTTGCGGCGGCGCGCAGATTTACGAACAGGCGTTGCCGCGCTGCTCGGATTTATTTTTGACGCTGGTCAAACGCGAGATTGAAAATGGCGACGCATTTTTTCCACCGTTTGAAAACAAATTTGTTCTGACCGAGAAAATTCAAGATACGCCGGAGTTCGAGATTCTGCATTACCGGCACAAGTCGTTGTTGAAATAAAAAACAGGCGGACCATTTCCAGTCCGCCTGTTTGTGTAATTTGATTTTGCTCGGAGCAATTATTCCGTCTTCACCGCCTCGTCGGCGGCGTCGAAGGCGTGTTGCAACGCCACGAGGTCTTCGCCGGGCTTGAGCGAATCGAGGATTTTCTGCTCTTCCTTCAATTGCTCGTCGCTGTAGCTGGCGGCTTTGATGGACAGGCCGATGCGGCGTTCACCCTTGTCAATCTTCACGACGCGCGCGCTGACTTCCTGGTCAACCTTGAGCACGTTTTTGATTTTGTCCACGCGCTCCTCACTGATTTGCGAGATGTGGACGAGGCCGTCAATTTCGTGCTGCAATCCGACAAACGCGCCGAAGCTCGCGAGCTTCGTGACTTTGCCCTGCACGAGGTCGCCGACTTTGTAGAGCGTCTCGATGTTCGCCCACGGATCGGTTCCGAGTTGTTTCATGCCGAGCGCGATGCGCTGGTTCGGACGATCCACTTCGAGCACGGTGGCCTCGACGGTGTCGCCTTTCTTCATGACTTCGCTCGGATGATTTATTTTGCGCGTCCATGACATGTCGGAAACGTGGATCATACCGTCAATGCCTTCTTCCAGTTCGACGAACGCGCCGTAGCTGGTGAGGTTGCGAACCTGTCCTTTGACTTTCGTGCCGGCGGTGTATTTCGCCGCTGCGCCGTCCCATGGATTGCTTTCAAGCTGGCGGATGCCGAGGGAAATTTTCTGTTCCTCACGATTGATGCCCAGAACGACCGCTTCAATTTCCTGATCCTGCTTCAAAACGTCACTCGGTTTGGCGATGCGTTTCGTCCAGGAAAGTTCCGTGACATGGATGAGTCCTTCAACGCCGGGTTCGAGCTGTACAAACGCGCCGTAAGGCACGAGGCTGACGACCTTGCCCTTGACCTTCGCGCCGACGGGGAATTTCGTTTCGATGCTGTCCCACGGATTCGCGAGCTTCTGTTTGAGGCCGAGGCTGACGCGCTCCTTTTCCTTGTTCACGTCCAGCACCACCACGTCAATTTCCTGGCCGACCTTGAGCAGTTCAGACGGATGGCCGATGCGGCCCCAGCTCATGTCCGTGATGTGCAGCAAACCGTCAAGGCCGTTCAAGTCAATGAACGCGCCGAAATCCGTGATGTTCTTGACCGTGCCCTTGCGGATGTCGCCGGGCGTCATGTCGGCGAGCAATTTGCCGCGCTTCTCGTTGCGTTCGGATTCGATCAATTCGCGCCGCGAAAGAACGATATTCTGGCGGTCCTGATTGATTTTGACGACCTTAAATTCGTAGGTGTTGCCGATGAACTGCGCGAGATTCTTGGGCGGGACGATGTCGATCTGCGACGCGGGCAAAAATGCCTCGACGCCGACGTTGACGACCAGCCCGCCCTTGACGATGGACGTGACCTTGCCCTTGATGATGCCGCCTTCGTTGCAGATTGACAAAATGTTGTCCCAATTTTTCTT
>DASYAA010000159.1:0-11052 GCA_036501565.1 Verrucomicrobiia bacterium
CGCAGGGAAAAAACGATACCCAAAACGATCATTCGGCACGTAATACCTCTCCCCATTGATCATCTCCACATTAAAAAACTTAGTCGGATATCCATAGCCGATGATACGTAAAGCCACTTCGAAACCTCCCAAAAGAAACAACGGGATAAGAACTGCCGCACAAATCCGAAATATCCATAAATGGTGTATGGGACTTGAGAGTGCCGGCTTTTCCGATGAGATGCTTTTTCCACTCCCTGAATGCGCTTTTCGAGAAGAATGCTTTTTCGGCTTCAAACTCATTTTATATTACACGCCAACTCTACCGGATAAAAGGATATTTTGGGCGTGAACTGCGCTGTGACATTGTCGGTTTCGTCAGCGATGGCGCGAGACTTGGTTCAGAAACTCAATTAGTCAAAACTAGGAGTGTCCGGGCGAAATCCAGATAGCTCTCGCCGTGCAATCGCGCGTAGCGCTGGACAATTTAAACGCCGATGGGGTTAATGATTTAACTCTCACTGGTTTCCGCGATTTGAAATTCGGTCAAACGTTTTTCAAGGTCGTCCGCAGGAAGACGCATTGTTTCCCAAATTTTTTCAGCGCGGCCAGATCATCCACGGTCGCGGGGCGCACGCTTAATTGCGTCGGATTCATCGCGCGAGATTACTGCACTTGAAGCAAATAGAAAAGCTGCGACTGGCCCGGATCAACCGGATTGGTAAAAATAAAATTGCCGTTGGCGTCGAATGGATTTGTGGCGGCGCGCAGCCAGTTGGTCGTCGGCAGGGCGAGATTGGTGCTGGTGAGAATATAGTAATTTCCATTTTGCGCGCCGTTTGTGCCGCTGACGATGAGATTTGTTCCAGAAAGCGTGACGGCGTTGATGAATGGCACTGCGTTTGTGGAAATAATTCGTTGAATGATGGAATTATTGCCGGAACGCAGCGCGGCATAAAGCGGATCGCCATTGGATGGGTCAATGCCAAAGCATGAAATCGCCGCGCCGCTGTTGGTGAAGATAATTGTATTTTGCGTGACGTTCGTACCGTTGTGACGAAGCGACCATACTTCCCCGCTGCCGTAATCGGCATATAGATATGAGCCGTCGAGCGCCGGCCATCGAGTGCCACGGCAAACGATTCCGCCGATGACACAAACGCGGCCATTGGCGTGAGTGTATTCGACCAGCGGATGAGTGTAAGTGAATCCGGCGGGCGGCGTGCCGGTATATGGATGGTCGCCTTCAAAATAATTCCAGCCGCAATTCGCGCCGTTGGTCACGATGTCAATCCATTCCGTCGTGTCCTGCCCGACATGGCCCAAATACAATTCGCCCGTGGCCGGGTCGAATGAATAGCGCCACGGATTGCGCATTCCAACAGCCCAAAATTCCGTGCGGACTTGATTTGAATTGACGGTGATGCCATTGAAATTTGTCGCGCCGACCCACGGATTGTCTGCGGGAATGGAATAATTTGTCAGCGAATTCAGCGAGACGTGCGGATTCGGCGGCAAGTTCCCGGCTTTTTTGTCCACGTCAATCCGCATGATGGCCGAGAAAAAATCTTTATCAATGTGCTGCGAGTTGCCGTATTGATCACCGCCGCCGCCTTCGTCGCCAAGCGAAACGTAAAGATACCCGTCCGCGCCAAAATGCAAATCACCTGCGTTGTGATTGTTGGCCTGATCGTATTGTGCAATGAAACGGATTTCAGAATTTGGGTCGCCTTGATTCGCATTCGTCGAAGAAACTTGAAAGCGCGACAAAATATCGTGCAATTGCATCGTGCCACTGCCATTGGTCGCCTGTCCGGTGTAAAAAACGTAGAAGTAACCATTAGTCGCAAAGCCGGGATGAAACGCCAGACCGAGCAAGCCTTCTTCGCCGGAGACATCGCCGGATTCGCTGGCGGTGTCCACGCTCACGCGACTGGAAATATCCATGAAAACCGTGCGCGTCCGATTCATGAGGTTTGTGATGACGATAATGCGCCCATGTTTTTCGACGATGAACAAACGGTTCGTTTCGCCCGGCGGCGACGTGATGCAAACCGGATTTGAAAAGACCAAACTCGGAAAAGCATTCGTTGGAAAGTAGCTCCACGTGGTGGCGGCAGTGGCAGGCATTGTCGCGAACATCACGCCGCAAATGGCGCAGCATCCCAGAAACCATGTCCAAAACGATTTCATACCGTCGGAACAATGCCTCGCCGCCGGCAGAAAGTCAAAGCGCCCACGCAAAATTATTTTAGACGCGGAAACATTTGATTTTATACGGCTGTGTGTCAATTTCAACACGAATAAACTTTGTTTTGAATTGTTAAAATATGACGAATCAACAATTGCTTGAATCGCTGAATTGGCGCTACGCCACAAAAGTTTTTGACCTCAACAAAAAAATTCCCGCCGACACCTGGCAGACTCTGGAACACGCGCTTGTGCTGACGCCGACTTCCTATGGTTTGCAGCCGTATAAATTTCTGGTCATCAACAATCCGGCCAAGCGCGCGGAGTTGCTGCCACATTCGTTCAACAATAAAAGTCAGGTCATGGACGCTTCGCACTTTGTCGTTTTCACCGCGCGCACAAAATTGGCCGAAGCGGACGTGGATCAGTGGATTGAGCGGCTTGCGGAAGGCCGAAACATTTCCAGCGAATCGCTGTCCGCCTATCGCGGCAGGATGCTCGGCGATGTCGTGAACGGTTCGCGCGGAAAAATCGCGCACGAATGGGCGACGCGGCAGGCTTACATCGCGCTGGGAAATCTGATGACGTGCGCCGCCGTTTTGAAAATTGACGCTTGCCCAATGGAAGGCATCAATCCGCCGGAATACGACCGCGTTTTGAATTTGAGCGGCAGCGGCTACGCGACGGTTGTGGCGTGCGCGCTGGGCTATCGCTCGCTTCAAGATAAATATGCCAGCGCCCCGAAAGTTCGTTTTGAAACAAAAGAACTCGTTCAGCAAATCTGAAGTCTCGGTTTGCAACTTATGAGGAAACTGGAACGAATTTTGAATCCTAATCGGACCACGCAAATGGAACCGGCGGAGATTTCGACTGATGAGCAGCCGTTGCGCGGCGAATTATTGAGCATTGATTTGCTCAAACAGTTCGCGCGCAATCTGGCGCAGAATCGCCGGGTGGAAAATGTCAGCGGCCCAAATCTGCTGCTGCCGCGACTGGCATCCAATGAAAAAATCCTGCGCCATTACAATGAGCGGACTTTGGAGGTGGAGAAAAACCGCCGCATCACGCCGGCGGCGGAATGGTTGCTGGACAATTTTCACCTGATTGAGGAGCAAATTCGCACGGCGCAACGGCATTTGCCGCGCGGATTTAACCGGCAACTGCCGCAATTGCTCAACGGTGCGTGGAAAAATTATCCGCGCGTTTATGAGATCGCGCTGGCCATCGTCTCGCACACGGACGGACGGATTGACGCGGAGCATCTCACGGGTTTTGTCGCAGGTTATCAGGAAATTGTTCCGCTGAAACTCGGCGAACTGTGGGCGATTCCCATCATGCTGCGGCTGGCCTTGATTGAAAATTTGCGTCGCGTGGCGGCCCAATTGAACGCGGTGCGAAAAGATCGGGATGCGGCGGAAAACTGGGCGAAAGAAATTTTGGATGTGGCGGAAAAAAATCCGGCGCACTTGATCATTGTCGTCGGCGAAATGGCGCGATCACGGCTCGTCTTGAACCGTGCGTTTGTGACGGAGTTTTTACGGTGCATCCAGGAAAAATCGCCCTCGGTAAAACTGGCGGTCGGCTGGATTGAAGAACGGCTCGCCGAGGAAGGCCTGACGGTTCAGCAATTGGTTCAAAGCGAAAGTCAGTATCAGGCGATGACACAGGTTTCAGTCGGCAATTCCATCGGCAGCCTGCGTTTTCTGGATGCAATGGACTGGCAGGAATTCGTGGAAAGCCAGAGTGTGGTGGAACAGACATTGCGTACCGACCCGGCTAAAATTTACACGCAAATGGATTTCACGACGCGCGATTTTTACCGGCACACCGTTGAACGCATCGCGCGCCACAGCAATAAAACAGAATTGGAAGTGGCGTCTCTGGCGATTGGCCTCGCGCAAAAAAATGCCGCCCGTCAGGAGGAACGTCTGGCGCACGTCGGTTTTTTTTTGACCGGCAAAGGCGTGAAAATTTTGGAACGCGCCGCGGAAATGCGAATTCCCCTCCGAAGCATTTTGCCGCGAATCGCCCGAAGATTTCCGCTCGTATTTTATCTAGGCGGCATTTTTGCCGTGACGCTGGCAGCAACCATCCCGTTTTTGCAATGCGCGTCGGCAATGGGAATTTCAGGCTGGCTGCTCGCGTTGGCGATGCTCTTGGCGCTGCTTTGCACCAGCCAGTTGGCCGTGTCTTTGGTGAACTGGTTCGTCACGCTTTTTGTGCAGCCATTGCCGTTGCCGCGTCTGGATTTTTCAAAAGGCATTCCATCCGCACACGCGACGGTGGTGGTCATTCCCACAATTCTTGCCAGTGCGCGCGGCCTTGAGACGCTGCTGGAATCGCTTGAAGTCCGTTATCTAGCCAACAGCGACGACAATGTTTTTTTTGCGCTGCTGACCGATTTTGCCGACGCGCCAAAAGAACACATGGACGGCGATGACGAATTGTTGAGACGCGCCGGCGAAGGCATTCAGGCGTTGAACCAAAAATATAAAAGCGACAGGCCCTGCATTTTTTATTTTTTCCAACGCCCGCGCCGCTGGAATGAACAGGAAAAAATCTGGATGGGCTACGAGCGCAAACGCGGGAAGCTCGCCGATTTGAATCATTGTCTGCGCGGCGGCGGCGTTGAATATTTTTCCAAAATCGTCGGCGACCTCGCGGCGCTGCCGCATATTAAATATGTCATCACGCTCGACACTGACACGCAACTTCCGCGCGACGCGGCCCGGCAACTGGCGGCGACGATGGCGCATCCCTTGAACCGCCCGATTTACGACACGGAAAAAGGATTGATCGTCGAAGGCTACACGATTTTGCAGCCGCGCGTCGCCGTCAGCCTGCCGAGCGCCGGGCGTTCGCGATTCGTGAAATTATTTTCCGGCGATCCGGGAATTGATCCTTACACGCGCGCGGTCTCGGATGTCTATCAAGACGTTTTTCACGAAGGCTCATTCATCGGCAAAGGCATTTACGACGTGGACGCATTTGAACGCGCGGTCGGCGGAAAATTTCCGGAGAACCGGATTTTGAGCCACGATTTGTTGGAAGGCAGTTACGCGCGCGCGGCGCTGGTCAGCGACGTGCAACTGTTCGAGGAATTTCCATCGCGCTATAGCGCCGACACCCGGCGACGGCATCGGTGGATGCGTGGTGACTGGCAGATCGCCGCATGGTTGCTGCCGCGGCTGCCCGGGCAGGACGTACGGCGCGTGCAAAATCCATTGAGCGGATTATCCCGCTGGAAAATTTTTGACAATCTCCGGCGAAGCCTGGTGCCGTTCGCGCTGGTTTTTTTATTGCTGCTGGGTTGGTTGTTTTTTCCGAAAAATGCCGGTGCGTGGGGAAGTTTAATTTTGTCCATCATCGTGCTGCCGTCGCTGCTGGCAGTCTTCACGGGATTTTTGCGCAAGCCGAAAGACCTGCCATTTTATTTGCATATAAGAAATGTCGGCGAAACGCTCGCGCGCCAATTGGGACAGGCGCTTTTGACGGTGACATTTCTTCCGTATGACACTGTCATCAGTCTGGATGCCGTGACGCGGACATTATGGCGCCTGTTTTTCTCGCGCCGTCATCTGCTGGAATGGCAGACTGCCAATGAAGTCGAATCGGCGGACAACGGCTCTCTGCAAAGTTTTTTTGCCACGATGAGTTGCGCGCCGCTGCTGGCGCTGGGCGCGTTCGCCTTGTTTTTTTTTCTGGGCAATCCGTTTTCGGGGATCGTCTTCGCATTTTTGGCGTCATGGGTCGTTTCGCCTGCGATTGCATGGTGGATCAGCCTGCCGCTTGAGGAAAGGCGCGTTGAATTTTCAACGGAACAAATTCGCCAGCTTCACAAGCTCGCGCGACGGACTTGGAATTTTTTTGAGACGTTCGTCACTGCCGAAGACAACTGGCTACCGCTGGATAATTTTCAGGAATATCCGCACGCCGCTGTCGCGACGCGTACGTCGCCCACGAATATTGGCTTCGCCTTGTTGAGCACGCTGGCTGCGCATGATTTCGGCTATGTTTCGTCGCGCGGTTTGACGGAACGCCTCGCGCGCACTCTGGAAACGGTGGAAAAATTGGAGCGCTATCACGGCCATTTTTACAACTGGTATGACACGCGCACGCTCAAGCCGATGGCGCCGCTTTATATTTCCACGGTGGACAACGGCAATCTCGCCGGCCTGCTGCTGACTCTGCATTCGGGATTGCTCGAACTGGTGGACCAAAATTGGAACGCCGCCAGAATCGTCGCCGGACTGCGCGACACGCTCGGCGTCTTGAAAGAGCAGGCGCGGACTTCGACAACGACAGCGAATTTGGAAGAGTTGGAAAAATTACTGGAAGAAAATCCAAAGTCACCGGCGGAAACAATTCAGATGCTCGACAAAGCAATTGAGGCTGCGATAAAGCTGGCCGCTGCGACAAATGAATCAGCCGGAGAATTTGAAAACTGGCGGAAAATTTTCGAACAAAACTGCCGTGAACAGCGCGAGGAAATTCTCGCCAGCTTCCCCTGGTTGCATTTGCACGAACCGCTCAAATCCCATTTGAACCACAAGGCTGCGCATGAATTGAAAAAATTCTGGGAAGAATTAAATGCGCCGTTGAGCTTGCGCCATTTCGCCGACGACATGCAAGACTGGCTGGCAAAATTGGACGAATTGCTGGACGCCGCGCGTAGTTCTCCAGAAAACGCCGAGCTGACAAAACTCTTGGTGGATTTGCGTTCCTCGCTCGATGTCGCTGGACAAAATGCGCAACTACGCGTGAACGAACTGGAAGATTTGGCGCATCGCTGCGATGAACTCGCGCGGATGGATTTCACGATTTTATACGATCAGGCGCGCGAACTTTTTTCCGTCGGTTACAACGTCAGCCAGCACCGACTCGACACAAGTTGCTATGATTTGCTCGCGTCCGAAGCGCGGCTCGGAAGTTACGTCGCCATCGCGTTGGGACAGGTCGAGCAAAATCATTGGTTCCGGCTCGGACGTTCGCTGACTTCGGCGGGCGGCAAGCCGACGCTGATTTCTTGGAGCGGTTCGATGTTCGAATATCTCATGCCGATGCTCGTGATGCCGACTTACGAAAATACGTTGCTCGATCTTTCCTGCAAGTCCGCCGTGGCGCGGCAAATTCAATATGGCAAACAAATAAAAGTTCCGTGGGGAATTTCCGAATCCGGCTACAATTTGCGCGATGCCGACGCGAATTATCAATATCGCGCTTTCGGCGTGCCCGGCCTTGGTTTCAAGCGTGGTCTCGCGCATGACGTCGTCATAGCGCCTTATGCGACGGTCATGGCATTGATGGTCGCGCCGGAAGAAGCCTGCAAAAATCTCGCCGCATTGCGCCACGAAAAAGCGGCGGGCAAATTCGGCCTTTACGAAGCGCTGGATTATACCGCGTCGCGCGTGCCGAACGGCCAGACGCACGCCATCGTCCGCTCGTTCATGGCGCATCATCAAGGCATGAGTCTGCTTTCGCTCGCCTACACATTGCTGGATCGGCCTATGCAACGACGATTCAATGCCAATCCGCTTTTCAAAGCCGCCGAACTGCTTTTGCACGAGCGCGTGCCGCGCGAAACATCCGTGCTCTATCCGCACGAACTCGAAGCCAGCCGCGAACGCGAATCAGTGCCGGCAGACGAAGCGACAATGCGCGTGTTCACCAATCCAAACATCGGGCCGCCGGAAGTGCATCTGCTTTCCAATGGCCATTATCATGTGATGGTCACGAACAGCGGTGGCGGTTACAGCCGTTGGAATGACACCGCCATGACACGCTGGCGCGAAGACGCCACGCGCGATTGCTGGGGTACGTTTTTTTATCTGCGCGACATGGACAACGGCGCAGTTTGGTCGCCGACGCACCAGCCGACTTTGGAAAATAAATCCGGCTACGAGGCGATTTTTAGCCAGGGGCGCGCGGAATTTCGCGCGCGCTTGAACGAAATTGACACGCACATGGAAATCGCCGTTTCACCCGAAAATGACGTGGAAGTCCGTCGCATCACGTTCACGAATCATTCCGATGAAACTCGGAGCATCGAAGTCACCAGCTACGCGGAAATTGTTTTGAATACCTCGGCGGCGGATTTGGCGCATCCCGCTTTCAGCAATTTATTTATTCAAACACAAATTATTCCGGCGCAAAACGCAATTCTTTGTTCGCGCCGTCCGCGAGCGTCGCATGAAAAATTGCCGTGGATTGGCCATTTGCTTTTGGTTCACGGCAACGAAGTCGGAACCGTTTCGTTTGAAACCGACCGCGCGCAATTCATCGGGCGCGGCGGAAATTTAAGGTCGCCCGCCGCGTTGAAAAAGTCTGCGCCGCTCTCAAACAGCGAAGGTTCTGTGCTCGATCCAATCGCTTCAATCCGTCGCACGATAAAACTCGAACCGAAGGAGAGCGCGACCGTCACTTTGGTTTCGGGCATCGCGCCGACGCGCGAGGAAATTGTCGGCCTCGTCGAAAAATATCAGGATCAAACCATCGCCGACCGCTGCTTTGAACTCGCTTGGACGCACGGGCTCATCATGTTGCGCCATTTGAACACGACCGAAGCCGAGGCACAGCTTTATGGCCGTCTGGCCGGCGCGTTGCTTTACAATCAGCCCGCGCGCCGCGCGAGTCCTGACATTCTTGCGCGCAATCAGCGCGGCCAGCGCAATCTTTGGAGCTTCGGCATTTCAGGCGACCTGCCGATTTTACTTTTGTATTTGACAAACGTTGATCGCATTGATCTTGCGCGGCAAATTGTGCAGGCGCACGCCTACTGGCGCTTGAAAGGCCTTGCCGTTGACCTCGTGGTTTTGAATGAAGACGATTCCATTTACCACGCGGCATTGAACGAGCAAATTTTGAACTTCGTCGCGGCGAACAGCGGCACGCAATTGCTCGACAAGCCCGGCGGAATTTTTATTCGCCGCATGGATCAATTTTCGCCGGAAGATAAAATTCTTCTCGAAACCGCCGCGCGGATTGTTTTGCACGACGACAAAGGCACGTTGCAGGAACAATTGTCCCGCCGCGCGCGATCCGAACCGCCGCCGTCGCAATTGCGAATCCGTTCGCGGCCTGAAATCGAAACTGCATTTGAGTTACCGGAGCGCAACTTGATTTTCTTCAACGGCCTCGGCGGTTTTACGCCCGACGGACGCGAATACGTCGTCACGCTTTTGCCCGGTGCGACCACGCCCGCGCCGTGGGTCAATGTGCTTGCCAATCCCAATTTCGGCACGCTCATTTCCGAAAGCGGCGGCAGTTACACCTGGAGCGAAAATTCTCATGAGTTCCGTTTGACGCCGTGGAACAACGACGCCGTGACGGACGTCAACGGCGAGGCGTTTTACATTCGCGACGAACAGACCGGACAATTCTGGTCGCCCACGCCGCTGCCCGCGCGCGGTGATTCGCCCTACGTGGTGCGCCACGGTTTTGGCTACAGCGTTTTTGAACACACGCAGAATGGCATTTCGTCCGAGCTTTGGATTTACGTTTCCATCCACGAGCCGGTAAAATTCGCCGTTCTGAAATTGAAAAATAATTCCGAGCGCCGCCGTCGTTTGTCACTGACCAGTTTTACGGAATGGGTTTTGGGCGAGACGCGTCAAAAAAATACAATGCACGTCGTCACGGAAATTGATCCGCAAACCAGCGCGCTGTTTGCGCGCAATCCCTACAACACCGATTTTGAAGGCCGCGTGGCGTTCATGGCCAGCAGCGAGTTGGCACGTTTCTACACGGCGGACCGTACGGAATTTTTGGGACGCAATGGAACGCTTGCGCAACCTGCCGCGCTCCGGCGCACGCGCCTTTCCGGAAAAATCGGCGCCGGCCTTGATCCGTGCGCGGCGTTGCAAGTGCAAATAGAAATGGAGCCGGGACAGGAACGCGAGATCGCTTTCATCCTCGGCGCCGGACAAAATGTGCAAGCTGTGCAAGATTTGGCACGGCGATTTCAAAATCTTCGTGCATGCCGCGAAGAATTGGAAAAAGTCTGGGCTTACTGGGGGCACACGTTGAGCGCCGTCTGCGTGGAAACACCCGAACCGGCGTTGAATCTTCTGGCCAATGGCTGGTTGCTTTACCAGACGATTTCCTGCCGGCTGTGGGCGCGCACGGGCTTTTATCAATCCGGCGGCGCATTCGGTTTTCGCGACCAGCTTCAGGACGCGATGACGCTTGTCCATACGCGACGGGAATTGTTGCGCGAACAATTGCTGCGAGCGGCGGCGCATCAATTTCGCGAAGGCGACGTGCAGCATTGGTGGCATCCGCCGACCGGCCGCGGAGTGCGCACGCATTTCTCCGACGATTATTTATGGCTGCCTTATGCGACGTGTCGTTACGTCGAAGCCGTAGGTGATACTGGCGTGCTTGATAGTGAAATCCCATTTCTCGAAAGCCGCGCGCTGCGGCCGGATGAGGAATCGAATTACGATTTGCCTCAACGCTCGGCGGAATCCGGCACACTTTACGAACATTGCGTGCGCGCCATCAAAAACGGTTTGAAATTCGGCGAACACGGTTTGCCGCTGATGGGCTGTGGCGATTGGAACGACGGCATGAACCTGGTGGGCATTCACGGAAAAGGGGAAAGCGTCTGGCTGGCGTTTTTCCTCCACGATGTCCTGGCGCGCTTTGGCGCCGTCGCCGCCCGGCGAAATGATGACGCCACCGTCGAACTTTGTAATGTCGAAGCCCAGAAGCTTCGCGCCAACATCGACGCCAACGCCTGGGATGGGCAGTGGTATCGCCGCGCGTATTTCGATGACGGAACCCCGCTGGGATCGGCCTCCAATCCCGAGTGCCGCATCGATTCGCTTCCTCAAAGCTGGGCCATTCTCACCGGCGCCGCGGATGCCGGCCGCTCCAGAGAGG
>DASYAA010000160.1:0-1796 GCA_036501565.1 Verrucomicrobiia bacterium
AAATAGAAAACTTCTGCACAAAATTAAATCGAATAATCTTCGTTCGCTTTCGCCTTGCTGCGGCACGACTCCGACCGAAAAACTTCAGATGGAATAGTCCTCGGGAAAAACCTTCACGTTTTTCAATTCCACAAAAACCCGCTCGCCTTCCCGCGGCTGCAATTGCTGAAATTCCTCCTTGCTCAATCGCACGGTGAAGCGCTCGCCGCTGTCCACACGCTTCAATTCCAATGTCGCCGACGGCCCGACGGCGTTGAAATGTTTTACACACGCCGCGAACGCGGACCTATCCGGCTGGCGTGAAATGCGAATGTCATGCGGACGGACAAACGCCACGGCGGGCGCTTCCGTTTCGCCGGCAACTTCGGGCACGGCAAACTTTTTACCGCCGATTTGCACAGTGCCTTCGCGGACTTTGCCGGCGAACGCGTTGACGTGGCCGAGAAAATCATAAACGAACGGCGTCGCCGGATGATCGTAAATTTCATTCGGCGTGCCGATTTGTTCGATGTTGCCTTCGCGCAAAATCGCGACGCGGTCGGCCACTTCGAGCGCTTCCTCCTGATCGTGCGTGACAAAAAGCGTCGTGACATGAATTTCCTCGTGCAATTGTCGCAGCCATTGGCGCAATTCCTTTCGCACCTTCGCATCGAGCGCGCCGAACGGTTCGTCGAGCAAAAGAACTTTTGGTTCAACGGCCAGCGCGCGCGCCAATGCGACGCGCTGGCGCTGGCCGCCGGAAAGTTGTCCGGGAAAACGGTCGCCCAATGATTCCAATTGGATAAGTTTGAGCAGGTTCGTCACGCGCTCGCGGATTTGGGATTCTTTTGGCCGCGTCGAGCGCGGACGCACGCGCAAGCCAAACGCAATATTTTCAAAAACGTTCAAATGTCGGAACAGCGCGTAATGCTGGAACGCAAATCCGGCGCGGCGTTTGTGCGCGGGAATGCCCGTAACATCGTCGCCATAAAACAAAACGCGGCCTTCGACGTTATCGGGAAATTCCAAACCGCCGATGATGCGCAACAGCGTCGTTTTGCCGGAGCCGGACGGCCCGAGCAACGCGACGAGTTCGCCGGATTCGACTTTCAAGCTGATGTCGTGCAGCGCGGCGAACGCGCCGAATTTTTTCGTCACATTTTTGACTTCAACACTCATTGCGAAATTTTTTCTTTTTGCGGCAGCGACGATTCGCTTTTGTTTTCAACCCATGCTTTCAAAACAATCGTCACGAGCGCCAGCAGCGTGAGCAGCGATGCCAGCGCAAACGCGCCGGTTTGATTGTAGCCGTTGTTCAGCGCTTCAATTTGCAGTGGCATCGTGTTCGTTTTGCCCTGGATGTGTCCGCTCACGACCGAGACCGCGCCGAATTCGCCCATCGCGCGAGCGTTGCACAAAATCACGCCGTAGAGCAAACCCCATTTGATGTTCGGCAGCGTCACGCGCCAAAATGTTTGCCAGCCACGCGCACCAAGCGTCCGCGCCGCTTCTTCTTCGCTGCGACCCTGCGCCTGCATCAGCGGAATCAATTCGCGCGCGACAAACGGAAAGGTCACAAACATCGTCGCCAAAACAATTCCCGGCACGCCGAAAATGATTTGGAAGTCGTGAACATTCAACCAATTTTGCAGCCACGGAAACCACGGATGGTCGGCATTTTTGTAAAGGCCAAGCCAGCCTTGCGCGCCAAAAACCAAAACGTAAATCAAACCGGAAATCACCGGCGAAACGGAAAATGGCAAATCTATCATCGTGATCAAAATATTTTTCCAGCGAAAATCGAATTTGGTGATCGC
>DASYAA010000161.1:0-5894 GCA_036501565.1 Verrucomicrobiia bacterium
TCATAAATTTGTTTTTTCCCGCTTGATTGGCAGTTCGAGAGTGAAAGTGGCTCCAAGTCCGGGTCCTTCGCTAAAAGCTGTAAGACTTCCGCCCATTTCTTTTGCGGCCAAAGCGCCGCTGTGCAGGCCAAAGCCGTGGCCATCTTTTCTGGTGGTGAATCCGTGATTGAAAATCCGGGTCATATTTTCCGCAGGAATGCCGACTCCGTTATCAATGACTGATACTTTAATTCGTCCATTTCCATTCGCCACGCGCAGGATGATTTGTCTGTCCGGTTTTTCTGAATCATCACAGGCGTATTTGGCGTTGCGAATAAGGTTGATCAGGACTTGCAGCACTTTGTGCTTTTCCACCAAAACAGGAGGTGTTTCGGAATACTCGCGGAGCAAATTAATACGATGACGTTCCATGGCTCCAGCGTTCATCTGAATGGCATCTTCCACCAAATCAACGATGGGCAGCGATTCAAGGACGCCCGAAGCCTTGGCGTAACTTTGTTGCATGGCAACAATGTCCATGATGTGTTCGATGTTCTTTTGCAGCCGGGCAAGTTCATTCAAAACGGTAGTTTGTTCGCCGGCCAGATGTTCGGCCAACTGCGCCAAATATCCGGGCAACTGTTTGCCTTTGGAATCGTTGGTGATGAAATTACCCAGGTCCGCTTCGTGCTCGCGCAACAACGCGACAACTTTGGCTAGATTGGCGGCTTTTGATTTCTTAAGACTGTCGCCGATGCAAGAGGACGCGACATTGACGCTGTTAAGCACATTGCCGACATTATGAAGAACACTGGTGGCCACTTCAGCCATTCCGGCCTGACGCGACGCTTCCATAAGCTGTTTGTTCACCTGACTAAGTTTGGCTTCAGCCACTTTGATGGCCGTGATGTTGCGACCAATGCCGACGAGTCCAATGATGTTGCCGGCGGCATCACACCAGGGAACTTTGGTCGTGAGCAGCCAGAATTCTTCACCGTTTGGCAGCACCGCTTTTTCCTCGCGGTTAATAATTTTCTGGCCTTTCTGAAGCACCAATTGATCATCTTGAAAAAATTTCTCGGCTATCTCTTTTGGAAAAAGATCGAAATCGGTCTTTCCCAGCGCTTCGGCTTCTGTTTTACAACCTAAATTCCGCAAATCAGCCGGATTGGCGAGCACCTTTCGAGCGGCAGCGTCCTTGACGTAAATCGCGTCGGGCAGATTATCAATCACTGTCCGCAACAAATCCCGATCGTAAACGGATTCGACTTGAACTTGTGCGTGTCGAGTAATGTCACGGAAATCGTCTAAAATTGTGACACCTGAACACACATCTGCCGCCATGTCGTTTTCAATGGTGTTATTTTTCACGTTTTCCGAAGCTGCAATAATTGTGCCGTTTGATGTTCACTGTTTTGGAATTGATCGGAATAACGGAACAAGCTTTGGAAGTTTAATAAATTTCTCGGAAGGGAATGGCCAAAAACAACAGTTTTAGTTTCCAATTTGATTCTTTCAAAAAACAAGGTCGTCGCGACACACTGTTGCAATAACCTAATTTTCAACAAGTTAACGGCATTGTTTTCGAGTTGCTTTGCCGGATTTGAATCGGTAAGCTATTTCACCGTTCGGGCATGAAGCGCGGACGGTAAAATTTTTATGGCAGAAGGATATTGCGTCAAATGCAAAGCCAAACGGGAAATCGCTGATGGCGTCGAAGAAACGATGAAGAACGGGCGCAAGGCGATCAAAGGCAAATGCCCCGTTTGCGGCACGGTTATGTTCAAAATCTTGGGAGGCAAGGCCGCTCCGGCTGCAACTTCTAATCCGCCGGCCACGAGTTGATTATGTCGCAACAGCTCGCCTACGTCATCGTCACTCCCTATTCGCTCTACAAATCGCGCACCGGCGGCATCTTAAGCCGGCTTATTTCGCGCACAGGTCTTGATCTGGCCGCGATGCGAATGTTCGCGCCAAGCGTGCAACTGGTGAAGGAATACGCCGACAACATTGTTTCCGCGCATGACAATCATGACAGGAAAATTCAAGAGCTTCTCCGCGATTACGTTCTCGAAAATCTTTCGCCCGATCCGAAAACGGGGCGCCGCCGTCGCGTGATGATGATGGTTTTTCACGGCGAAGATGCAGTGCGCAAAGTGCGCGCGGTCGTCGGCAACTTGAGTCCAGATCGTCGCGGCGGCGAAACCATCCGCGACACTTACAGTGACTTGATTATGGATGAGCATGACGGGCGAGTCCGTTATTTTGAACCTGCCGTGCTCGCCGCGCCGAACGAACAGGAAGCCGACACAAAATTGAAATTATGGGCGCGTTTTTCCGATAGTGACGGCGGCTTGCTGGAAAATATCATTGCTTATTCGCCCAACGAAGCGCCCGAACGCACGCTCGTGCTCATCAAACCGGATAATTTTAATTTTGCGACGGGACGGCCCGGCAACGTGATTGATTTTTTTTCGCGCACGGGACTTTACATCGTCGGCGTCAAAGTACTGCACATGAGCGTGGCGCAGGCAATGGAATTTTACGGCCCGGTGCGCGAAGTGTTGCGCACGAAACTCAAGGACGCCGTCAGCGAACGCGCGAAGACGGTCCTGGAAAAAGAATTCACTTTCAAAATTCCGCCTGCCGAACAAAAGGCGCTCGGCGACATCCTCGGCCCGTTGCATGGCGACAATCAATTTGACGTCATCATGCGTTTCATGTCCGGTCGCACGCCGGACGAATGCACTTCAGAAGAAGACCGCCAAAAACCCGGCACGCAAAAGTGCATCGCGCTGGTTTATGAAGGCGTGGGCGCCGTCCGAAAAATTCGCGACGTTCTTGGCCCGACCGACCCGTCCAAAGCGCCGCCCGGCTCGATCCGCCGCGAGTTTGGCTCGAATATCACGGTCAATGCCGCGCACGCGAGCGATTCCGTGGAAAACGCCCAGCGCGAATTTGCCATCGTCAAGCCCGGCGAAAACAATCTGAAGCAAGTGATTGAAGAAGCTTACGAAAAATTGTAAGTTCGGTTGTCTTCCAATGCAGATAACCATTGGGAAAATTCTCGGTCTGTTGATAGCGATTGGCTACGCGATTTGCGCGGCAATCGGCGCTGGCGGATTTACGGAAGAAGTTTTCAAATGTTGCATGGCGTTGCTGCTTCCGCTCGCGCTCATCTGGTTTCCCGATGAAATAGGAAGTTTCACGGGCTATTTCAAATCCGGCTATGTTAATGTAGAAACGCCGGCAATCATGATTTCCTTCATGGGTTGGTTTTTCCTCGTCGGCCTGCCGGTTTTATTTTATTTCCTGAACCGAAATTGATCCGCAATTTTTTCAATAATCGCGAGTCGGCGGCGGGAAATTCAAAATCGCTTAATTCTGATTTGCCAACCCACTTGAATGCCGCGCAGCCGAGCGGTTGCGGTTCGCCGCGAATCAATTCGCAAATGAAAAATTTTAAGTGAACGGATTTATCTGTGTAATCATACGAGATTTCTTCAAATAATTTGCCGACGGAAATCTGAATTCCCAGTTCTTCGCGGATTTCGCGGACGAGACAATTTTCAAAGGATTCGTTCGCTTCGCGTTTGCCGCCGGGAAACTCCCAAAGTCCCCCCAAATGCGCGTCGGCGCGACGTTGCGTGATTAAAAGTTTGCCACTGTGAAAAATCAGCGCGGCGGAAACTTCAATTTGTTTCATGGTTGATTCGTTAAATGGTTAAAGTGGATACAATTGAGGTTCCAATTCAACGATTCAACTTTTTAACAAATCAATTCCTCAACGTCCGACACTTTTGTAAATCCAGCCGAGGCGTTTCATTTCTTCATGGTCAAAAAGATTTCTTCCGTCGAAAAGAATCGGATGCGTGAGCGATTTTTTTGCGCGTTCCAAATCCAGTTTTTTGAATTCGTCCCATTCCGTTGCGATTACAATCGCATCGCAACCTTCGGCGACGGCGTTAATGTCGTCAACGTAAGTGACATTTTTCAAAATCGTCCTGGCTTTTTCCATCGCCTTCGGGTCGTGGACGCGCAGAGTCGCGCCTTCTTTTTGCAGACGCTGGCAAAGTTCAATCGCGGGCGAGGAGCGCACATCGTCTGTGTTCTGTTTGAATGCAAGGCCGAGCACGCCGATGGTTTTGTCCTTCAACACCCAGAGCGTGTCGGTGATTTTTTTCATGAAACGGTCCATTTGCTCGGCGTTAATTCTCTGAACTTCCTTGAGCAAACGAAAATCGTAGCCGACCTGTTCGGAAATTTTTATGAACGCGCTCAAGTCTTTTGGAAAACAACTACCGCCGAACCCGATGCCGGCATTCAAAAATCTGCGGCCAATGCGTTCATCCAAACCGATGCCCTGCGCGACTTCCTGCACGTTCGCGCCGGCGGCTTCACAGACGTTGGCGATGGCGTTGATGTAGGAAATTTTCAGAGCGAGAAAAGAATTGGCCGCGTGCTTGATGAGTTCGGCGGAATTGATGTCGGTGACGACGATGGGGGCGTTGAACGGCGTATAAATCTCCTTCATCGCGGCCACGGGGCGTTGCGAGCCGACGCCGATGACGACGCGGTCGGGCTTCATCAAATCGCCGACGGCAAAACCTTCGCGCAGAAATTCCGGATTGCTGACCACGTCGAATTCCACTTTAGCTTTGCAATAGCGCTTGATGGTTTCAGAAACTTTATCGCCGGTTTTGACAGGCACGGTGCTTTTGTCCACAACTATTTTGTATTCAGTCATTGCAGCCGCGATGTCGCGCGCGACGCGTTCAATGAAACTCAAATCCACCGAGCCGTCCAGTTGCGGCGGTGTCGGCACGGCAATGAAAATCACATCGGATTTTTGAACGCCTTCCGCCGTGCTGTGGGTGAACGAAAGCCGTCCGGCGGCGACATTTTTTTTGACGAGTTCTTCGAGGCCGGGTTCGTAAATGGGAATTCCGCCGGCTTGAATAAATTTTATTTTGGCCGCGTCGTTATCCACGCAAACGATTTGATGACCGACTTCGGCAAAACAAGTGCCGGTGACGAGGCCGACGTAGCCTGTGCCGATAATTGTCAACTTCATGGATTAATGGCTTAAGTTGAATGAAGTGGACGGAACCGCTGAAGATGAAGTGGATGAAAGTTTCGTTTTTAATTCCATCGCTCGCAACGCGGCTTCGGAGCCAAGGGAATTATTCGGATTGGCGCGCGCGACTTCTTCATAAAAATTGCGCGCGTCGGACGTTTTGCCCTGCGCTTCATAAATCCGGCCGAGAGCAAATTTGGCGTTGTCTGCCGCCAACGGATCAGTGAAACCGTTGACGACCTTTTGATAAGCGTCGGCGGCCAAGTCCATTTTGCCTTGGGCTTCGAGACTGGCGGCCACGCCGAGCGCCGCCTGTCCGGAAAATTGGCTGTCGGGATGCGCGTCGAGAAATTTTTGAAATTCCGTTTGCGCCTCGGCGTATCGGCCTGCGGCGAATAATTCCGTCGCGCCACGCAACAGCGCGCGCTGGGCCGCGCGCGTGTCGCCATGCGTATTGGCAATTTGTAGATACGAGTCGGCCAGTTCGCTGGCGCTGACATTTGGCGGAGTGGCGACGATTAATTGAGTCAACGCCTGACCCGCAGCGATCTCTTTTTGGTTTTGTTGCCAAAAATAAAAAGAAACCAAAACGGCGACTACGGCGGCAATGCCGATGCTGATGCCAATGCGCTTGATGTTGGCTTCAACCCACGGCCAGAGTTTGAAAAAAATAAACGTTGATGCTTCCTGTGCTTGCATAATAAGTGTGCAGTCTTCAGTGCGCGCATTTGAAACGCAAGCTGAAATCTTCCAAGTGGCACATCAAAATTTGCTTGAGCACACGCCGCAATCCGGCTTCACTGAACAAAGCGGAGAGATGGCCGAGTGGCTGAAGGCG
>DASYAA010000162.1:0-4775 GCA_036501565.1 Verrucomicrobiia bacterium
AAACGCGCGCATCAAGCCGGTGACGGTGCCGAGCAATCCGAGCAGCGGCGCGAGCGTGACGAGCGTATCCATGACGGTGAGAAATTTTCCGGCGCGTTTCAGTTCGATGCCCGCTGATAATTGCAGTGCGCCAATCAGCGAGCCGTGCGCGTGGCCGACGTGATCCAATCCGTGACGAATCACGCGAATCACCGGGTCTTCGGAATTGGCGGCGATTTTCGCGGCGGCGGCAGTGTCGGAATTTTCCAGCGCGGCGAAGATGTGTTCGAGCTTTTGCGGGTCGCGCTTTTGATTTTCGCGCCACCACCAAAACGCGCGTTCGCCAACGACGGCGACGGCGACGAGGGCGCAAATGAGAATCGGCCACATGATCGGGCCGCCTTGAAGGAAGAATTGGAAGACAATATTTGCGAGCATAATTTTTTGTTTGGTTAAAGTTGCAATTTGTAAGTGATGGTGGTTTGGAAAAAATGGGTTCCGGCGTTCGTCGGCAAATGCCAGTGATTTTTTATAAACTCCGCTGCGACGCGGTCGAGAAATGGAAAGCCGCAGGATTCTTTCACGTCAACGGAAACGACGTTGCCCGCCGAATCTCCGGAAAGTAACAAAACAATCGCGCCTTGCTCGCCATGCTGAATCGCGATTTGCGGATACGGCGGCTGGGGACGTTCGCCGCCCGCGCCGGTGTTGCCGATGGAGCCGATTTGCGCCTGAGCTTCGAGCGGTTTGAACGGCGGCGCGGACGCGAGCGCGGCGGGCGCGATGAGCGTGCCGATAGTCGGAACTGAAAAGCTGACGTTCGGCGCGCTCGGAATGGCGACGACGACGCGCGGCTCATTGTTTTTTTCGGTTTGCTCTTTTTTTTCGGCAACCATTTGCGGCGGCAAAATCGTCGGCTCGACGACGACGGGAACAATTTGGCGGATGGGCGGAACCGGATTGATTGAAATTGCGCCGCGCCGAGCACCGACAATTCCGATGAGCAGGAAAAGAATGCAAATCGAATTAATCCACGCGAGTTTCTGATTCGGGTCACGGCGCGCCGAAGTCAGGCAAAGCCGCGCCAAATCGTCTTTCAATTCATAGCGTGGAAATGTTTGTTTTGCGTCCATTTTATTTTCAATTGGCGTCCGGCCCGTCCATTTTCGTTGCGTCGAGACTGTAAATGCCGTTTAGCCGTCCGTGCTGAACAATTTCGCCTACGTGAAAAATTCCATAAACCGTCAATGGCCGGTCCATGAGAGATTTGACTCCCGCGCCGTCCATGTGGACATACGCCAGTTCATTTATTTCGAGAGTTTTTCCAAAACAACAAAAGGCGCGGCTTCTCATCAGAAGAAAATCTTTGACGCTTCCGTTTTCCCATTTCAGCGGCAACATGAAACCTCTCAAGGCGACTTTGCGGTTGTCGAGCGATTTGATGAAATCAGGTATCGGCCTGTTGAGTTTTTGAACCGCTGTTAAGCGGCCGGGGTCTATTATTTGGTAAATCACTTTGACTTGAAACGCCGCCAGCCTGTTGAAACCGATTTGCAAATAATCTCCGTCAATTATTTCCGGGGCGCCAAAATCAGGTTCTGGAGTTTTGACATTAGCACCCGCCCAGGCTCTCGGTCCGCCCGTGGCGATTGTCCCGCGTCTGATGCCATCGGAAGGCATTGAGGCATAAATTGGAGTTTGTTTTGGCGACGATATGTTCGTCATTATTGCGGAATTAGTTTCTGACGGCGGACTAATCAAATCGCCGTGCATTACTTGGGTGAAAATTATCCGCTTGGGCATAATCATCGGCATGAAAAAAAGTTCAGCTAGAACCAAAACGACGCCCACGCCGGAAATTGCCACAATTCTTTTGAAGCGTCTCGTATTGGCTGTCAACGCCTCGGTCTCCCGGCCATTTTTTTTCTTTTTCATGAGGTGGGCGCAAGGTTCTGGGCGACATCAGTGCGATAGGCTTTGATTGCGGGAATGATACCCGCGAGAGCGCCGAGGACTATTAACATTGCGGGTGCCCACAGCATAATGGCATTGAATTTTAACGGGTCCAACACAACGCCGGTTTGCTCGCGGATGATGCTTGCTGCAATGCTGAAAATCGCGACATAGACCGCAAAGCCAATCAGCATTCCCAAAGCGGAAATCGAAGCGGCTTCGATCAAAATCGAAGTGAAAATGGTAATTCGTCGCGCACCCAATGCGCGCAAGATGGCAATTTCCCGCCGCCGCTCATTCATTGAATTGTAAATGCTGGCGAGAATTGAAGCGCTGGCCACGATTGCGACCAAATATGAAACCATCGCCAAAACGCGGTCGAACCAGCCAATTTTGTCAAATAGTTCCGCCATGATTGTTGCAATCGGCCATGCGAACGTGAGGCGATTTCCCTGACGGTTATACATCTGGTCCATTTGAAAACCGGCGAGGGCGCTGTCGGCTTTCAATTTGACCAGCACGGCGCTGACTTCTGTTGCCATTTTTGGATCATGGCCGCTCATTTTTTGGATGCCTTCAAGCGGAATCCAAATCACCTGGTCGGCGGGAGTGTTGGAAGGCTTGAGAATTCCGACTACGACATACGTTTCCGAGTGCTGATTTTTTTCATCAAATATAAGGCCGTGGAAAGGATGAAAAGTGTCGCCAACTTTCAGCTTCATTTTTCGAGCGACAAAATCGCCGACCACTGCTTCACGCCGTAAAGGGTCGAACCAGTTGCCGCCCGGTTGAAGAGCGAATTTTTTTCCGGGCGCATATTCCGTTTCCTCAAAGAGGTCGAGCGTCGTGCCAACGATTCGATAACCGCGATAGTTGTCGCCAACCGCAATCGGAACCGCGAGTTCGACATCAGGATTTTTTTGAATGTCCAAAAAGTCCGACCATTCCAGATTTCCCGGCGAGGATTCCAAATTGAAAATTGCGTTCAGAACCAGTTGCAGCTTTGAGCCACGCGCGCCCAGCACGGCGTCGAAGCCGGCATTTACGTTCGTAAAAGTCGCTTCCGATTGCTCTTTGATAGACCAGACCGACATCAGAAGACCGCCGGCCAGAGCGACAGAAAGCGCCGTGACAATGGTTGAAAACGCGTGCTGCTTTAGACTTTTGAAAACGATGAACCAAATGGTCATGGCGGCGTTTCCTCCTGCGAAGTTTGATTGATGTCGGCAAACTCCTGAACATTTTCAAATTGCGAGATGACTTCGCGATCATGCGTCACCAGCAGCAAGGCGGCGCCATTTTCGCGGCACGTTTCGCGGATGATAGCCAGCGATCTCTGCGCATTTTTTTGGTCGAGATTGCCGGTTGGCTCATCGGCCAAAACGAGTTTTGGATCATTGGCGAGCGCCCTGGCAACGGCCAAACGTTGTTGCTGGCCGGTGGAAAGCTGGCGGGGAAGATGCGCCGAATGATTTTCGAGACCGACCCGTTTCAACAATAACAATGCTTTTGCAAAAGCGTGATCCACTTTGGGACCAAATGACATGCCCAGCAAAACATTTTCCACGCAAGTGTAGCCTTGCATAAGATTGAAGGTTTGGAAAATGTAACCGATTGTCGTCGCGCGAAGACGGTCGCGCTGCGGTTCGCTCAAAAAGGACATTTTCTGGCCGGCGATGACAATGTTTCCCGCATCCGGCTTAAGAATTCCGGCAATCAAATGCAGCAATGTCGTTTTGCCCGAACCGCTCTCGCCTTTGAGCGCCATTTGCATTTTGTCATCCAGCCTGAAGCTGTTCAGATTGACGACAGTATGTTCAGAGCCGTCCGGTCTGATGAACGTTTTTACGAGCTTGGAGATTTCAAGCAACGGCATAACGGAAAATTTTAATCATAGTTTCGTTTCGCAAGTTGGAATCTGTTTTCATTATTGAAACTATAGATTTGCCAGCGCGCCGAGCAAATGGCTGCCTACGACCAGTAGAAATCCAGCAAAAAACAGCCAGCCGCACCAAAATAACAAGCCGACTCTGGCATCGTTCAATTTCGCATTCTGCTCTCTTGTTTTTAGGAGCAATTGTATAACTGCCTGTTCGGCGGCATCATCCGACACATCTGCGGATTTCAAATTCTCCCAAAGTTTATCTCCGCGTGGATAACCTGCATGTCTCTTGAGTCGCAAACTGTAGAAACCAAAAAACAATGCGAGGCTCAACACCGCCAACGACAAACAACACGAGTCTTTGACCCATTGTGAGGATGATTCCAACAAAGTTGGCAAGTCCAATAACTGGAAGCCGGTCACGATGATGATTCCGGCCATGAATTTCTCCGCCCGCCCGGTGAGTTGTTTGGTTCTGTCACATTCGGCTGACATCGCCTTTTCCGCAGCCTCTTTTACAATTGTAATTTTGCTCATATTAATGGTCATAATCATTCAAATTGCAAAAAATGGAAAATTAAATGATTCGATTTCGTTTTTCAGTTTAGAACACGTAACTCAACGAGCCAAAGAAGCCGAGGCGCTCGCCATAAGACGCGGCGTTGACGCCGACGCCGCCACCATCCCGCAATTCATACGAATTGTCCGTGAGATTCACGACATCGAAGCGGGCTTTTAAAGTTTTGTTCTTGGCAATTTTGAAACTTTGTTCCGCGCCGATGTTGATGGAATAATATTGCGGCACGCTCGCGCCGTTGGGCACGGTGGGCGAATCGGTGCGCAAGCCGCTGCCGTAAAGCGCGTCCGCATAAACGCGCGTGTTGTAGGCGGACGATTCGTTCCATGTATAAGCAACGCCGAACGAGCCGGTCAATCGTTGATCGTGATCCAGATAAATCCA
>DASYAA010000163.1:0-5132 GCA_036501565.1 Verrucomicrobiia bacterium
CCGTGAGTGGTCATTGGGCTGAAGTTGGCATAAATTTCGAGCATCAGTTTTGAACCGGGCTTCGTGCTTTTCAAAATGGCATAGACCGTTCCACGCCCTCCAACATTGTAACTTGTTCCGCTCCCAAAAGCCGTTGCGCTAGTTCCGCCACCAAACGCTGTGGCTGAACCAAACGAAGTTGAAATACTGCTGTTGTCTATCGCGGAATACGTCCCTTTTAGAACTTCTCCGTCCGGCATCGTGGCCGAAATTAAACGGAATGGATGCGACACAGCGATAATCGTCTCGCCTGTACAAAATTGGTGAGCGTTATTGTGTGACAGCCGCAAAGTAGAGCGGCGCATAGAATCAATGGAAGCAAAATAATTTTCTTCATAAGCAATGGTGTGAATAGGTTGCAATCTTCACAATCAAAAATTACGAACAAATAAATGCCATTTCAAAAACTCAAATATGTATAAGCCTTCAATCCGCGTTCGTAATCATCCAGCAGGCGCATGGCTTCGGACGGTTTCATGCGGTCGGATTTGATGGCTTCGTCCATCTGCGCCTTCATCTGGCGTTTCAATTCGTTCTCGTCGTATTGCACCGCCGCGAGCGACTGGACTATCGTCGCGCCTTCGATGATTTCCTCGATGTAATAGCCGCTCGGTTCGTCGGGTTCGAGAAAAACGTGGACTTCGTTGACGCGGCCAAAAAGATTGTGCAGGTCGCCCATGATGTCCTGATACGCGCCCATCAGGAAAAATCCGATGAAATACGGATCGGGTTTGCCGTTTGAATTTCCGTTTCCATTTCCGTTCATCTGAAGTTCGTGCAGCGGCAATGTGTCGCGCACGTCGCGGAAATCTATAAATTTATTTATCTGCCCGTCGGAATCGCAAGTGATGTCAACGAGCGTGGCCTCGTGCGTCGGGCGTTCGTTCAGCCGGCCGACGGGCATGATGGGAAACAGTTGTCCGAGCGCCCAATGGTCGAGCAGCGATTGGAAGACGGAAAAATTGCAGAGATACTGGTCGCCGAGCGAGTCTTCGAGTTTTTGAATTTCTTCCGGCGCGAAAGGCTGGCCTTTGAAACTTTGCACGACTTCGCGGCTGATTTCCCAGTAAAGATTTTCGATCTTTGCCTTGTCCGGCAAATCCAGCAGTCCGAGCGTGAACATATGCTGCGCGTCCTCGCGTCGTTCGAGCGCGTCGTGATAAGCTTCGAGCTTGTTCGATTTTTTGGCAAGATTTTTTTTGATGTCGCAAAGTTCCTTCACGATGGCGTGTTCGTTTTCGCCGCTCGGAGTCGGGATGCCCGGACGGATTTTTTCAATCGAGCCGAAAACTTCCACGATCAAAACGCTGTGATGCGCGACGATTGCGCGTCCGCTTTCGCTGATGATTGTGGGATGCGGGACTTTCTCCGCGTTGCAAACGTCGGCGATGTAATAAACGATGTCGTTCGTGTATTCCTGCAAGGTGTAATTCGTCGAGCTGTCGAAATTCGAGCGGCTGCCGTCGTAATCCACGCCCAGCCCGCCGCCGACGTCAATGTATTCGATCGGAAAACCCATCTTGTTCAGCTTCGCGTAAAACCGCGCCGCTTCCTGCACGGCTTTTTTCACCGTCAAAATGTCCGGCACCTGCGAGCCGATGTGAAAATGCAGCAGCTTCAGGCAATGGCCAAGATTTTCCGCCTTCAATATTTCTGTTGCCGCCAAAAGTTCCGCCGTGCTCAAGCCGAACTTCGCATTTTCGCCGCCGCTCTCGGCCCATTTGCCCGCGCCCTTGCTCAAGAGCCGCGCGCGGATTCCGATCAACGGCTCGACGCCGATTTGTTTGGAAACGGAAATGAGCTGCTTCAGCTCTTCCAATTTTTCGACGACCATGATGACGCGTTTGCCTAATTTAATTCCCAGCAACGCCATCTTGATGAATTCGCAATCCTTGTAACCGTTGCAAACGATGAGGCAGCCTTGATGATTTTGCAGCGCGAGACCGGCGAACAATTCCGGCTTGCTGCCGACTTCGAGTCCGAAATCGTAAGGCTTGCCCGCGTCGAGAATTTCTTCCACGACCTCGCGCAATTGATTCACCTTGATCGGGAACACGCCGCGATATTTTCCCTGATAATTGAATTCGGCGATGGAACTTTGAAACGCCTTGTTGATGGCTTCGACGCGGTGGCGCAAAATATCTTGAAAACGGACGAGCAGCGGAAACTTCAGTCCGCGCACTTTTGCTTCTTCAATGACGTCCGTGATATCCACCGTCGCGCCCGCTTCCTGCAACGGCTTGGCGACGACGTGACCCTCGTCGTTGATGTCGAAATATTTCGCGCCCCAGCGGTGGATGTTATAAAGCGCGCGCGCCGCGTCAATGGTCCACGGAGCGCCCGCGTCGTTTGGATTGCTCATCTCGGTGAATTCAAGCGAGGCGAACTATAAAACCCCGCGCGCAGAAAGCAACACGCGGAATGAAAATTTTTCGCGACGCTTCGGGCTTTGCAGTTTGTGAAAAATTTGCTTTCATCGCGTCATGCCGAAAGTTTCGCTCAATAAAATCGTCGCCCACTGCGACAAAATTCTCCGCACAAAAGAAATTGGCGACTACGATGGCGCGGCGAACGGATTGCAGGTGGAAAACTCCGGCGCGGTCACAAAAATCGCCGCCGCCGTGGACGCGAGTCTCGCCACAGTAAAACTGGCGATTGCCGCGAAATCGGATTTGTTGATTGTGCATCACGGATTATTCTGGAGTTCGCGCCAGCCGTGGACGGGGAAAAATTACAAATTGTTGCGATTGCTGATTGAAAATAATCTGGCGGTTTACAGTTCGCACCTGCCGCTCGACGCGCATTCCAAACTCGGCAACAACGCGCAACTCTGCGACGCGCTTGGATTGAAAAATCTCAAGCCATTTTTTGAAACGCACGGACAAAAAATCGGTTTCAAATCGCAAACAAAAATTTCACGGAATGAACTTGCGGCAAAACTGGAACGCGCGACGGACGCGAAGCCAAAAATCATTCCCGGCGGCAAAAGCGTTTGCGACAAAATCGGCGTTGTGACCGGCGGCGCGGGCAACGATTTAAAACTGGCCGCGAGCGAAGGCGTGGACACATTCATCACCGGCGAAGGCCCGCACTGGACTTTTGCGCTGGCGGAAGAACTTGGCCTGAATGTTTTTTATGGCGGTCATTACGCGACGGAAACTTTTGGCGTGAAAGCGCTCGCGGCGCATCTTTCCAAAAAATTCAAAGTGCCGTGGACATTTCTCAATCACCCGACGGGGTTGTAAGCCATTTCTGATTTTTAATTTCAAATTCATATTTAAATTGGCCATGAACTGCCGAATCTGCCAAAGCACTGAAGTCTGTTCCACCGTGGTCGCCCGCGAAATGATGTTCGGGTTTCGCGATCCATTTACCTACTTTGAATGCGCGCAGTGCGGTTGCGTGCAAATCCTGGAAATCCCCGCTGACACGAGCAAATACTATCCGCAAAATTACTATTCCTTTCAAGGAAGCGGAACGATGGAGCGATGGTTGAAGGAACGATGGGCGGCTTATTCCTACCGTGGTTCAGACTTGATTGGTTCGCTTATCGCCGTTGCCTTTGGCAAAAATGCGGCGGTTGAATCGGTCAGGCGAACCGGAGTGAAATTTGACGCTGACATTCTTGACGTGGGTTGTGGCGACGGAGATTTGCTTTTGCAATTGCATTCGCTTGGATTTTCAAATCTGACGGGTATTGATCCTTTTTTAGCCCGCGACATTATTTACAAAAATGGCGTCCGAGTGCTGAAAAAAAATCTCGGCGAAATGACTGGCCAGTTTGATCTCATAATGCTGCATCATTCACTGGAACACGTGACGGATCCGGCTGAAATCCTGCGACAGGCCGGGGAAATTTTAAGGACTGGCGGACAAGTGGTGATTCGCGTGCCGGTTGCCGGAGCGGCCTGGAAACGTTATGGCGCCAACTGGATTCAACTTGATCCGCCACGGCACATTTTTTTGCCAACGGTCAAAAGCATGGAAATTCTCGCGGCGCGCGCAGGGCTGCGGCTTGGGCAGGTGGTTTTCGATTCGACGGAATTCCAGTTTTGGGCCAGCGAACAATACCTGCGCGACATTCCGCTTCGCGACGCGCGTTCGCAGTTGTCGTTGCTGAAACGATTGCGCGCCTTTGGGAAGATGAGAAAACAAAGGCAACAGGCGAATGAGTTGAACGCGAGAGGCGAGGGCGACGCCGCGTGTTTTCATTTTCACAAGGTTGAGTAAGGCGCGAATTTTTTCATCAACCGCGGATGTCCGCAGTGGACTTGCGCGGCGAGAAAATCAAAAGGCCGAGCAAAAAGATTCCGACGACTATGGCCGTGAGTGCGACATAAAGCGGGCCGTTCGGAAGTTTGAATTGAAATTCAACGGTGTGTGCGCCGGGCGTCAAATAAACTCCGCGCATAATGAAGTTGCAGCGCAGCAATTCCGCCGGTTTGCCGTCCACGGTAACATGCCAATTGGGATCGAACTTGTCATTCAGCAACAAGACGGATGCGCTTTCGGAACTGGAATCGAGCACAATATCCTTGGGCGCATAACTTTTGAATTCGACCGTGCCGGAATTTTCACTGGTCACGTTGGCCGGCGGTGGCGGCAGATTTGTGGAAACCAAAACGATTTTAGTCGGATCAAAATTTTGCGCGGCCAGCGTTATAAGCGTAGCGTCGTCGTTGGCGATGACCTGCCAATTTGAATAAAGTTTGGCACGCGGCAATGCGCCGGTGAATTCAAACAGGGCGCAACTGCCATTATCATTTGGAACCGCGGTCAATTCTTCGAGTTTTTTCACCTGTTCAATTCCAGGTTTTGGCATAACGTCGAATCGCTGGACGATGCGAAAACGTTGTTGCTCCGGGTCCAGTTGCTGATTCAGCGTATCGAGAAAACCGGCCGCACCGAGCAGATAGCGCGTGTTGGTCAACTGCCACTTGCGCGCAATGAGATAAACCGTTTCCGGCGTGTTCCGAAAAGCCAGCGCGGCATCGAAAGTTTCCAAATCCACGGGCATTCGCGGCATCTGGATGATGTCGAGGGATTCGATATTGTAATACGGAAATTGATGCTGCGCCCATTCGATGCGATAC
>DASYAA010000164.1:0-17735 GCA_036501565.1 Verrucomicrobiia bacterium
AACGGAATTTAAGTTTTTCCTTGATGCGAAATTGGAAGAGCGTTCCGCGCGTCGCGCCGCGGACGGCGTGACTGAAAATCTGGCGGAGCGCGACCGGCGCGACAGTTCGCGCGCGACGTCGCCGCTGATGGTCGCGCTCGGCGCAAAGGTCATCAACAATTCGCACATGACTTCGGAACAGACAAGCGGGCTTTTGATTGCTGAAATTCAAAAACGGCTTGGAGAGAAAAAATGAATTTTCTCTATCGTTGCGGCTGGATTTTTTTTCGCGCGTCGTTCACGGTTTATCTGCGCTGGCACGCGTTCAATGCGGAGCGCGTGCCGCAAACGGGCGCGTTGATTCTGGCGTGCAATCACGCGAGCATTCTCGATCCGCCGGCCGTCGGCTGCGCGCTCCATCGTCAGATCAATTATCTCGCACGCGCGAGTTTGTTCGACATTCCCGTCGTCGGCTGGTTGTTTCGCAAATGGAATTCGATTCCGATTGATCGCGACGGCGGCAACGCGGCGGGCTTGCGCATCATCTTGGAACGGCTGCGCGCGGGCAACGGCATCATTTTATTTCCCGAAGGCACGCGCACGCGCGACGGAAATTTGCAGCCTGCGCGTTCGGGCATCGGTTTGATCGTGGCAAAATCCGACGCACCCGTCGTGCCGGCGCGAACGTTCGGAACGTTTGAGGCACTGGGCCGGGACATGAAATTTCCGCTGCCGAAAAAGGTTTCCGTGAAATTCGGGCAGCCGATGAATTTTGAAAAATTGCGCGCGGAGGCGAAAAATTGCTCCAAGCCGCGGCTCAAGGAAATTTATCAGGAAATCGCCGACGAAATCATGGCGGCGATTGCGAAACTCGAACCGCGCGAAGATTGATGATTTTCAAAACAGCAGCCGGTCAGCGAAGCCAATCATAAATCGTAAATCCTCAATCATAAATTCAGTCAAATTCCCAGATTCGACAGCGTGTTGCTGATGCTGTTGACGATCTGGACGAGTTTGGGATGCGATTGCTCGAAGCCGTCCACGGACGAGCGCAAGCCGCGCACGGAAAGTTCACGCAACTGCGGATTCTGTTTTTCGCGCGTCGCCTCGTGCGCGGAAATTTTCGCAAAATCGGCGATACTCCGCGCCTGTTCGTCGTGCGTTTTCTCCAGCGCGCCGACTTCGGATTTCAGCGTGCCGAGCAATTGCAGCAACTCGCGCTTGCGCTCTTCGCTGACGGATTCCGCGCCGCGAATCTTCGCTTCAATTTCGCCGATGGTATCTTCAATCATGTTTGAGATAAAGTTACTCCGCCGGTTGAATCCGGCAAACAAATTCACCAGCGCCCGGTTTAAGGCAAAATGGGCTGAACCAATTCCCAGATTTTTGCGCTAACGATTTCGACGGAATCCACGCCGTTGATTTTGTGAATGCGATTTGGTTCGGCGGCGGCAATGGCTTCGTAACCCAGGGCCACGCGTTCAAAAAAGTTTCGATCGGCTTCTTCCATCCGGTCTCGCAAAGGCTCGCTGAAAGGCAGTTTTGTATAACTCTTTGTTTTTTGAGTCTTTCGTGGCACATCAAGCAGCATTGCTTCACGTCGGGCAAGGCGTCGCGCTTCGCTAATTTCGACAGGCACTGTTAAAAGAACAGTCAAATTAGGGCGCGTTTTATCTACTGCGAAGTCTGTAACAGTCTGGACCATCTTCAAATCAAGTTGGCGACCATAGCCTTGATAGGCCGTTGTTGAATCATAAAAGCGGTCGCACAAAACAATTTTGCCAGCGGCGAGTGCTGGGCGGATGATTTCGCGGACGAGCTGCGCGCGGCTAGCGTTCATCAAAAGTAATTCCGCTTCGGCGGTCATTGCCGCATTATCTTCGCTGTGTTTGAGTGTGTTGCGAATTTCCTGGCCAATAAGCGTGCCGCCTGGCTCGCGTGGTGTTTCCACTCGATGGCCGAGCGCGTCGAGGCGTTCGGCAAGCAGTTTCACTTGCGTAGATTTGCCGCAGCCTTCCGTGCCTTCAAAAGAAATGAATAAACCTTTGCTCACAACTTTTTTAATTTTGGACCTTTTGGCGTGTCTTCGATGACCCAGCCTTTGGATTTTAATTCATCGCGGATGGCGTCTGATTTTTTGAAATCTTTCGCTTTACGTGCGGCTTCGCGCGAAGCCAATAATTCCTGCAAAATTACTTGCTCATTTCCTTCGGGAAAAAATCGTTGGACCCTTGTTCCGGTGCCGAATACTTTGTCCAATTCCGCCCAAGTTGCATGACACTGGGCCGCTGCTTGCTCTGACAATTTTCCTTCTGAAATCAGGCGGTTCGTTTTCCTAATCCATTCAAACACAATTCCCCACGCGCGCGAAACATTCAAATCGTCATCCATAGCCTCACCAAACTCTTTCAGCAATTCGGAATCTGGCGCTGAAACGTTTTCCCCTTTCAGTTCCAAAAGAAAGGCCAAAAACGTATCAATTCGCGTCAGTGCTGTGCGCGCAGCTTGCAAGCCGTCAATTGTGAAATTAAATGTTTCGCGATAATGCGCGGTCAGCAAAAGATAACGGATTTCGCGTCCGCTAAATCCTTTTGCGATCAAATCGCGCAGAGTGAAAAAATTTTCGAGCGACTTGCTCATTTTTTTTCCTTCGACGAGCAAATGCGCGCCGTGCAGCCAATATTTCACGAACGGTTTTTGCGTCGCGCCTTCGCTTTGGGCGATTTCATCCTCGTGATGCGGGAAAATCAAATCCTCGCCGCCGAGATGCAAATCAAAACTCGCGCCGAGAATTTTCATGCTCATCGCGCTGCACTCGATGTGCCAGCCGGGACGGCCTTCGCCGAACGGACTCGGCCAGAAAATATCGCCGTCGTCCGGCGCGCGGGCTTTCCAGAGCGCGAAGTCGGCGATGGATTCTTTCGCGTATTCGTCGCTCTTGACGCGTTCGCCAGCGCGCATTTCGTCGAAATTCAATTTCAGCAACTGGCCGTAATTGCAGCCGCATCCGCGATATTTTTCGATGGAGAAATAAACCGAGCCGTCGCTCGCTTTGTAAGCGATGCCGCGTGCGATGAGTTTTTCGATGAGCGAAATGATTTCGGGGATGTGCTCGGTGGCGCGCGGCGTTTGATGGGGCGAAAGGCAATTCAGCGTTTTCAAATCCTCGAAGAATGCGGCTTCAAACTTTTGCGTGAATTCCGGCAGTGTCGTTTTATTTTCACGAACGCCCTTGATGATTTTGTCCTCGATGTCCGTGATGTTCATCACGTGCGTGACTTGGAAATTTTTGAATTCCAGATAACGGCGGACGAGGTCGGCGAAAACAAACGTGCGCCAATTGCCGATGTGCGCGAAATCGTAAACGGTCGGCCCGCAGCAATACACCCCGACTTTTTTCTGCGCGGTATCGAGCGGCGCGAAATCCTGGACGGAGCGCGAGAGCGTGTTGAACAGTTTTAATCCCATTTGCGTTTGCGCAAGTTAAGCTGCGCACGACAAAAGAAAAAGAATTTTGTCGTGCGACGTTTTATTCCGTCAAAACGCGCACTGTGCCAGCTTAATCGGTGCATGAATTTTTATTAAATGTGAATTTCGCGTCTTGCCAATTTTTCGTTTCGACGGCAAAGTTTACTAAACGGATGTTAATCAAACCGACGAAGGAGACATGAGCACAGAAGCGAAATTGGAATTGGATGGCAAGGCTTTCACACTCCCGACGGTTGTAGGCACCGAGGGCGAAAAAGCGGTGGACATTTCGTCGCTGCGCGCGACGACCGGCTATATCACGCTCGACGACGGCTATGGCAATACCGGTTCGTGTTCGAGCAAAATCACTTTCATTGACGGTGACAAGGGGATTTTGCGTTATCGCGGAATTGCGATTGAAGAACTGGCGGAGAAATCCAATTTCATCGAGACGGCCTACCTGATTATTTACGGCTCATTGCCGAATCGCGAACAATTGACATCCTTTTCCGATCTGCTCGCGGAACATCAATTTTTGCATGAGGACATGAAGTATCACTTCGAGGGTTTTCCGACGGGCGCGCATCCGATGGCGATTCTCTCGGCGATGATCAACGCGGCGAGCTGTTTCGACGAAAACATCATGCGTTGGCAGCGAAGCAAGGGGAAGGAGTTCGACATCATCGTTGCGAAATTGATTTCGCAGGTGCGGACAATCGCCGCTTACTCTTACCGAAAATCGCACGGGCTGCCGCTGATTTATCCTAAAAAATCCTACACCTACACGGAAAACTTTTTGCATATGCTGTTTTCGTCGCCGTATGAAGATTACGAATTGAAGCCGGAAGTCGTGAAGGCATTGGATTTGATTTTTCTGTTGCACGCAGACCACGAGCAAAATTGTTCCACTTCAACCGTTCGCATGGTCGCGTCGAGCCAGGCAAATCTTTTTGCCAGCGCGTCCGCCGGCGTGTGCGCGCTTTGGGGACCTTTGCACGGCGGCGCAAATCAGGCGGTGATTGAAATGCTCGAAGAAATTCATCGCGACGACGACGACGGCTCGAAATTCATTGCGGCGGCGAAAGATAAAAACAGCGGCAAGAAACTGATGGGTTTCGGCCATCGCGTTTATAAAAATCACGACCCGCGCGCGAAAATAATCAAAAAAGCCTGCGATGATGTTTTGTCAAAATTGCACATCAGTGACCCGTTGTTGGACATCGCCAAGCATTTGGAAGCCGTGGCGCTTCAGGATTCATATTTCGTGGAGCGAAAACTTTATCCGAACGTGGATTTTTACAGTGGCATCATCATGCGAGCGCTGGGCATTCCGATGGAAATGTTTCCGGTGATTTTTGCGATTGGCCGGATGCCCGGCTGGATTGCGAATTACAAGGAAATCATGGAAGAGCCCAAGAGCCGCATTTACCGTCCACGCCAGATTTATATCGGGCGCACGCTTAATTCGTATGTGCCGTTGAACGAGCGAAAATAATTCCGCCACATTTTTAATTTAGTTCGATTCGGTCGAAAGGTATGATTTTTGCTTGTATTTTCGTGTTTTGCCGATGAAAAAAATTCTGGTTATTGATGACGAGGAATGGTTGCGCGAGATGATTCAACTCGCGTTGCGACAACGCGGCTACGATGTCACCGAAGCATCCAACGGTCAGGAGGGAATTGAAAAGGCGCGCAAGGAACTGCCCGACCTCATCCTCTGCGACATCAACATGGAAAAAGTGGACGGCTATCTTACGTTGTCCTCACTGCGCAACGAAGCTTCGACGGCGGCGATTCCGTTCATTCTCATGACCGGTCTTGCCAACAATGATGGCATGAGGCACGGCATGGAACTCGGCGCGGACGATTATCTGCCCAAACCGTTCACCACCGAGGCGCTTTACGCGGCCGTGGATGCGCGGCTCAAAAAGGCGCAAACTCTCCGCGACGAAGCAGAACGCAAACTCGCCAACCTGCGCGACAACATCAGCCTGATGATGCCGCACGAATTGCGCACGCCGCTCAATGGAATTTTGTCGAACGCGGAAATGCTGGCCACGTCCGCCGCCACGCTCAAACCGGACGAACTGGCCGAAATCGGCCAGGAAATTTTCAAGTCCAGCCAGCGACTCGAACGGCTCGTCGAAAATTTTTTAATTTACGCCCAACTTGAGTTGATCGCCGTTGATCCGAAAAATGTCAACGCCCTGCGCATTGGAAAAACAGAACAAGCCGCGCCCCTTGTCAAAAAACTTGCCGTCAAACAGGCGGCGCAGGCCGCTCGCCCGAACGATTTGACCGTGGAAGCGGCGGAGATTTCCGTGCCGATGTCCGAGGAATATTTCAGCAAAGTTGTGAACGAACTCGTTCAGAACGCCTTCAAATTTTCCGAAACCGGTTCGCCCGTGCGCGTCACGCTTGCCGAGACGTTCAACGGCATTTCACTTTCCGTTAGCGATCAGGGACGCGGTTTTTCCACCGAGCAAATCAGGCGCATCGGCGCTTATGCGCAGTTCGACCGCAGAATGCAGGACCAGCAGGGGTTGGGATTGGGACTGGCCATCGCCAAAAGGCTCGTCGAATTGCACGGCGGTGCGCTTGCCATCGAAGGCGAAAAAGGCGCGGGAGCCACTGTCATTGCAAAATTTTCAAACACAAAACCGGCCTGATTTCTTAAAACGACAGCCGCGAATAAAAAAAAGCCAGCGCACGCGCGGCCAACCCGGCGATTAAAAAAACCAGCGCGATTCCCACAACCGGCGCAAAATCCACTTTGCCCACGCGCAACGGAATTTTTTCCAGCGGTTGTAAAAGAGTTTGCGCCGTCGCATTCACATAATTCCAAAACGGATTTTTGCCGAAGTAAATATAGCTGTTCAGCAGGTGCAGCGCGAGCAGCGCGCCGATGAGAAATTTCCAGACGAGATAACTTCCCAGTCCGATGACCAGCGCTTCTTCAATCCGTTGCGCCGCCGACATCGCCTGTTTTGGATGCAGCCACGCGAACGGCCAGCTCGCCAACCCCCAAACCAGCGCCGTCGCAACGAACGGCAAAATAAATTTCATCCGGCGCGGCCAGTTGTCAATTTCTCCAAGCTGGATTTTCACCAGCCGGTGAATCGTTTGCGGCCCGGACAAAATCGAAAGCAGCAGCAGCCACAGATAAAAAATTTCGAGCACCCGCGCAAAACTCAAAATGGAAAACAAAAGAATCTCGCCGAAAGAATTGCTGCGGAAAAAAATCGTCGCCACGCCCAAGTCCAGTTTTCCAATCCAGCCTGCCGCCGAACCGATTTGCCAGTAAAACAGCGCGCGCAAAACCAGCAGCACGCCAATGGCCGCCAGCAAATGCCAGTGCCGAAATCGTGTCGGCGCGGCGCGGCGCAACGTGCCGATGAGCGTCGCGGGTTTTCGTTTGTTCAGCGGATCAAACTTTGTCGAGCGCCAGTTGATCCACAGCAACAAACCCGCGAGATTCAGAATGAAGTCAACGATGGCCACAAATCGTTAAATGTTGGAGTGTTGAAGCGTTGTCCGATTTTTACAATTGAACAATTCAACCGTTCAACGAATCACATCATCTTCAAAAGCGTGTCCGCCATTTCGCTCGGCGTCACGGCGATGCCGATGCCGGCTTCCTTGAACGCGAAAATTTTTGCCTCGGCAGTTCCTTTGCCGCCGCTGACAATCGCGCCCGCGTGACCCATGCGGCGTCCGGGCGGCGCGGTCGCGCCTGCGATGAATCCGGCGACGGGCTTTTTGCAATTCTTTTTGATCCACTCGGCGGCTTCTTCTTCCGCGCTGCCGCCAATTTCGCCGATCATAATAATGCCGGTCGTTTCAGGATCGTCGTTGAAAAGTTTTATCACGTCCAAATGCGACGTGCCGTTGACCGGATCGCCGCCGATGCCGACGCAGGTGGATTGTCCAACGCCGCGCGAGGTAAGTTGCCAGACGGCCTCGTAAGTCAACGTGCCGCTGCGCGAGACGACGCCGATGTTGCCGCGTTTGTGAATGTAGCCGGGCGCGATTCCAATTCGACAGCCGCCGTGCGAATCTTTTCCTTCGCCGGGCGTGACGACGCCGGGACAATTCGGGCCAATGAGGCGCGTCTTGAGATTGCCTTGCAGCGCGCGTTTCACTTTGACCATGTCGCGCACAGGAATGCCTTCCGTGATGGCGACGACGAGTTCCAGTCCGGCGTCCGCGCCTTCGAGAATCGCATCGGCGGCGAACGGCGGCGGAACGAAAATTGCACTCGCCGTTGCGCCGGTTTGTTTCACCGCGTCGGCAACGGTGTCGAAAATGAGAACCCGCTTGCCGCCATGCTCAAAGAATTGTCCGCCTTTGCCGGGCGTGACACCGGCGACGATTTGCGTGCCATAATCAATCGAGAGTTGCGCGTGCTTCGCGCCAAAGCTGCCGGTGATGCCTTGGACGAGAACTTTGGTATTGGGTTTGACTAGAATAGACATGAAGAAATTTACGATTTCAGATTTACGATTTACGATTTTTTCCGCTTATGAATGAGAATTTTATTTCCGTCCGGGTCACAAATGATGGCGAAATGACAGATTGGTGTGGGCATGGCATCCATCGCGAATTTTACGCCGCGCGATTTCAACCGCGCGATCTCCGCGTCCAGATCGTCCACTTCAAACGCGATGCACGTTCCGTCCGGCGACGGCTTCCAGACATCGCCGTAGCAGCCGATGCCCAGAGTTCCGTTGCCGATTTCGTATTCGACCCACATGCCGCCGGCGGATTCCATCGCCGGTTTGAGGCCGAGCACGCCTTCATAAAATTCGCGCGCGCGCTTGATGTCCGTGACCGGCGTGCCGGTGAATGCGATTTCGGTGAACATAATTTCAATTATTTAAAAAATGACTGACCTACTCTTAAAGCTTCTTGCTCTAAAGCGCCGTTCGGATAAACGACAGTAAAACATTCAGTTAAATACTGACGAAGAAAGGGTTCAAATCCGCCAAAACGTTCATATTGATGAGTGTGAACCAATTCATGAACCACAAGTTGTATTTGTCTCCAGTAATCAGTCCTTACAAAAATCGCATATCTCAAAGTTAAGCCAGCAATGCCGGGTCCCAAGAGACCAGTTGAATCTACAACTTGGCGGAGCACAGGATGTGTGGGTTGAGGCATTGCTGGAACTTTGAGTAATCGCACTTTTTCTGGATGGTGAACTCCAATTCGACGCGCATAATCCATTTCAATTTCATTGAGCGGTTCCCCAGATTTAAGAACCATACTTTCTTGCTCCGTTGTCCATGCAACCGCCAGCGGCAGGAGTTGTTCAAACAGTTGAGGAGTAATTTGCATAAATTATTTTCCAACCGCCTTCACAACCTTCTGCGCCGCGTCCGCCATCGAATCGCCGGTGATGATGGCGACGCCGGATTCGGCCAGCGTTTTTTTGCCAGCGAGAACGTTGTTGCCTTCCAGCCGGACGACGAGCGGAATTTTCAAATGCGTTTCCTTCACCGCCGCGACGATGCCGGTGGCGATGACGTTGCAATCCATGATGCCGCCGAAAATGTTCACGAGGATGCCCTTCACGTGCGGGTCGCTCAAAATGATCTTGAACGCCGCCGTGACCTGCTCCTTGCTCGCGCCGCCGCCCACGTCGAGGAAGTTCGCCGGGCTGCCGCCGAAATGCTGGATGATGTCCATCGTCGCCATCGCGAGGCCCGCGCCGTTGACGAGGCACGCGATGCTGCCGTCGAGCTTGATGTAATTGAGCGAAAATTTTGACGCCTCGATTTCCAGCGGCGCCTCCTCGTTCAAATCGCGCATCTCCAAAATATCCTTGTGGCGATAGAGCGCGTTGTCGTCCAAAGAAATTTTTGCATCGAGCGCGATGACCGTTTCTTTTCCGTCGGCCAATTCGACCACGGCCAAAGGATTTAATTCCACCATCGCAGCGTCACATTCCCACCAAGTGTTGTAAACGCCAGTGATCAATTTTACTCCGGCGTTGAATAAATCGCCTTTAAGTCCGAGCGCGGTGGAAATTTTGCGCGCCTGAAACGGCATGATGCCGACGGCGGGATCAATGTGCTCCTTAAAAATCTTTTCTGGAAATTTCTCGGCGACTTCTTCGATGTCCATGCCGCCTTCGGTGCTGGCCATGATGAGCGGACGCGAATTCGCGCGGTCGAGCAGCACGGCGAGATAAAATTCCTTTTTGATCTTCGCACCGGCAGCGAGCAAGAGCGTCTGCACCTTGCGTCCATCCGCGCCGGTCTGCTTCGTGACCAAAACATTACCGAGCATTTTTTCAGCGAAGCCAACCGCCTCGTCCACCGACGACGCGACTTTGACGCCGCCTTGAAAACCGGATTTGAAAGTTCCCTTGCCGCGTCCACCGGCGTGGATTTGGGATTTGACGACAACTTTGGCGCTGCCGCTGGCGACGATTTTTTCCGCTGCCGGTCGCACTTCAGCGAGTGACTTGGCGGGAATTTCGAGCGTGACGGCGACGCCGTATTTTGCGAGCAATTGTTTAGCCTGATATTCGTGGATGTTCATTTCAAAATTGAACTGCGAATTAAAAACGATTGGCGCAAGAAATCAACTTTTAAGCGAACGCGCGCCATTTGCCTTGAATCAGAAGCGGCGCGCGGGCAATTTGCGCGGCGATGAAAAGCGTTTTTCTCCTGCTCGCGATTTTGTTTCCGCTGTTTGCGAGGGCGGCATTCATCAACGGGCAAAATTACGTCGCGCTCGCCGATTGGGCGCGGGCAAATGGTTTTCGCGTCGCATTGTTCGCGCGCGATGAAATTATTTTGACGAACAAATTCTCACGGCTCGTTTTCGATACGGATTCAGCGGACTCAAAAATCAACGGCGTGAATGTTCGCCTTTCATTTCCCGTTGCAAAAGGCGCGCTGATTTCGCAATTGGATTTAGAGAAAACAATTCGTCCGCTGTCGTTTCCGTCGCGCTACGTTGAGCCGAAAAAAATCACAACCATTTGTCTCGATCCCGGCCACGGCGGAAAAGACACCGGCAATCGCGTTTCTGGATTTTTCTGGCACAACGAGAAAACTTACACGCTGTTGCTGGCCTTTGAATTGCGCGACCAACTAAAAAAACTCGGCTTCAATGTCATTCTCACACGCAGCAAGGACATATTTGTTCCTTTGCCCGCGCGTCCGGCGATTGCAAACAAGGTCGGCGCGGATTTGTTCATCAGCTTGCATTTCAACGCGACGCAAATTGGCAAAAATGAAGTTGCCGGGCCGGAGACTTATTGCATCACGCCCGTCGGCGCGAATTCCAGCAACGCGAGCGTCGAGAGCAGCGAATATGGCGGCGCGTCGAGCGGCGGCCCGACGATTGCCAATCGCAACGAGCAAAAAAGTTTGTTGCTCGCCTATCAAGTCCAAAAATCGCTCGTGCAAAATCTGAATGTGAATGACCGCGGCGTCCGGCACGCGCGGTTTGCCGTGTTGCGCGACGCGGCGATGCCCGCGATTTTGATCGAGGGCGGTTACATGACAAATCCGACGGAAGGAAAAAAAATTTACGATTCGGCATATCGCAAGCAAATGGCGGCGGCGATTGTGAAGGGGATTTTGGCTTATCAAAAATTAACCGCGCCAACGGCGGTTCCGCCAAAGCCGCATCCGCCAAATCATCCGGCGGTGAAACATTCGCCATGAGCATCGTGACAAAAACGGGAGATTTGGGGACGACGGGATTGATGTATGGCCGCCGCGTGCCGAAAAATCATCCGCGCGTCGAGGCGTGCGGCGCGATTGACGAGTTGAACGCCGCGCTCGGTCTTGCGCGCGCGACTGCGGCAGAAAATTTTGTCAGCGAAAATTTATTTGCGATCCAGAAAAATTTAATCGTGCTGATGGGCGAGGTCGGCGTGATGACGGAGGATTTGCCGCGTTACGTTAAAGACGGGTTTTCGCTTGTGACGCCGGAAATGACTGGGCAATTGGAAAAGCTCGTGAAAGAAATTGAATCACAAAACGTCAGTTTCAAAGGATGGGCGACGCCGGGCGCAACGAAAAATTCCGCCGCGCTGGACGTGGCGCGGACGATTTGCCGCCGCGCCGAACGCCGCGTGTTTGATTTGAAGGACGCGGGCGAATTGAAAAACGCGGAGATAATTATTTTCCTGAATCGTTTGAGCGACTTGCTCTGGCTTTTCGCGCGCTGGACGGAGACGAAATCGGATGCGGATAAATCATCATGAAAGAGCAAATCATCCGTCTGCTGGCTCGAAAAGATTATGTCCCGGCGAACGTGCCGGAACTGCTTCGACTGCTGCGGCTTTCGCCCAATCGTCAGCAGGAATTGCAGGCCGTGCTGCGGCAGTTGGAGCAATCCGGCGCGGTCGCGCGCATCAAAGGCAATCGCTACGTCAGCCCGCGCGAGGCGGATTTGATTCCCGGACGCATCCGCATGAATCGTGCGGGCAAAGGTTTTCTCCAGCCGGACGATTCCGACCTCAAGGAAATAGCCATTCCTGAAAGCGCCACCGGCACGGCCATGCACGAAGACCGCGTGCTCGTGCGGCGCGACGTGCGGAAAAATTCTCGTTCCGGCAGCGACGCGCCGGAAACGGGAACCGTCGTCCGCATCCTCGAACGCAAGCGCACGCAAATGGTCGGCACGCTGCAACGCAGCAAACAATTTCTTTACGTCGTCCCCGACGACCCGCGCATCCCGCACGACATTTACGTTTCCGAGCCGCGCGACGTTGGCCGAACCGCGCATATCGGCGACAAGGTGGTTGTCGAATTGCGCGAATGGGAATCGCGCCACACGAATCCCGAAGGCGAAATCGTCGAAGTCCTTGGCGCGCCGGACGAAGAAGGCGTGGACATGCTTTCCGTTTTACGCCAATACGATTTGCCCCTGCATTTTCCGAAAGTAGTTTTGGCCGAGGCGAACGCCATCGGAAAAATCGTTGACCCGCGCGATGAAGCGGGCCGCGTGGATTGTCGCGCGAATCAAGTCATCACGATTGATCCTGACGACGCGAAGGATTTCGACGACGCAATCTGCCTCGAAAAAATTTCACCGGAGCAATGGCGGCTGTGGGTTCACATCGCGGACGTTTCGCATTACGTCAAGCCCGGCACCGCGCTCGACGAGGAAGCGCAGAAGCGTGGCAACTCGACTTACCTCGTGGACCGCGTCATCCCGATGCTGCCGGAAGCGTTGAGCAACGAACTTTGCTCGCTGAAACCAAATGTGGATCGCCTGACGAAATGCGTGGAATTTCTCGTGTCGAACGACGGACGCGTGCTGAACACGAAATTTTATTCCGCCGTCATCCATTCGCAGCGGCGTTTTGCCTACGGTGACGTGCTGGAGATTTTGCAACGCGCGCCGACAGACGACCCGATTGAGCAAATGCTGCATCACGCGCACGAACTCGCGCAAAAAATCCGCCGCCTGCGTTTCAAGGCCGGTTCGCTCGACCTCGATTTTCCCGAAACGAAAATCCGGCTGGACGAGCAGGGAAAAATTCTGCGCATCGAAAAAAACGAGAACGACGTGTCGCACCAATTGATCGAGGAATACATGCTGCTCGCGAACGAAGCCGTCGCGACGCGCCTGATGAGCCTGCGCACGCCGGCGATCTATCGCATCCACGAAGAACCGGACGCGCGGCGCTTGCAGGAATATCGCGACGAAGTCCTCGCGCATCATGTCGCGTGCGGCAATTTGAGCCAGACCTCCGAAGTGCAAAAACTATTGCAGAAGCTCGGCACGTTGCCGATTGGTCAGGCGCTGAAAATCGGTTTTCTGAAATCGCTCATGCGCGCGCGCTACGCGGTCGAGCCGCTCGGCCATTACGGGCTGGCCAAGAAAAAATACACGCACTTCACGTCGCCGATTCGCCGCTACGCCGACCTCGTCGTGCATCGCGCGTTGTTCGATAAAAATGCAGTCAAAGAAGGCGCGCTCAAACCGGTCGCCGACCACATTTCCGTCACGGAACGCAACTCCGCCGACGCCGAGCGCGACAGCAAGGACGTGAAATTGTTCGCGTTCCTGAAAGCTCAACTTACGTCCGGCGAGCCGGTGAAATATCCCGCGCTCGTGACCGACGTGCGGAATTTTGGTTTCTTCGTGGACGTGAGCGGCCTTGCGATGAGCGGCCTCGTGCCGTTGTCGTTGATGCAGGACGATTTTTATGTGTTCAACGAAGCGCGCCGCAATCTCGTTGGCCGCCGCACGCGGCGGATGATCCGGCTCGGCGACAAACTCACCGTGCAGGTCGCGCGAGTGGACACGTTCAAAAAGCAGGTGGATTTCCAGCTTGCGGATGACAACAACGCGGGCGTGCGGCATCCGGTTGGACGAAAGAACAAATTTTCTCGAGGCACGAGCGCGTTCATCAAAAGCAAGAGACATGGGTAGTTGGCAGCGGATGCCTAGCAAATTTTCTGCCAACTTATTTTTTCATGCAAACGAAGCTGTCGCAGGATAGACGATGACCGCTCGCAATTATAAATTCCCAGCAAAAAGGTAAATCGGAGTCATTTCCCAAAGTCTTAAAGACTCTTCCTGATATTTAGAAGAGGTTTCCCAAATATCGGCGGCCTCTCCGGAGATTTAAGAAACGCTTTCATGATATTTGGAAACCATTTCTTATGTTTAGGAAACGATTTCTTAAGGTTTGGAGATGTTCGGCAAGGTTGGGAAGAGAGTTCCTGATATTGGGAACCCTTTCCGTGATATTGGGAAATGACTTCTTAAGTTTAGGAAACCATTTCTTAAGGTTGGGAAGCCGTTTCTTAAATTTAAGAAGCCTCTGCCAAACCTTTGCCAGAGGCTAAATGTGTTTGGGAAACGCCGCCGAAGACACTGGCATCCGCTCCGGACAATCTTATTTCGAGACAAGCCATGTCAAAAGGAAAGACAAAGAAGACAGAACCCGGACGGGAACATTCAATGTTCCATGTGCAAGATGGCCGCAGGCCGGATGAGGTGCGGATTTCGTGTCCGAAGAAATCATGGATGAATTTTTAACAGAACCCGCTTGACACACAAAAAAACAAGACATACAACAGCAAATATGAAACACAGATTAACCGCAATTCTGCGGCCTAATACCTGTTAGGCCTATGAAAAGATTCATGTTGATTGGTTTGATGTTGGCGTTTATTTCAGGTTGCGAATCCAAGCAAGCACAACCGGACAGTTTTTATGCGTTTCGGAAGCAAGTTGAAAAGACACTTTCCGCAACCTGCGATTGTGGGCCAGTACACAAAGACCCAATTAACGGTTGGATTTTTGATGTGCAGCCCCGGCAACAGCGAGAGTTCAGCATTAGAGTATGGAAGTGCGAGTTTCTTACGCAAGAGGAGTTGGATAAGAATTATAATTCTGCTACGAATCATACGGACCCGCCGAATCAGACGCGAGATCAGGTCGCTCGGCAGGCCGCCGCTGAAAGGTGGAGCCTACCAGATGGGAGCTACGACAGTATCGGTATATCTGTTGAATTGCAGTGGCCTGAAATTGCAACGGCAGAGATGGAAAAGGACAGGGAACAAGTTGCGCAAGATATAGAAGAAATCGAGCACCTTTTAAAGCCGTATCATCGGCCTATGAACGAGTCGCCATACATTTCGTGGCCAAAAGATTGGTTTTAATTTTCGCTATGCTGCCGCCTAACAAGTCGCCGGAGCCGTCGGCAGGAGCATTGGTTTTATTGGGCATGGCAGGAATTTATTTACTCCGTAATGGAAAGCGCTTGTTCAATTGAAAACGGCATCCAATTTGTTCGCCAACGATGTCGGTGGATTGCTGATTTCCCAGCCGCGACCCGGACAATCTTATTTCGAGACAAGCCCTGTCAAAAGGAAAGACAAAGAAGACAGAACCCGGACAGGAACATTCAACCTTCAACGTCCGATGTTGAATGTTCCCTGTTCATGATTCAACCATCCAACGGACTCCTCACCCCGATGCCGGGTTTAGTCATCACATGCGTGTATATTTGCGTCGTGCTCACATCCTTGTGGCCGAGCAGGTCTTGGACAGTTCGGATGTCATAACCATTCTCCAAAAGATGCGTCGCCCGCGTAAATCGCTTCGCTCTACGCGGCCTGCCACGTGGACTGAAAGTCTTTACGTGGCCAGCCGCAAAGGATTTTTTATAAGATGATGCTTCAATTGGTTCTTCAAAAATTTCCGGCCACCGCCGCTCTTCAAATATTTCTCACGGCCAAGTGCGTCTGCTTCTTCCAGATAGGCTTCATAATAGATCAAACGCCAGGGCAAACGATACGAAGTGGCAAATGATTTGCCGGCTTGATGCTCCTTCAGCCGCCGCCGCAAATCCGTCGAGAAACCAATATACAAACCATCATCCGATTCAGACTGCAAAATATAAACGTAAAACATGATTAAATTTCAATTAGAAATCGCGTGGCCACGTTCTACGTGGCTTTACGCGACCAGCAGCCGCAAACCCGTCCCATAAAGCACCTGCGCCATCAACCGCCACGTCCCGTCCAACGACGCCAGTAATTTTTGCACCTCCTCCTTGCCCAACACCACCGGCACACGCCGCCGCCTGCTCGCCGCCAGAAATTCCCCCAAGTCGCCCAGCTCAATCCTCACAACCTGCGCATACAAAAAAGAAATCGCATTTAACGCTTGATTCTGCGTCGCTGCCGCCACAGATTCCACGTTAGCCAGATGATTGAGGAACGCCACAACTTCTGCCGCGCCCATCTCACGGGGATGTTTCCATGCCCCCGCCTGATTCCGATGGAATTTCAAGAACCGCCGCACCCATTGCACATACGCTTCTTCCGTCCGCAACGAATAATGCTTCACACGTATCACCTCCCGCAATTGATCCAGCAATTTGGACTTGGGATTGGCGATCACCAACGCAGCCTTTGCCGGGAACATTTTGCGCGTCATAATTTAATAAAATGCAACAACCACCGCAGCAAACGCAATCAAAACCCGACGATGGCTCGCCGGTGTTATACGGCGTTTTCGCTGCCGAATATCTGTTAGGCCACGAGAGCACATGACGATTTCACTATTCATACCGTCTTGGAGAGGCTGCCTCGCTTTAGCCGTCGGTCTCGCCGATTACTTTTGGGCTCCGGCGTATGACCTGCCCATTTCTAGGCCGGAGTTCTTTTCGGCTATTCTGCTGGCAGCTATCACTGTGTTTGTTTGTTTCTTGTGTTTTCACAAGCGACGCACTGCGGACCGAGTTGCGGCAGTTATTACGGCAGTGTTTGCGGCTTGGATATTTTATGAGTCTATTGTGTTTTACAGAGCCGTGGCCTAACACCGCGCTGGAGCCAACGGCGGCTGCTCCTTCATTTGGAAGTTTGCAGCAAATTCACGCTTGCAGTTATTCGCGCCGTGGCTCAGCTTTGGATCGTTAGGCATCCGACCACATTTTTATGAAATCGAGACAGCTTGCAAACGTGCTTTTCAAAGTGTTGGGATTTTCCGTTTGCCTTTATGCCATTCCAAGCTGCGTGTCGGGTTTTATCATTGCCTTCATGCAACCGCAGACATCCGGCTGGGGCGTTGAGGTCATGCGTATCGTTTCATACGCCATCGGTGCTGGCGTTCAGGTGGCTATCGGTGTGGTCATCATTGCCATGAGCCAGAAGATTTCTGGTTGGCTGTTTAAGAGTGATGATGAGTGATTCATGGATGCCTAACACCGCGCTGGAGCCAACGCCGACTGCTCCTTGAGTTTATGGATGGTTTGAGTTATACAACGGTTATCGAGTTTGCGGAGCCGCTCGCCCGTCGGCGTGGCTCAGCTTTGGATCGTTAGGCATCATTCGCGCACCGTGGACAAGAACACAGCATACGCTTACTTTAGCATTGACGAGTTTTCTTGTCCGGTGGATGAGCTTACCAAGCGTGTTGGTTTGCAGCCGACAGAAGCTTGGCAGGTTGGCGATATTGTCCCACCGGTTCGTTTTCCTCGGAAGTTTAGTGCTTGGCGCATCAAGAGCCGGATTTCACATTTGGAGGAAGTCGAGCGCCACGTTGTTGATGTCCTTGACCAGATTCGCGGGCGTGAGGCGGTTTTCCGAGACATCGCACGCGAGCATTGCGTTCGGATGCAGTGCGTCGGTTATTACAACGAGTATAATCCCGGATTTAGACTGGAGCCAGATATTGTCCGTCGGTTGGCGGATTTGGGCGTTACGATTGATTTGGATGCCTATTATTTTTTTGATGACAAGCATGAGACAGAGGTTGACCATGATGCCTAACACCGCGCTGGAGCCAACGGCGGCTGC
>DASYAA010000165.1:0-10370 GCA_036501565.1 Verrucomicrobiia bacterium
CCAGATGCGCCGGCCAATTTTTGTTTTGTTAATGATCAATAAAAAAACAATCACACAGACAATCACGATTCCTGTCGTTTGTAAAATGTGATTCTTTATCATGTTGCTGACTCCCAGCACAAACAAAGTAAAGGCCGGTAATTTCATCCCCATGCCGCCGAAAACATCCTGAAACCGTGGAACGATAAAGACCATGAGCAGAATCAAAATGCCAATCGCAACGATCATTACAGCGACCGGATAAAACAGCGCGGCCTTGACCTTGCCTTTGATTTTTTGCGCCTTTTCGGAAAATTCCGCGAGCCGTTTCAAAACGACTTCGAGCACGCCGCCGAGTTCGCCGGCCTTGACCATGTTGACGAACAGGCGGTTGAAAACTTTCGGATGCTGCGCGAGCGCTTCGGAGAACGTGCTGCCGCCTTCAATCGCCAGAGCCAGTTCGCCAAGAATTCCCTTGAGCGTTGCGTTGCGCTCCTGTTTTTCCAGAACGCGCAAACCGCGCAACAGCGGCAAGCCCGCGTCCACGAGCGTCGCCAATTGCCGTGTGAAAGTCGTCAACACCTTCGGCTTCACTTTCCCGCCCAGGCCGGGAATTTTTATATTGATGTTGATGCCGCCTTTTTTTGCGCCCGGCTTGGCTGCGGCCTTGGATTTTTTTCCGAATCTTTTCTCCTTAACCTTCTCCGAAGCCTCGGCGATTTTGGTGGGGAAAAAACCCATTTCCTTGACGCGGCTGATGGCCTCGTTCTGGCTGGCCACTTCAATCGTGCCTTTGGTTTCCTTACCGTGGGCGTCGAGGGCAACGTAACTAAACTTCGGCATAACTTTTTTAATTTATGATCTGCGATTTTTGATTTTCGATTCGGGAAAAACCGCCAATCGCAAATCCAAAATTGAAAATCGAAAATATCTTTTCAAATCACCAATCATAAATCGCAAATTTCTTTTCAGGTGTATTTGACGACTTCTTCAATAGTAGTATCACCTTCAAAGATGCTGCGCAAGCCGTCTTCCCGCAAAGTGACCATGCCCAGCTCCACCGCCTTTTGCCGCAACACCACCGTCGGCGCGCGCTCGTTGATCAGCGCGCGAACCGCCTCGCTGATGACCAGCAATTCAAAAATGCCCTTGCGCCCCTTGTAGCCCGTGTCGTTGCACGTCGAGCAGCCGCGACCGTAATGAAACACCTTGTCGCCCAAATCATGCGGCGAAAGATTCAACAACGACAATTGATCCTCCGTCGGCTCGAAAGGCGTCCGGCAATTCTTGCAAATCGTCCGCACGAGCCGTTGCGCCAGCACCGCCATCAACGTCGAGGAAATCAAAAACGGTTCCACGCCCATGTCCACCAGCCGCGTCACCGCGCCCGGCGCGTCGTTCGTATGCAGCGTGCTCAACACCAAATGCCCCGTCAGCGAGGCTTGAATGGAAATCTGCGCCGTCTCCAAATCGCGCATTTCACCGACCATGATGATGTCCGGGTCCTGGCGCAAAAACGACCGCAACGCCTTGCCGAAAGTCAGCCCCGCCGCCTCGTTGATGGCGACCTGCATGATGCCTTCAATGTCATATTCCACCGGGTCTTCCGCCGTGAGCAGTTTGGAATCAATCGTATTGACGCGGCGCAAGGCGGAATAAAGCGTCGTCGTTTTGCCCGAACCCGTCGGACCCGTGACAATGAAAATTCCATTGGGCCGCTGAATCACTTCGGTGACGTAATCGAAAAGATATTTTGGAAAACCGAGCGATTCGATTTCCAGATTCACCGCCGAACGATCCAACACGCGGAGCACGACTGATTCGCCGAACTGCGTCGGCAGCGTGGACATACGCAAGTCAATCATCTTGGCGCCGATGGGAAAATTGATGCGCCCGTCCTGCGGCATACGGCGTTCGGAAATATTCAGGTTCGCCATGACTTTCAAACGCGAAATGACGGGCAGCGCCAGATGTTTGGGCGGCGGCGACATTTCGTAAAGCGCGCCATCCACGCGGTAGCGGATGCGAAATTCCGTTTCAAACGGCTCGAAGTGAATATCGCTCGCGCGGTCCTGCACGGCTTGCGACACGACCAGATTCACAAATTTCACGATGGGCACTTCGTTGGCAAGCGCTTCGGCGGCCTTGGCGTCGTCACCGGCCGCGCTGACTTCGCGCGCGATGTCTGCGTCCGATCCAAGCTCCTTGAGAATGTCGGCAAAATTTTCGTTTTCGTCCTGGCCGTAAAACCGCTCAATCGCCTTTTCGATTTCCGCCGGGTCGGCCACGACGACCTGCACTTCGCGTTTGCTGGCGAATCCGATTTCATCCGCGGTCGCCGGGTCGAGCGGCTCGGCCAGCGCGACCTGCAACGTGCCGTTGTTCATCGCGACGGGAACGCAGTGATACATTCGCGCGACGTTCGCCGGAATCGTTTTCAAAATATCGGCTGAAAGTTCGCGGTCGCGCAGCGAAACGACTTCCGTGCCGAGATTGTTCGCCATCACATGCAGAATGTCCTCAAGCCGCATGATGCCGAAATCCTGCAACAATTGAATGGCCGGAGTGCCGCCGCGTTTGATTTCGGCGGCGACCTCTTCGTATTGCAAATCGTCAATCAACCCCAACTCTTTGACGAGCGACAATAACGGACTGGAAATTTCTTCGGCCATGTTCAAATCATTTTGCCGGTTTGTTGGGCGTGCTGGAACCAGTGGTGATGGATTGCGCCATTTCAAGCTCCTGCAATTTCTGCGCAATCGTTGTCGGGTCCTGTGATTTTGTCAGCACTTCTTCGCGCGCAATCAAACCCTGCTGATATTTATCAATTAGAAATGAATCCAGTGTCACCATGCCCCATTTCGCGCCGGTCTGGATGTCCGACTGGATGCGGAATGTTTTGTTGTCGCGAATGAGCGCGGCGATGGACGGCGTGTTGACCATGACTTCAAAAACGGCCACGCGACCCGGCTTGTCCACGCGCGGAATCAACAATTGCGAAATGACCGCCTGCATGACCGTCGAAAGCTGGATGCGGATTTGCTCCTGCTGATTGGTCGGAAAGGCGTTGACGATACGGTCAATCGTCTTGGCCGCGCCGGTCGTGTGCAACGTGCCGAAAACCAAGTGGCCGGTTTCCGCCGCCGTGATGGCCGCGTCAATGGTTTCAAGATCACGCATTTCACCAACGAGCACCACGTCCGGGTCCTGACGCAATGCGCGGCGCAAACCTTCGGCGAAATTCGGCACGTCCACGCCAATTTCGCGTTGAGTCACGAGCGCTTTTTTATGTTTGTGGTAATATTCAATCGGGTCTTCGATGGTGATGATGTGCGCCTCGTCGCGCTCCTCGTTGATGATGTTGATCATCGAGGCAAGCGTCGTCGTTTTGCCAGAACCGGTCGGGCCGGTCACGAGCACGAGTCCGCGCGGTTTGTAGAGCAAATCTTTCGCAATGGCGGGAATGCCGATTTGCTCCATCGTCAGCAGCTTGCTGGGAATTTGCCGCAGCACCATGCCGAAATTTCCTTTTTCCTTGAACACGCTGACGCGGAAACGCGCCGCGTCGCCGAATGCAAACCCGAAGTCTGCGCCGCCGCGTTCGCGCGTGCTTTGAATGTGCTCCTCCGAAGTGATGCTGCGCATCAGTTCCTCGGAATCCTCCGGCTTGAGCGGCGGGCCTTCGACGCGGTGCAGAATGCCATGCACGCGGATCGTCGGCGCAGTGCCCACGCGGATGTGCAAGTCGGATGCGCCTTCGGACACCACCAACTGCAACAAATCGGACATTGAGTATGACATAAAATTTTACGCTTCATCCCCCACCGTCGCGCGGATAACTTCCTCGGGCGTGGTCAAACCGGCGACGACTTTGCGGATGCCGTCCTCGCGCAAGGTGCGCATTCCCATTTCGCGCGCGCGGGCGCGCAACACGGACACGGGCACGCGGTCGTAAATCAATTTCCGCGCCTCGTCGTCTATGATGAATATCTCAAATATGCCGAACCGTCCGCGGTTGCCGGTGTTGTTGCAGTTGGAACAGCCGCGGCCTTTCATAAGCGTGGCGTTTTTCAAAATGTCCGGCGTCAGGCCCAGCGCGCGCATTTCTCCGTCCGTCGGAACATAGGGTTGCGCGCATTGTTTGCAGATTTTTCGCACGAGCCGTTGCGCCATGAGGCAGCGTGTGGATGATGCGACCAAAAACGGTTTGACGCCGATGTCCACGAGGCGGGTGACGGCGCTCGGCGCGTCGTTGGTGTGCAGCGTGGAGAAAACGAGATGGCCGGTGAGCGAGGCGTTGATGGCGATGGACGCGGTTTCGATGTCGCGGATTTCGCCGATCATCACGACGTTCGGCGCCTGGCGCAAAATGGAGCGCAGCGCGGCGGCGAAGGTGAGTCCGACCATTTCATTGACCTGCACCTGGTTGATGCCGGCCAAAATATATTCCACGGGGTCTTCGACGGTGATGATTTTGCGGTCGGGCCGGTTGATGAAATGCAAACAGGAATAAAGCGTCGTCGTTTTGCCTGAACCGGTCGGGCCGGTCACGAGCAAAATTCCGTCGGGCAACGCGATGAGCCGTTCAAATGTTTGCTGGTCGTCCGTGAAAAATCCCAGTTCGGGCAAGCCGAGTTTCAAACCTTCCTTGTCGAGAATACGCATCACGATGCTTTCGCCGTGATTCGTCGGCAGGCAGGACACGCGCAGATCAATCAGTTTGTTTCCGACTTTCGACTGGATGCGTCCGTCCTGCGGAATCCGATGCTCGGAGATGGTCATGTTGGACTGGATTTTCAGTCGCGCGATGATGGAGGCTTGCAATCGTTTGGGCGGCGCTTTCATTTCCTGCATCACGCCGTCAATGCGATAGCGCAGGCGAAAGCGTTTGCTCAACGGTTCGAGGTGAATGTCGGATGCGCGGAGCTTGAACGCGTCAACGATGATCTGGTTCACGAGCCGGATCAGCGGCGCGTCCGCGTCCACCGCCGCGCCGTCGTCATCGAGCGCGCCGATTGGAATTTCCACTTCGCTTTGCGTCAGTTCCTGAATCGCCTTGTCCACGACCGTGTTGCCCTGGTTGGCACCATAATATTTATTCAGCGCGGCTTCGATGTCCTGCTCGGAGGCGACGCGCAAATCAATTTCCGCGTTCAACAAATGCGTGAGCGAATCAATCGTGTTCAGGTCGGACGGATCGGCCAAAGCCACGGCGACTTTTCCCTCGGATTTGAAAACGGGGACGACGCGATATTTTTTTGCGATGTGGCGCGGAATGACGGCGATGACTTCATCGGGAATTTTCATTCCCGAAAGTTGCACGACTTCTGCGCCGAACTGCGCGGCCTTGGCCTGCGTGATGTCCGCCGGACGGATGACTTTGTTCGCCAGCAACAAATCCACCACGCCCACGCCGGAAGCTTGAGCCTCCTGGCGCGCCTTGGCAATTTGCTCGGCGTTCACGAAGCCGAGGTCCACCAGCAAATCCAAAAGATAATCGTCTTGTTCTGCCACAAAATCAGTCGCATCCCACGCGTTCATTGGTGGAATGGCTCAAAAAGACTACTGTCGAAAAATACGATGTCAAACGCGGAGCAACTATTCCATGAAAGTTTTTTTCAGCGGGAAATTTCCGAAACCAGGTCAAAACTCCACGCGCTGCAAGCGAAGGCTGGTGCACCCAATAGGAGTTGAACCTATAACCTGCTGATCCGTAGTCAGCCGCTCTATCCAATTGAGCTATGGGTGCGACCAAAGGGCGGGGAATCTACGCGTGAAAGCGCCTTTGGGCAATCACTTTCGTCGCGCGTCAACGACGGTTAGAAGCGAATGTTGCGCAAAGCGAGCGCCAAAATCGTCAGCACCAGCATCAAACCGCTCGGCATGAACTTTTTTGTCTTCATCAGCCGGATGGCAAAAACGATCAACAGCGCCGCCATGATGACATTCGCCAGACTGCGCGCAAATGTCGGTTCAAAAATTCCCGCGCGCGTCAAAACCAGCGCCGCCGCCGCGACCGCCGAAGTGATGAGCGAAATTTTGCTGTTCGCCTTGAAGAAACCGATGAGTCCGCCGACAAGCAGCAGGATGATGTAAATCCAGAAAACGAGATTTTCAAATTGCATCGCGCGAAATTGCCTCAATTTCCCGACACGTCCAGACTTAAAATTTCGCCCGGCTCGCACGTCACCGTCACCTCGAACGGGCGGCAGCACACCTCGCAATCCGTCGTGAAACACTGGCTCGGCACGCTCGTGTCAATGGCCACCTCGGACGCCTGCCCGCAAAACGGACAGGAAATAGATTCGCAAATTTCCACAAAAAGAATTTAACCGCGCTTGGTCAAAGTGCAAATGAAGCACTGCAATAAACCCTATATCAAATGCAATTTGCAATTTGCCCGCATTTTCAATTGAAGATTCATTGAAAAATTGAGAAAAAAAGAGCTGGCACTTTTAACGCTCAATACTTGCATTATTAAATCATCAAAAATTAAATCCACAAACCTATGATTCTCGCGCTTGCTTTAACACCGGTATTCGGCGCAGCCGGATGGTCACTGCTTTATCTGCTTTGCGGCGGGGGATTGGGCGGCGCAATTATCATTTTCATCGTTTTGAAAATGTTCGGTAGATGAACGCGCCCGATGCCATCGCGATTATGCCGGGAGTTGCCTCGAAATCCCGTTCCAGTAAACGCCGCAAGCACGATAAAATTTTGTGGCTCATCGGCGCGTGGAAAATTTTTTACGGCCTGCTCCTGCTGGGCGTGGGTGTCGGCGCATTCAATCTTATTGGCAAAAATCTGTCCGCCGAACTGTGGAAACTGGTCGAGCGCTGGAACATTGATTTCCACAATTACTACATTCAACTTCTGTTCCGCAAAGCCACCGAATTGGATGGAAAAAGACTCTTTGCCCTCACGTTCATGACGTTTGGTTATGCGATGCTCTTTTTTATCGAAGGTGTCGGTCTTATTCTGGACAAGCATTGGGCGAAATGGCTCGTCGTCGTCGTCACCGGCTCGTTCATCCCCGGCGAAATTTATCATCTTGTCCGGCAATTCAACTGGTTTGATCTCATTTTGCTGATCATCAATGTCGCGTGCATCATTTACCTCGTCTGGCGGATTAAATCGTCTTCCACCGAAAATAGAATCAGAACGCGATGGCCTGCCTCTTTAAGAAGGTGAATCAATGTCAAAAGGCGGCGCGGGTTGCGCCTCAAAAAAAATCGCGGACTTGACGGCCATTTCAGGAGTATTGATGAGTTGTTTTTCCAGCACCGTCACAAACCGCCCGCCTTTGTCCTTTTCATCCCGCCACCACGCAAAGCATTTTTTCGCCTCCGCATGGCCGTTGAGATGGAACACTTCCACATCGCCTTTCCAAATGGTTTTCCCATCAAACGCTTCATGCACGGAAACAGTTTGATGGTGAACAGCCTCGCATTGATGCTCAAGCCGGATTGCCATTTGCAGCAACTTCAAATGATTAAGATTAAGACTACTTGCCATTAGAAATGAATTCGAAAGAAATCTTTATTTAGCATAGCAAAAAAAATGCCAGTGGCGGAATCTGATTTTTGCTGGGGAATTGATGCCTACCTTTGGGAACAAAGTTGCAATTCGCATTTTTTCTCCTTCTCAAGATTTGCTTTTTGCAATTTTCAAAAAAACAAACTCTCGCCCACGAATCCGCACTTCTGATCAATTGCTCTGGGCGTGCCGAAGAAAAACATCGTGGCCGTCCGGTGACACAAATTTAATTTTTCAGCACGCGATAAAAACGCGCCTTGTTCGTCGCGTTCATGTCCATGATGGGAAACGGATTGGTCGTCATGTTAAATGACAGGAGCGTTGCCCAATTCGTTGAAGCCAGATTTGTCGAAACCTGCACTGTGTAATTCACATTGGTCACGCCGTTGATGACAAAACCGAATTGCGTCGCCGAAAAGCGTTGCGGCGAAGTAATAACCGCCGTGCCGATGGGATAAACGATCAGATTCAACACCGCGTTCGTCGGCGGAATGTTCACGAAATGCGGCGAGTTCAAATCTTCGTAGCCTTGCACGTCTAGATTGCCAGAATCGGAATCATTGCCGCCGGTCTGGAATTCCACGTCCCAATTTCCGGCGGCGACCGCCAGTGAATAATTTCCCGAACCATCCGTGGCTGCGTCGAGCGTTGAATAATTATTGCCGCCGATAGTAGCATTGGCTTCCAGTTCAACGCCCACGATGTTCGTGCCCGAATTGCTTTGCACATGGCCGGAAATCGTCGCCGTCGCGGGCAACGCGACGAAGTTTTGCAGGTTCACCTGATTGGGTGCGTTGGTGATGCTGTTAAATGAATTGACGATGTAACTTGAGATGGCCGTATTGTTTCCGTTATTGATGCTGCAATTCCAATAATTCGTCAGGTCGCCCAAGACGGCGATGGCGTAATAGCCGTTCAAATCGGAATAACCTTTTGCGCTATAAAAGTCGTCCTCATCTGCTTCTATTTCCACGTTGGCAAAAGGAATGTTGTTATTATCGGTGACGCGCCCGTAAAAAAGCGCGTTGCCTTTGAGCAATGCGATGTTCGCATTGCTCACGCTGCCGCCAGTCGCATCCACTTGAAATGTCGCCTGCGGCACCAGATACGCGCGCCGCGCCAGCCGTTCTTTCGTGGCCTGGATTTTCCAGAACGCCGGCGTCACCGCGGCGGAATAATTTCCATTTGTGTCCGTGAAACCGATTTCAAACAGCGAACCCGATTGGAACTGCATCAGCAATCCGCCGATGCCGTTGCTGTTGCTCGCGTCATAAACACTGCCGGAAATTATGTTTGTCCCGCCGCCCGTCAAAAATAAATTGTTCGTCACCGAAGCGCCGTTGGTCAACGTGAACTGCGGCGCGGAACTTTGATCGAAATAACAACCCGGCGCGCCGCCAATGAGCGCGTAACTACTGGCTGGCAGCGTGAGAAAATAATTTCCGCCTGCATCCGCCACCGCCGAGCCGACAGGATTCTGCGCCTGCATGTCCTGCGCCACGACAACCGCGTAAGGCGACGGCACGCCATTACTATAAATGATGCCGCTGATGGATTGATTCAATGCCGCGTTCGTCACCGTGAACGTCGCCGTCACCGGTGCGAAACGTCCGGTCGGACTCACCACCGCATACACAAAATGGCCTGCCATATTTTCAATCGCCATGCTTACCTGAAAATTCAAAGCCGTCGTGATTGCGCCCGTGGCCGAATTGCTGTCGAACGGCACATTCAGATTCGTCACGCCGCTGATGACCATCGCGCCGCCGTCGGCGATGTTAAAGGACTCCATCATCTGTTCGCCGGCATCAATCAGGCCGTTTGCGTTCCCGTCAATCCATCGCTGCACCTGCACCTGTTCCATGTTCGTCAGGCCGGTGATGTTCAGTGTGATGTCGCCCGCATAATTATTGCTGACGACGGACGGCGTGACCGTGAGCGTGACGGCGTTTGCCCGCAATGTCAGCGCGAAAATGGTGAAAGCCAAAGTTTTGAGAAATTTTATTTTCATGGAATTAACAACACGCCCCTGCTTGATTGACTACATTCTAACACATGTCCTTCGCCTAAACAACCAATTAGCTTGATCCGATCCCCGCTTCTGATCAATTGATCTGGGCGTGCCGAAGAAGTCAAAACAACCCAAACGCCGCGCGCTCTACAAATCTCCGCCGCCAAGGCCGGTCAACGATTTAGTTTCCGAAGAACTGCACGCGACTCCAATTGTCACTTCCGCTTTCACTCTACGCGAAGACGGCTCGATTCACGTCAACGGCCATGCACGCACAGTCGCGGAAATTAAAACTCCGCCGCCGCAATTAACTTTCAAATCCGAATCTCCTTTCATCCGCCTCTATCACGGCAATTGTCTCGAACTCCTCGACGCCATTGCCGCCAAATATCCCGATGGGCGATTCGACGTCATCTTTGCCGACCCGCCCTATTTCCTTTCCAACGGCGGCATCAGTTGCCACGCCGGACGCATGGTCAAAGTGGACAAAGGCGATTGGGACAAATCCCGCGGCCCCGAACTCAATCACGAGTTCAACACCGAATGGCTTGCGCGCTGCCAAAAAGTTTTGAAACCCAACGGCACCATTTGGGTGAGCGGCACGCATCACGTCATTTTTTCCATCGGCTACGCCATGCAACAACTTGGCTACAAAATCCTCAACGACATCGCGTGGGAAAAACCAAATCCACCGCCGAACTTGAGCTGCCGCTATTTCACGCACTCGACCGAAACCATTTTGTGGGCGGCGAAGAATGAAAAGAGCAAACACGTCTTTAACTATCAGGACATGCGCAAGGTGACGGGCAAACAAATGAAAACCGTCTGGAGAAGGGAAGAATTT
>DASYAA010000166.1:0-6295 GCA_036501565.1 Verrucomicrobiia bacterium
GATCGGCGAATTCATCAACGGCATTCGCGCGCTGCAAAAGACGGATATGTTCGCACTCATGGAAACGCCGCCGGAATTGATGGGAATTTTCGGACCGTTGAAACAATTCTGGCAGTTGCGCCGCTCGCTGCGCTATTTCGGGGGAATTTACAACCAGCCTATCCGGGAACTCGCCAAGACCGCGCGCAACGAAAGTCTGCAACGGATGCTCGCGCATCTTTTTTTGCCGGAAATGCCGGCTTGGTTCATGCTGTTCCTGCTCGCGCTGCTTGCCAGCCGCCAAATGGGTTTTCTTGAAAGTGGTTGCGCGGACTTCACCGCGAGCCTGCTGGAACGCTATAAAAATCTCGGCGGTGAAATTTCTTTCGATGCGACGGTAAATGAAATTCTCGTCGAGAATGACCGCGCCGTCGGCGTGCGTCTGGAAAACGGCACCGAACATCACGCCGATGTCGTCGTTTCAGCGGCCGACGGTTACAGCACGATTTTCAAAATGCTCGGCGGCCGTTACATTGGCGGGAAAATAAAAGATTGCTATGACAATTGGAAAACGCTTCGTCCGCTCGTCATGATCAGCTTCGGCGTGAACCGCGATTTTTCCAATGAACCGTCACACAATTTTCTTTTGTTCAAGGAGACCATGACGGTCGGGAACGTGACCATTGACGGTTTTCCGCTGCGATTTTTCAATTACAGCGGCAAATTTTCACCGCCGGGGAAAACCGTCGCGCAGGTTCTGCTCATCACGGATTGGAAATTTTGGAACGATTTGCGGCGGGAACCTGCGCGTTACGACGCGGAAAAAAAACGCGTGACCGCCGAAACCCTGGCGCGGCTTGAATCGCATTATCCGGGCATCACGCCGCAAGTTGAAGTGACGGACATCGCGACGCCTTACACGACGTGGCGCTACACGCTGAACCACGAGGGTGCGTTCATGGGCTGGTCGCCGACATCGAAGGCGTTGCGGACGCCCCTGCCGAAAACGCTTCCGGGCCTGGAAAATTTTTACATGGCTGGACAATGGATCATGCCGGGTGGAGGCGTGCCACCGTGTTTGTATTCAGGCCGCCATGTGATCCAAATTTTATGCAAGCGCGATGGGAAGAAGTTTTCCGCGAGCTTTCCCTAAAAAATATCGGCGCAGCCAGCCGAAGCCAGATGCGCCGGTGAAAACTTCGTGCCAGAATTACTTTTCCTTTAAAATGGCAATCGCATCCGCCGCGTCTTTTTGCACGGCCAAATCGGGATAGGTCAGGAATGGTTTAATTTTCGGAATCAAACTGCTATCGCCCAAAACTGCCAGCGTGCGCATGGAATCGCGTTTGACATTGCTGTCGGGATTGTCCAGCAACGGAATAATCTGCGGGATGGCGCTCTGCGCCTTGAGCCCGCGCAACGCGATCAAGCCATCCATGATTTCGCGCTTGTCGGAGGATTTGAGCAGTTCGCAGATGTTTTCGATGTCGGTTGAATCCACGTCGGCGTGGATCACGCCCAGAACGCGCGCGGCTTTTCTCTTCACTTTGTCGCGCGGATCGGCCAGAAGCTTTCTCATGGCTGGAAGAGCCTTTGTGGTTGTCGGATAATTTCTTTCAATGTTTTGAAGCGCGGAAATGACCACGCTATCCTTGGGAGATGCCAAATCCGCGATGAGTTCGTCTTCACTCTTCGGCGGTCCCGCTTGAAGCAGCAATGGAGTCAATGTCAGGCCGAAAACCGCCAGAGCCAACATTCCGATAAAACTACGTCTGTATAATTTGCTCATAATTTTTTAGGTTGTTTGTGTTTTATGCCGATGGTCGCCACAAGCTGGCGTCCAATAACACGGCGAAACTAACGGACATTTGTTTTGCGTGTCAACTGGGTTTATGGCGAAATTTGCCGCCACAGAAGATGGATAAAAATCCGCCGACCTCACTGTCGGCTTTGACAACTAAAATGGCCGCACGCGATTTGCAAACATCTCATTGGTCGGGCACGGGTCAACTGCGCGGCGGGCGCTGGGGCGTCTGGTTTTTCATCACCGCCCTGCGCGTGCTCGGGCTGCAGCTTACTTACATTCTGACCGTGCCGTGCGCGATTTATTTTTCCTTCGCGTCGCCAGATGTCGCCGCCACGATGGATTTCCACCGGCGTGTTTTCGGCAATGTGCCGTGGTGGAAACGGCGCTGGCTCGTCTTCAAACATTTCCTTTCGTTTGGCCGTGCCATCATTGACCGCACGGCGATTCTCGCGGGCAAGACAAAAGAATTTTCATTTTCGTTTGACGGCGAACATCACGTTCACACCGCGCTCGCCGAAGGCCACGGCGTGTTACTGCTGACGGCGCATCTCGGCAATTGGGAAGCCGCCGGACAATTGCTTGCGCGACTCGACACGATCATCAATGTCACCGGCTTTGACAATGAGTCCGACGCAATCCGCTCGCTGCTCAAACAATCGTCCCAGGCAAAATTCCGCCTCCTGCCGCTGACCGGCTCGCCGACCGATGCGATTCCGCTCGTGGCCGCGTTGCGGCGCGGCGAAATCGTCGCCATGCTCGGCGACCGCAATTACGGCAGCCCGTCGGCGAACATTCCGTTTCTTGGCGGCACCGCGCGGTTTCCCATCGGCGCGTATGTGCTCGGGGCGATTGCGAATGCGCCGCTCGTCACGGTTTTTAATCTGCGCGAACGCGGCGGGCATTACCGCTTCTTCGGATTTCCCGCGCAGCATCCCAAAATGCCGCCGCACAATTTGCGCGACGCCTACTTGAAAAATTGCGCGACCGAATTCGCCCAAAATCTGGAAATCATTCTCAAACGCGACCCGTTGCAGTGGTATAATTTTTATCCGTTCTGGGAAAAATCTGAATCGCCATTGAAACCGGAACCACAATTAAAAACTGAATGCCCGTCGCCATAGAAAATCTCATTCCGCACCGCCCGCCAATGCGATTCATTGACGCGTTGACCGAATGTACTGAAACCACCGCCGTCGCGACGGTTTGCTTCAGCGAAAATTCTTTCGCGGTCGCAAATGGATTTATTTTAGAAATCGTGCTCATCGAATGCGTCGCCCAAACCGTCGCCGCCGCTCTCGGCCAGCGCGCAAAAGATTCCGGGCAATCTGACTCTGGCATCGCCGCGAAAGGAATGCTCGTTTCTGTTTCTAATTTCAAAATCCAAACACGTCCGCCTGCCGGAAAAACTTTGCGCATAGAAATTCGTGAACTCAAACGGCTTGGACTTATGCTGCGAATTTTCGGCGGGATTTTCTGCGAAGGACAATCAATCGCTACTGGAGAATTGACTTTGTATGCGTGAGCCGAAAGTCGCCATCGCTGGATGCGGCGCAATTACTGCGGTTGGTTGCGGCGTGGACGCGTTACTCGCAGCGTTGCGCACCAATGCGAGCGGCCTGCGCGCTTGCGAAAAATTTAATTTCCCGCGTTTCCAATCCAGCATCGTCGGCGCGGCGCCAAGAAATTTTGATGACGAAAATCCGGCATGGTTTCTTGCAACCGAAGCTTTGAAGCAAGCGCGTGAATCTTCGGTTGCAATTTTAGAAAAAATTCCCGCAGGAAGAGTTGGCCTTGTGCTCGCGACCACGAAAGCAAACGTTGAAGCCCTTGAAAGAATTTCTGAAAACCGTCCATGCTCTGATTTGGCGCGGCGGCATTTGCAGGGAAATTTTCTCGCGGAAGATTTGGCGGCACAACACGACGTGCGCGGCCCGGTTCAATGTATTTCCACCGCGTGCGTGTCCGGCTTGATCGCGATTCAACAAGGCGCAAAAATAATTCAACGCGGAGAAGTGGACGCCGTTTTCGTGGTCGGTGTGGATTGTCTTTCGGAATTTGTTGTCGCGGGATTCACCGCGTTGAAAGCAATTGATCCGAATGGCTGCCGTCCGTTCGACAAAGACCGTTGCGGATTGAGTCCGGGCGAAGCGGGCGCGGCGATTATTTTGGTTCGCGAAAATTTTGCGCAGGAATCTTCAATTAAAATTCGCGGCTGGAGCGGCAGCAACGACGCGAATCATCTTACTGGCCCGTCGCGCGACGGCTCGGGTCTCGCGCAGGCGATTCGCGCCGCGTTGAAATCCGCAAAATTATCGCCGGCGGAAATTGATTATGTCAACGCGCACGGAACCGGCACGCCATACAACGACGCGATGGAATCGCTCGCGTTAAAAACAATTTTCGGCGATTCGTGTCCGCCGTTCAGCGGTTTGAAAGGAATGCTCGGCCACACGCTCGGCGCGGCGGGCGTGGTCGAAACCATCGCGTGCGCGCTGGCGATGCAAAATAATTTTCTACCGGGCACTCCGCGATTGAATTTTGCTGCTGAAGGCGTGCCGGCGAGCATCGTGCGCGAACCGCGTCCAATCGCAAAACTAAATCATATTTTGAAACTAAACACCGGCTTTGGCGGCACTAACGGCGCGCTCATTTTAAGTCATGAATAAAATTGTCATCACCGCGACGAGCAAAGCGACCGAGGCCGATTTGAAATCGGCGCGGCTGGGAACGCGTTTTGGCCGTCTGGATTTGCAAAGCCAACTGGCGTTGCTCGCGGTCGAATCGCTCGGCGTGGATTTCGGGAAATTTTCGCGCGACCGTATCGCCATTTGTCTCGCGGCAAACGCCGGTTCGTTGTCCACTGATTTTGATTTTTGGCAGGGGCGCGACGCCGTCGGCGGGCCGAGTCCGACGTTGTTCGCCTACACGCTGCCGAGCGCGGCCATCGGCGAAATCGCGATCCGCCACAAATTGACCGGGCCGAATTTGTGTTTTGTTGGAGACGATAAAATTGTTTTGCCCGAAGCGGTGGATTTGCTCCGTCGCGATGAAGCCGACGCGTGCATTTGCGTTTTTTGCAATATCATTTCACCCGCCGCCGCAAAAATAATTCAGGCTTCGCCAGCCGCCCGTGCCTGCGCGTTTTTTTTGACACGCGGCGGCGATGGATTGCGAGTTTTGCCGGAATTTGACCGTGACATGGAATCGCTATGTGCTAGATTCCACGCCGAAAATCAGTAATTTTATTGTCATGGAAATCTTGCCAGAGGAACTCAAAGCAAAAATTATCAAGTCGCTGAATTTGCAGGACATCACGCCCGCCCAGATTGACAACGACGCGCCTTTGTTCGGCGCGGGCGGCCTGGAGCTGGATTCGATTGACGCGCTGGAACTGGTCGTGATGCTGGAAAAAGAATACGGCATCGTCATCAAGGATATCGAGGAAGGCCGGCCCGCATTCAAGTCCGTCAACACGCTTGCGGCGTTCATCGCCGCCAAACGCTCAACCTAGTGGCCGCGCGATTTCCAGTCATCACCGGACTCGGCATCATGGCCGCGACTGGCTGTGGCGTGGACGAAGTTTGGAATTCCATCCGCGCCACCAAAAGCGGGTTGAAACCGCTGACGCTTTTTCAATCGCCGCGCTACGGTCAGATTCCGGCGGGTGAAATCCAGCAAGACCTTCTGGCGTTGGGCGCGCCGTCGCACGGCTCGCGCAGCGATCAATTGGGCTGGCTTGCCGCGCGCGAGGCGATTGCCGCCGCAAAAATAAATTTCTCCGATTGCGCTGACCGCGCGGGTGTCGTGCTCGGCTGCTCGGTCGGCGGTTCGTTCGACAGCGAACGCTTTCTCACCACGCTCATCAAAACCGGAAAAATGCGCGCGCGCCCGACGCGCTTTCACGAATGCGCCTCGGTCGTGGATTTGATCGCCGATGAATTTGGATTACTCGGTCCGGGAATGGCCGTGACAACGGCGTGTTCGTCCAGCGCTTTGGCGATTGCGACCGCTGCCGAAATGATCATGGCTGGCGAAGCCGACGTGATGCTCGCGGGCGGCGCGGATTCATTATCGCGCATGACATGGGGCGGATTTCATTCGCTGCTCCTCATAGATTCGGAAGGGTGCCGTCCGTTCGATGCGAAACGCGCCGGAACGAGTCTCGGCGAAGGCGCGGCGATTTTAATTTTGGAATCGGAAGAATTTGCAAAACGGCGCGGCGCGAAAATTCTGGCGCGGCTCACCGGCTGGGGCGCAAGCTGCGACGCGCATCACACCACCGCGCCGCATCCCGAAGGCGAAGGCGCGGTCGCCGCCATGCAATCGGCGTTGAATCGCGCCGGTTTGGAATCTTCCGACATCAATTACATCAATGCGCACGGCACTGGCACGCGCGACAACGACCTCGTCGAATCGAAGGCGTTGAAAGAAGTTTTCGGCGAACGCGTGCCGCCGTTTTCCAGCACCAAACATTTTTTCGGGCACGCGCTCGCCGCCAGCGGCGCGGTT
>DASYAA010000167.1:0-32407 GCA_036501565.1 Verrucomicrobiia bacterium
CCAGTGGTTGAAACAATTTAGTTTTCTTGCCCGCGAAATTTTTCCACACTGTCAAAACTCATGGGCGCACAATGGAAACAAGCCGGGCGCGAAATCAACGCGCACAAAAAAGGCCAGATGGTCGTCAAGCTCGTCCGCGAAATCATGGTCGCGGCCAAGCTCGGCGGCGCCGATCCCGACCTCAACGCACGCCTGTTTGTCGCCGTCGAGAAGGCCAAGAAATCTTCCGTCACCAAGGACACCATCGAGCGCGCCATCAAAAAAGGCGCGGGCCTCACGGACGAAAAAGTGGTTTATGAAACGGTCGTCTATGAAGGCTTCGCGCCGCACAAAGTCCCCGTCGTCGTGGAATGTCTGACGGACAATCGCAACCGCACCGCGCCGGAAATCAGAAATCTTTTCAAGGCCGGTTCGATGGGCCAGCCCGGCAGCGTAGCGTTTTTCTTCAATCACCTCGGCGTCGTCGAGGCCACGCACACGAACGCGAACCGCGACGCGGAGGCCGACGCGATTGAAGCCGGTGCGCAGGAGATCGAGCCGCTCGAAGCCGCTGAAATTCCCGCCGGACAAAAAGGCGCGCGCTTTTTGACAGAAATAAAAGATTTGGATCACGTTTCCAAGGCGTTGAAGGTGGCGGGCTGGAACGTCATCGCCTCGGAGATGCGTTACGTCGCCAAGGAATTCCGCGAAGTGGATGCTGCCGCGCACAAGGATGTCGTGGATTTTCTCCACGCGCTCGACGACCACGACGACGTGCATCACGTCTATGCGGCGATGAAATAAGATTATTTGCCGATGAATTTGACAATTGCGGTTTGCGTCGGGTCTTGGCCGGCGATGATTGCCGCCGCCGGAGAAACTTCCACGCTGAATCGTCCGCTCCCGGCGTCATAGTTTAAAGTTCCAGCCGAACCACTTTGTGCCGCCACTGATGGAGCGTGCCGGGCATAACCGAAAAGCCGAACGGATTTTTCACCAACGGCAAAAGTGACGGTGACGACCAAACGACCCGGTGCGTCATCCAGCGCGACGATGCGTTGGCGTCCATTTGAAACATATTTTCCTTCGTCACCAAAAAATGCCAGACCGGCTTGACCGACGGGCGCAACGAGATAATACGCCGTTTCATTTGGATTCAGCGTGAACGAAAAGCGTATCCCTGCGGATTGATATTGCGCGACTCCCGAACGCGCATTGAGCACGCAGACTTTGCCTTTGAAACCAAGCGTCGTCGGTGTGAAGCCGGTTTCGGAATTTGTTTCCTGCCGGTTGTAAGCAAACAGATAAGCCGTGCGCAACGGGCCGTGGTCGCTGTATGTCCATGCCACCATTGGAGATTTTTTGCCATTGGCTTCATCAATGTAAATTTCATCCAAAGGTATCAACGGTTCATCCGGTTTCACCAGCACGCCGTCGGGACGCGCGGCTTGCAATAGATTTTCCCTGTTCTCCGCGCCAATGGCATCGCCGATACCGACCATGCCGGCAGATAAAGTGGCAATCAAAAGATTATTCGTTTCGGTGCTCATGAAAACATCCGACCACGGCCAGATGCCCAGCGCGCTGGCGAGCCGCGACGTGTAGAGAAAATTGTCCCAACGGCTGCGTTCAAAGCGGTCGTCGCTCACGCGGATGGTCGTGAGATTGTCGTAACGCGCGCCTTGCAGGAAAAAGCACGGCAACGCCATGCAGTATTGCAAACTCAAGCCGCGCGCCTTCGCCGCCGCCGCCATGCCGCCGGTGAAACTATCGCCAACACCAACCGTCGCCGACAATTCAGGTGAATGATCGTAAATGACGTTGAGCCAGTCCTGCTCGTAACAAGCCACACCGCTGTCGGCGATAAAGTTCATCATGTGTTGCCACCATAACGGATCAACGCCTGCGAAACCGGAAATGCGAAATTGTTCGTGATAAGGGCTGGCTGGGTCAATCCAGCGGTTGTGGGTGATGAGCGCCAGATCGATTTTTTTCTGGAACGCCGCGAGGCCGTCGGGAAACAGCGCGGGATGAGCTTCGTATTTCATGAGGCCGCCGTAACGGTTCCATTCGCCTTCCGGCAGTTTGGTATTTTTTGACTGGCCGGTTTTGCCATCCGGATCGGTCAGGGTTTTGTAATACCACCAACTGTCGAGTTGCAAATAGCGGATGGGAATTTCCATCTCGCGATAATGGCGAACCAGCGCCTCCAGCGTCCCGGCGTAACCCAGAGCCGGATCGTAATTGTAATAATAAGTTGCACCGTTGTCCGTCCAATAACCGAGATAGCGCAGCCCATCATCAACGTCGTTCGCCGGACGATTCCGGCCAACCAAGTCTGTGAACGCTTTGCCCCAAACGTCCCAAGTCGTGTTGATGCCGCCGCCAAAAGCCAGAAGCGTGGCGTGTTTGAAATGTGCGGGCAGGTTGCGCACTTGCGGGTTCAATCCACTTGCGATTTCATGCGCGCCATCGCCGTTCATTCGGGCAATCATGAAATTATCCGCCGGTGAAATGATCATCGCATTCGCCCCGTCATCAAACAAAAGCCACGGCGTGCCGTTCGGTTCCAGCTTGAAAGTATGCGGTGCAAACACGTCGTTCCGGTAACTAAAATGATGCAGTCCGGCGGGAACGGACGTGAACTGCGGGAACACGGCCGGTAATTCACCGACGGCCTGATCACATTCAAGCGTAAAAAGCACCGCTGGTCGTGCATCATAAATCCGAATGCTGCCGGTGAGCGAAATGTTTGTTTGCCAGTTGAAACGGATTTCCTGATACGCGCCGACGCGGTCGCTGCCGTTTTCAACGACGACATTCTGCGCGGGCTGGCCGAGTTCACCGGCGAATTTCCAAGCGGGTTGACGAACTGAGATTTCATAACGACCGGAAACGTCATTGAATTGCGCCGTGATTCCGGCGGCGGATTTCACGCTGACAGTTTTCGCGACAACCGCCGCCGGTAGAAGCAGTCCCAAGCCAAGACCGAAAGCAAAGAGCCATTGAAAATTCATATTAGATTGGAGCGGTGAAACAATTTAAGATTTGACTGGGATTGTCCAGAGAGAAAACTACATCGCGTGTGAATGCAATGGATTCGCCTTGATTTTTATTTGCAGAACGAAACGCCGGACGGCTCCGCCGCTTATTGAAAATTATTCCACCGCACGACTTAATTCTTCGTCGGCGCGTTCGTTGAAGTTGCGTTCGCCTTGACCAAGCCCGCCTTCACGAACGGTTCGAGATATTGGCCGTAGCCGTCTTTTTCCATATCTTCCACCGGAATGAATTTCAGCGACGCCGAGTTGATGCAATAACGCAAACCGCCCTTGTCGGCCGGGCCGTCGTCGAAAACGTGGCCAAGATGCGAGTCGGCGGTCGTGGAGCGGACTTCGGTGCGTTCCATGCCGTAGGAATTGTCGGGGTGCTCCACCACGTCCGTGCCAGCCAGCGGCTTGGTGAAACTCGGCCAGCCGCAGCCGGAATCAAACTTGTCCAGCGAACTGAACAACGGCTTGCCCGAAACCACGTCCACATAAATGCCTGGCTTGTGATTGTCCCAAAATTCGTTGTGAAACGCCGGTTCCGTCGCGGCTTCTTGCGTGACGGCAAATTGCTCGGCGGTCAGTTTCTTTTTCAATTCCGCTTCGCTGGGTTTTTTGAAATCGCTCATATTGGTTGGCTGATAAATTTGGTTGGTTGAAATTTCTGTCGGTTCAGCGCGGCCCGCATTGCGAATCATTGCAAAAATACCCGCCGCCAGCAAAGTTGCTGCCGCTATGCCCGCGATTTTTATCGGTTGCATACAATTTTGATGTCTGGCTGCTATTTTTATTCCATGAAAAGTTGCTACCGCTGGCAAAAATCTTACAACATAAATCAACCATTCGCCAGCGCGCGTCCGGCAATCCAGCCGGTCGTCCACGCCGCCTGAAAATTAAACCCGCCGGTGATTCCGTCAATGTCCAAAACTTCGCCCGCAAAAAATAATCCCGGACAAATCCTGCTTTCCATCGTCTTAAAATTCACTTCGTCCAATTTGACGCCGCCGCAAGTCACAAACTCATCCTTGTTCAAACTTTTTCCGGTCACGGGAAATTCCGAATGCAATAATTGGTGAATAAGTTTGTGCTGCGCTGCACCCGAAAGTGCCGACCAGCGCGTGTCGCGCCCAATGCCGGACGCGATCACAAGCTGTTCCCAAAGTCGCGCGGGCAACGGAGTAATTGGAAAATTAACAATTAATTTTGCCGGCTGCGATTTCCGCCGCGCTTGAAATTCCGTCGCGAGTTTTTCTTCGGACAAATGTGGCAGCCAATTGATTTGCAATTTGAATTGATAATTTTTTTCATGCAACTCGCGCGCGCCCCACGCCGACAAACGCAAAATCGCCGGACCGCTCAAGCCCCAATGTGTTACGAGCAACGCGCCGCGTTCGCGGAGTCTTGTTTTGGGAACAAACGCCTCAACCATTTCCACTGAAACCCCGGCAAGTTTGCGCAGCCACGGAATTTCAACATGGAACGTGAACAGCGATGGCACGGGCGGTTCGAGCGAATGGCCGAGTGAAACGGCCAATTGCCCGAGCGCGGGCGTACGACAGCCGCCGGTGGCAAGAAGCAATTTGTCACAAGTTAAAATTTCGCCATTTGAAAATTTCAACTCAAATCCGTCGAAAATTTTCGCGGTACTTTCAACGCCGCAATTGGTTTTTAATTTCACTCCGGCTTTTTGCGCCGCGTTGAGCAGACAATCAATGATCGTCTGCGAAGAGTCAGTCGTGGGAAACATTCGTCCGTCGCTTTCGATTTTCAATTTCACGCCGCGATTTTCAAACCATGCGACGGTGTCGCTGGCTTGAAATTTTCCGAATGCGGAAATCAACGCGCGTTCGCCACGCGGAAAGCGCGTGGAAAATTCGCGCGCGTCGAAATCGGCATGGGTGACGTTGCAACGTCCACCGCCGGAGATTTTTACTTTGGAAAGAAATTGTGACGTTTTTTCGAGAACCAGAATTTCCGCGCCGCGCCGCATTTCCGCGCCGGCCAGCGCGGCAAAAAATCCCGCCGCTCCGCCGCCGACAATCACGATGCGCCCTGAATTCATTTGCGCGACGCTACCAAATCCGCCGCGTCAAAGAAATTTCCATTCGCCAAACATCGCCGCCTGGCCGCACGGCTCGTCGCTTTCGGAAATCAAATTCCAGACGGTCGCGTGCGAAATTCGGAAGCGTTTTCCGATTTTTGAAATGCGGACGCCGGAATAATCGTCAATGAATCCGCGCCGCGCGACGGCTTCCAACAATTTTGCGCGCTCCTCGCGGTTCGGCGCTTCGGCGGTGAGACGCGAAGGCGTGCGCGTCAATTCTTCCCACGACATTTCCCAGAGCGTGAGCGCGGCGGCGTTGCCGTAATTCAAAACCGGGTCGGCTTCCGTGCCATGCGAGACGATCGCGAACGGCGCTTGGAAAATATTTTTTGAGAGGCCAAGCGGATTAAAAATGCCCGGCAACAAATCGCGTCCAGTGCAGCGTGCGAAACTGCGTGCGAGAATTTGCGTGTGCGCGATGACGGAATCCTTTTGCCAAATCGAGTTCACCGGAACGCGCGGATTCAAGCCGCGCCGGCGCGAAAAGTCAGGCGGAATTTTCCCGAAGCCGCCGGCAGCAAAACTTTCATGGGCTCAATTTTTATTTCAGCGGAAGATTTCAGCAACGCTTCGAGTTGCGAAGCCACGCGACGCAATTCTTCGCTCGTTGGAAGAACTGCGTCCGGCACGAAACGCAACGTGCAGTCGCCGTTTTCGCTTTGCCGCAATTCATAGTGCGCGATGCCATTTGCCCCGGCGAAACATTGATCCACTTCCCATGTCGTTACGCGTGCGCCGTTGCGCGATGTAAGCGTGTCACGGGCGCGACCGTGAATTATAAAATTATTTCCATAAGGACGAATGTGTTTTTCCGCGAGGTCGCCGATGCGATAGCGCAGCAAAGGCATATAATCATTGGTCAAAGTCGTGACGACGAGTTCGCCAACGCCGCGTGTGTCCGCGTCAATGATTTCGAGAAACGCAGTGTCGTAACTGGCTTTCATTTCGGCGCGATCGTTTTCCATGAGCAAATGGCCGGTCTCGGTCGAGCCGTAAAGATTGAAAATCGGCACGCCAAAAACGCGCGCGAGAATTTTGCGATGCGCGGCACTGACAAATTCGTAGCTGCACAAAATGAATTTCAGCGAAGGAAATTTTATTTTATTTTGCTCGCAGTAAAGCGCGAAGCGCGCGCCGTGAACGGGATCAACGTCGAGAAATTGCGGCGACCAGTCGGAAATTTCCGCCGCCATGTGCGCGAGTTCCGCATCGCCGAGAAGAAACGGGATGCGCGCGAGGTTCACGAACAGCGCGTTGCCAAACGTGCGCTGTTCGCGCGACGCCCAAACTGTCGGACAAGTCAAACCGTTGCACGCGGGCGACGTGATGGTGGCGCGGCGCGCGTTTGGAAAATCATCGAGAATTTTTGCGACAAAATTATTCAACCGCAGCGCACGTTCTTCTTGCGCGTTCCACCAGCCGCGCGCAAAAATCACCGGCAGCCGTTCCGACGAAGTGCCGGAGGTGTGTTCCAATTCGGCGAGATTTTTTTCAAGCAGCATTTCCAGCGATTGCCCGGCGGGAAGAAAATTTCGCGGGAAATCATTCCGCATTTCCGGCTTGGCAATCAACGGCAGGCGTTTGAAACAATCCAGATTTTGCCGCTTGCAGCGGCCGAGCGAATCGTGATACAGCGGCACCTCGCGCCAAAATGGAAGGAGTTCTTCCAGTTGCGCGAGTTGGCCTGTTTCGCGGATGAGTTCTGGCGTTGCCAGCATGAATGAAATATACACGGAATCACGAAAATGCAAATCAGCGTGTTATAGTTTCACGTGCTTTGCAAATCCCGCGATAAAATTTGCCGACGCGCGTCATTTTGCGCGGAAGTTTTTCGTCGTTGAAATCCACGGAGAGCAGGCCGAATTTTTTGGAATAACCGAACTGCCACTCGAAGTTGTCCAGCAGCGACCAGTAAAAAAATCCGCGCACGTCCACGCCGTGGTTGATCGCGGCGTGCAATTCCAGCAAATGCGCCGTCAAATCGCGGATGCGAAAATCCTCGTCGCTTGACGACGCGCCATGTTCGGTGATGTAAATCGGCAAACCGTATCGCTGGTGAAATTTTTTAAGAATTTTTCCAAAGCCCGTCGGATGCCGCTCAAACATATCATCGCTGACGATGCCAAAATTTTTTAATTCTTCCGCCGAGACGTTGTTTGTCGGCACAAGCGCGCGAAAATGGTTCAGCCGCGCGCGACCATAATAATTCACGCCGAGAAACGTGGAATACTCGCGCCGCCGTCCACCCAAAAATTCATCCAGCACAAAACGATTGAAGGCGTGATGCGAAACTTCCGCGAGCAGATGATCCCATAGCGCAAATTTTTGAAACGCGCCGAACAAAGTCCAGTTCTTCGCGATGCCAATTTCCGGCGCGCGTGAAAATTTATTTTGCCGGATTGCGCGACTCGCCTGCGCGTGCGCCTCGGCCATGTGTTTGATGACTTTCCGATATTTCAGAAATTTCCATTTGTGAAACGGCGGAAATCCGCCAAGCAGATACGTCAGCGACGCGTAAGTGTCCGGCTCGTTGAACGTGTTCCACAAATAAACGCGTTCCTTCAAGGCTACCGACAATTTAGCCGCGTAATCCACGAACGCCGGAATCGTCGCCGGATTCAGCCAGCCGCCATTTTTCACGATCCACAACGGATTTGAAAAATGATGCAGCACGACCATCGGCGTGATGTTCGCGGCCTTGAGGCAGTCGAGCAGATGGAGGTAGCGCGCGAGTTCCTTCTGGTTCAGCGGCGCGAACGGCGCGGATTGCAGGCGCGACCATTCGATGCCCATGCGATAGGCGTTGACGCCGAGGCCAGCCATCAATTTCACGTCCTCTTCGTAGCGATGATAATGATCGCACGCGATGCGGCAATGACCGCCGTCCGACGCGACATAATCCGTCCATTCGTTGGCGACGTGGCCTTCCACCTGCGTCGGCGACGTGGCCGTGCCCCAGAGAAAATTTTCAGGAAATTTCAGATCGCCGGACATTTTTGCGGACAATGTGGGGCAGAATTAACAGGAAGAACAGAATTGAATCCCGTTGGGATTCATTTTCAGCGCCGTCAGGCGCGGCATAGTTGTAGCATCCAAAATCAAACAAGGTTTCAAGCTCCGTCAGGAGCGACATGGTGGGGCGTTAGATTAACGACGGCTCGCGCCCCACCGACCATGCCGCCCCGACGGGGCTGGGGAATTGGGTGGCGCGGGTGGCTACAAAGATTTCGCTCCTGACGGAGCTTTCGGGCGGACACGTTTGATCAATTACAAGCCTTCACCACAACAACGCTTAAACTTCTTCCCTGAACTACAAGGACACGGATCATTTCTGCCAACATTCGGAAACCGAGATTTAATGGAGTCTCTGCGAGTTTTTTCGGCGTGTAGTTTTAACCGAGAATCAATTTCTGATTTTAATATGTCGTCCAAAAATATATTTGGATGCCAGCCGCCAACTATTTTATCAATTATGAAACTATCAATTGCGCCAGCCACAATTCCAACCGGAGCATTGGCTATCCCAATCGCATTTGGAATTATAAATCGCAACCATTTGGTTAAAATTGATTGAGGGATGTTTTTTGAAAGCAAAACCTCGTGAACTTTTTCCGAATCGTAATGAGTGGTTAGATACCAATGACGAAATTTTTCACCGTGAATGTTATCGCGGAATAAAAGCACATCCTCAATGCTCAAAATGCCAGCCAAATATAAGCGGCTAAAATCTGGGATTCTTTTTTCTTCCAAGACCTTCTGGAATAAAGAAATTGTGTCGTGGGTAGTGCCATGTTGAATCAAAGGGCTAAATTTTTGCTGTAGTAACCATGAACGAATGTTTTTTGGTCGGTTAGGTTTTCTCTGTTCGTAACGACGACGTGCTGCGAAGGATACGGAAAATTGTTTAATAAAATCTTATTCATAAATGGCTTTCACGAAAACCGAAAAAGTCTGAATAATTCGGTCTGTAGAACAAGATTTGCATACTTGCGGTTAATTCTTCGTCCCCGCCAGTTCTTCCTCGAAATCCACGATCTCTTTGATCTGCACCAGAAACCAGCGGTCTATTTTCGTGAGGTTGAAAATCTCCTCGATGGTGAAGCCGGCGCGCAGGGCGTGGCGGATGAAGAAGATGCGTTCGGCGTTGGGCACGCTCAGTTTGCGGCTGATGACGTCGCGCGGGAGGATGTCGCGGTCGCCATAGACTTCCGTGCCGATGCGCCAGGGTTTGCCGTCGCCGCCTAAACCGCTGCGGCCGATCTCCAGCGAGCGCAGGCATTTTTGCAGGCTTTCCTTGAACGTGCGGCCAATGGCCATCGCTTCACCGACGCTTTTCATCTGCGTGGTGAGTGTCGGGTCAGCTTGCGGGAATTTCTCGAAGGCAAAACGCGGAATCTTGGTGACGACGTAATCAATGCTCGGCTCGAAGCTCGCCGGAGTTTCACGCGTGATGTCGTTTTTCAATTCATCGAGCAAATAACCGACGGCAAGTTTCGCGGCAATTTTCGCGATGGGAAATCCCGTTGCCTTCGACGCGAGTGCGGAACTGCGCGAGACGCGTGGGTTCATTTCGATGATGACCATGCGACCATTTTCAGGATTCACTCCAAATTGGATGTTCGAGCCGCCGGTCTCGACGCCCACGGCGCGAATCACGGCGAAACTTTGGTCGCGCATGATTTGAAATTCCTTGTCGGTTAGCGTTTGAATCGGCGCGACGGTAATGGAGTCGCCGGTGTGGACGCCCATCGGATCAAAATTTTCGATGCTGCAAATGATGACGCAATTGTCCGCGCGGTCGCGCATGACTTCCATTTCGTATTCCTTCCAACCGAGCAGCGATTCTTCGATGAGAATTTCGTTCACGGGCGAGAGGTCAATGCCGTTTTTGGCGATGGTTTCAAATTCTTCCTGATTGTAACCGATGCCGCCGCCCGTGCCGCCGAGCGTGAACGCGGGTCGAATGATAAGCGGAAATTTGCCAATTTTTTTCGCGACTTCGCGCGCTTCGTCCAAATTATGCGCGACGCCGGAAATGGGAACGTCGAGGCCGATTTGCAACATCAATTCCTTGAACGCAAAACGATCTTCGCCTTTGTGAATGGCTTCAGGTTTCGCACCAATCATTTCCACGTCGTGGCGTTCGAGCGCGCCATTTTTGTGAAGCGACATCGCTGTATTCAGAGCGGTCTGGCCGCCGAGCGTCGGGAGCAAAACGAGTTTGCCTTTCGCTTCGAGCTTTTTCATTTCCGCTTTTTCGCGCGCGATGATTTTTTCCACGCATTCGGGCGTGATCGGTTCGATGTAGGTGCGGTCGGCAAATTCCGGGTCGGTCATGATCGTCGCGGGATTGGAATTGACGAGCACGACGCGGTAGCCTTCTTCGCGAAGAGCTTTGCAGGCTTGCGTGCCGGAATAATCAAATTCGCACGCCTGGCCGATGATGATCGGTCCGGCGCCGATGATGAGAACGCTGTGAATGTCAGTGCGCTTGGGCATGGCAATAAACAGCCACAGATGAAACACGGATTGAACGCGGATTAAAAGTTAAATCCGAGTATTGTCGAACAAAAATGATTGTTCACAGATTGCTTTCCGCGGCATTGATTTGTGATCGCAACAAATCGTGCAGCGTGACAAGGCCGAGAAGTTTTCCGTCTGTCGGATCGCAAACAATCGCAACGCCGGTCGGCGATTCCAAGAGGAGCGTTTGCAATTCGCGGATGGTCTGGCGCGGCTCGCAGCGGATGATGGGCGCAAGCTTGGGCGCGAGCTTTTCAGCAATGGCTTCGGCAAGCTCAATGCGCGAAGCAATGCCGGTTAATTTTCCGTCCTGCGTCACGGGAAAATGGGCGAAGGCGTTGGCCTTTAAAATTTTTTCCATTTCAGCCGGATCGAGGTTATTTAGAACGACCGGCTGAAAATTAGCTATGGCCGAGACCGGAAGTTTTTGCCAGCTCTGCAAGTCGCGCGGCGGCAGCAATTTTTCCAATTTATGACCGTCCTGCTCCAAAATGGCGTCGTAAAAATTTTCGCGCGTCATACGGCGGGCGATTCCCTGACTGATGAGCGCGCCGATCATCAGCGCCGGCACAAGGGAAAATTCATGCGTCATTTCAAACACGATGAGGATGCCCGTGACCGGCGCGCGCACGACTGCGCCGAGACATGCGCTCATGCCGACGACGGCGAGCGTGAGATTGTCCGCCGAAGGCAATGGCATCACCAAATTAACTGTTCCCGCGACAACCAAACCGCTCATGCCGCCGAAAAAAAGCGTCGGCGAAAAAATGCCGCCGCAGCCGCCGTAACCATAACACAAAACGGTCGCCAGCAATTTTGCCGCGAGCAGTACGCCGGCGATTTTCCATGGCAACTGGCTGTCCAATCCCGCCGTCAAATCGCCATATCCGAGTCCGAAAACGCCGAGGTGTCCGGTCAGAAAAAAAACGGTTGTGCCGATTCCCCACGCCAGCGTTGCACCGATGGCGGGTTTGAGCCAGCCGGGAATTTTGCCGGGCTGAATCTGTTTTTGGCGCAAATCGAGCGAGGCCTTTTGAAAAAAAACTCCCGCCAGGCTCGCCAGCGCCGCGACAAATGGCGTCAACAAATAAGCCCGCCACGTCGGCGCATCCACCATCGCGATTGCGAATGCCGGTTGTCTGCCGACCAATCCATGCACGAGCAACGCGCCGATGACCGACGCGAGCAAAACTGCGCCGAGCAAATTGCTGTTCAAATCCTGAATGATTTCTTCGAGCACAAACGTGACCGCGGCGATCGGCGTGTTGAACGCCGCTGCGAGTCCCACCGCTGCGCCCGATGCCATCGCGCGCCGCCGGTTTTGTTTTGCCTCGCCCGCAAAACCTGCGAGCGCGGACGCCAATCCGCTCGCGATGTGAACGCTCGGACCTTCGCGTCCCAAACTGCTGCCGCCGCCGATGCTCAAAACGCCGCCAATAAACTTCACCCAGATCGCGCGCTTGCGAATGACGCCAAAATCTTTCCAGAACGCGACCTTTGCCTGCGGAATGCCGCTGCCCGCCGCGTCCCTGGCAAAGCAATGCAATAAAATTCCCGACGCGAGCGCGGAAAAAACCATGACACAAAAACTGCCGATTAAAAAAATAAAATGCGATTGGCGGGCCAGAAGCGGAAAAGTCGCGTTGTAAAATAAATTGATCAGCATTTGAAACGCAACCACCACCAGCCCCGCCACGACCGCGTAAAGGCACGTCAGCAAAATTGCGCGGGTGTTTTTCGGCAGCTTGGCGAGATAACCGGATAACGTCAAAGAAAGCACAGACGTCACGATAATCTAAAATCGCGGCGCAATTCAAGAAATCTAAACGCCGGAAAATTTCCAAAAACTTTTGCCTTCAGAAAAATTTCTGCTGGTTTCCACCCGCAGCTTTCAAGCCGAGTTTTTTGTAACTCAACTCCGTTGCGACGCGGCCTTGCGAAGTGCGATTCAAAAATCCTTCCATAATCAAATACGGTTCATAAACTTCCTCAATCGTGTCCGGTTCTTCACCGACGGCGACGGCGAGTGAATTGACTCCAACTGGCCCGCCGCCAAATTTTGTGATGACCGTTTCCAAAATGCGTTTGTCCATTTCGTCCAAACCATTTCGATCAATTTCCAACATCACCAAAGCTTTATCGGCCACCGGCACAGTAATTTTTCCGTCGTGCCGCACTTGCGCATAATCGCGAACGCGTCGCAGTAAATTATTTGCGATGCGCGGCGTGCCGCGACTGCGCCGCGCGATTTCGTGCGCGCCGGATTTTTCAATTTCCACGTTCAACAAATTCGCCGAGCGCAAAATAATTTTTTCCAAATCTTCGGCGACGTAATAATCCAATCGCTCGCGCATTCCGAATCGCGTCAAAAGCGGCGCGCTCAAAAGTCCGCTGCGCGTCGTCGCGCCAATCAAAGTGAAGCGCGGCAAATTCAACCGCACGCTGCGCGCGTTCGGGCCTTGATCAATGATGATGTCCAATTTGAAATCTTCCATCGCTGGATATAAATATTCTTCAATCGTTTTTTGCAGCCGATGAATTTCGTCAATGAACAAAACGTCGCCTTCTTCGAGATTTGTCAAAAGTCCGGCGAGGTCGCCGGCTTTTTCAATTGTCGGGCCGCTCGTGGATTTCAGATTCGCGCCCATGGATTTTGCCAAAATATTTGCGAGCGTGGTTTTTCCCAAACCCGGCGGCCCATTCAATAAAATATGGTCGAGCGGTTCTTTTCTTTTTTTCGCGGCGGCGACGGAAATTTCCAGCCGCTCTTTCACTTTCGGCTGGCCGGTGAAATCAGAAAACAGCGACGGGCGCAGCGTCATTTCGAGCGCCACATCGGGTTTGTTCAAATTGGAAACGGGACGTTCGGACATTTGCAGGAGAATGAAACAAGCGCGGCGCAGCGGCAAGCGCGAAGCTGCGGTTCGCGAGGACGCTCGCCCCACCTCAAATTTGTCCGCGAATCACTTTCGCAAACGCAACGAGCCTTCCGTGCTTAAATTGTGTCTGGCTTGGACGATTTCTTTCGGGTCAAACAAAATGACGCGCATTTTTTTGAAAACATTTTTGCCGGAATAATCGCCGTCGCGTTTCCATGTCAAAATTCCGGCGGCATCGTTCCATTGAAAAGTTGTGCGGCGAATTTCGCCTTTCTGATAATTCAATGTTGCTCCGTCATCTTCCGCGAGCGTGAACGTCGCGTCTTTGCCGGGATAGATTTGCAATTCGAGCGCACCGCCGGAAAGTTGGCTGGTGTGTTGAATAACTGGCGCGAGCGGCAAAATGGAACCAGCGCGAACGTAAACGGGAATTTCATTTAACGCGGCGGTGATTTGAATGGTTTGATTTCCGGCAACCAAACGATTTGTTCCAAAAACATACCAATCGTATGCGGGCAGATAAATTGAACGCTGATTGTCTGGTGTGAGAATGGGCGCGGCCAAAAGCGAATCGCCCATCATCCATTCGTTGGCGAGATTGACGACGTTGATGTCGCCGGGAAATTCCATCAGCAGCGGACGCATGAGCGGCACGCCGGTCTCGTAAGTTTCGTGCGCGAGGCTGTAGTAAAATGGAATCAAGCGGTAGCGCAAATCGAGCGCGTCGCGGATGGCGTTCAAGGCGTTCGTTCCGTAAAGCCATGGGAAATGCGGCGTCACGCTAATTTCAGAATGCGCGCGCATGACTGGAAAAAAGACGCCGGCTTCCATCCAGCGCGTCAACAATTCGGGAGACGTGTTGTTGTGAAAGCCGCCGATGTCGCACGCGCAATACGGCATTCCGGCAAGGCTCCAATTCAACAAACTGGCGGGCGTTTCAGCCAAATCTTTCCACGAAGCATTGATGTCGCCCGTCCACGCGGCTGCGCCGAGACGTTGAACGCCGGGTGAAAAGGCGCGATTGATCGTCCACAAGCGCTGATTTGGTCGGTAAAGAGACCACGCCTTGTCCTCCGTTTGGTTCCAATAAAAATAAGTCGTGAATGTGCCTTCGCCTTCGTCATTCCACCAGCCGTCAATGCCCGCCTGAATCAGCGGCGCCGATTGTTGGATATACCATTCGGAAAATTTGGGATTAGCAAAATTGATGTCGCGCGCGTGATATTGCTCACTCCAAAGCGCGTTCAATTGCCAACCGTTCGTCTTTATCATTTTCAAAGAATCCATGTTGCCCAAACGCGGTTTGCGGATGCCGACAAAATGCACGCCTTGTTTTTTGTATTCCGCAATCTGTTTCGCCGGTTCGGGGAAAAGATTGGTGTTCCAGCCAAAGTCGCTGTAACCGGAAACGCCTTGCGGCGGCACTTCATAATCCGGTCTGGTCGTGAACCATTCAAAATCATAAATGAACGCGTCCACCGGAAGTTTCAATTCCTGAAAATGTTTCAATGTGTCTTCGATGTAAGCGCGATTTTTCCAGCCCCAGCGGCTTTGCAAATAACCAAACGCCCAAATCGGTGGCACCGGCGCGCGGCCCGTCAAATGCGCGTAGGCTTTGGCGGCGTCCTTGAGTGTGGCGGCGGGCATCAAATATAAATCGGCGCTCGCGCCCGGAAAAATCCACGTCACAAATTCTCCATTCGTCGCCGCGCGCCAATGAGCCGGACGATTGTCATCGGCGGAAATGGCGAGAACGGCGTAACCGGCAGGCGACCAAAAATACGGAATGACTGCGCGACCATTGCCAAGTCCGGTGGTGACATTGGATTGCAGCAAACTGCTCTCGCCGTTGCCGCTTCCATAAACCGCAATCGGAACCTGCCCGTTCCAGCCAAGCTCCACTTGAGTTTCATTTGTCGTTTCCGTCAGCGGTCCGATGGAATGTTGCGGAATCAATTCTTTGCCGTTGGAATTTCTCAATGCCCATTCCCCGGATTTTGAATTGAACAACAACTCGCCGTTTGCCGTCCGGACGCTCGTCCAATCTCCGTTTGAAATCGACTGTTCTGCGGAAATGTTTTCGTTGGTATCAGCCAAAAAAGAACTGTGCATTTCCGGGCCGTTGCCGCAAACCACGCTCAAGCGAAAAGTATCCGCGTCCACGGCGGAAATTTTCACCTGCGCCTGTTCGTTCTGCCCGAACAGAAGATTCGCGCCGATAAAAATAAACCCGACCGAAAGAAAATTTTCAAAAAAACGACGCATCATAAAAATCCCAAAGGATTCGTAGTTTGTGGAATTTGGCCTGCGACTGCAAGCACTGTTGGTTTTTCGGCGGCGATGGAAATTTCCCAACAAAATGCTGGAAAACTTCCCGGACATCGGGCAACTTATGCGTCCTTTGTTTTGAATTATGGGATTGAAGAAATACTTTTTTGGAGGTGCCATCGCATTGGCAACAATGTTTTGCGCCGGAAACTGCGTGGCCGGCGACGCGGACATCAACCTGCCCGACTTGCAGCAATCAGGCGTTTCATTTTTGAACGGCAGCTTGAGCGCGCACGCTATTTTATTTTTTGGCCTCGTCGTCTGCGTCATCGGCGCGCTGTTCGGAATTTTTCAATACAAACAAACGCGCGCGCTGCCGGTGCATAAATTGATGAGCGACGTCTCGCACGTCATTTGGGAAACGTGCAAAACCTATTTGCTACAACAGGGAAAATTTCTCGCCGCGCTCTGGGTTCTCATCGCGCTGTGCATGATTTATTATTTCGCCGCGCTACAGCACAAATCCTTCGGCAGCGTTGCGATCATTCTTGCCGCCTCGATTTTGGGAATTCTCGGCAGTTACGGCGTCGCATGGTTCGGCATTCGCATTAACACGACGGCCAATTCCCGCGCCGCGTTCGCCGCGCTCAAGGGCGATTCGCTGAAAACACTTTTCATCCCGCTCAAATCCGGCATGAGCATCGGACTGCTGCTCGTCTGCGTGGAACTTTTTTGCATGATTTGCATTCTGCTGTTCATCCCGCGCGAACTTGCCGGACCGTGTTTCATCGGTTTTGCGATTGGCGAATCGCTCGGCGCATCCGCATTAAGAATCGGCGGCGGCATTTTCACGAAGATTGCAGACATCGGCAGCGACCTGATGAAAATCGTTTTCAACCTGCCCGAAGATGATCCGAAAAATCCCGGCGTCATCGCCGATTGCACCGGCGACAACGCGGGCGATTCCGTCGGCCCGACCGCCGACGGCTTTGAAACTTACGGCGTCACAAGCGTCGCGTTGATCGCATTTCTCGCAATCGCGCTCGTCGCCTCACCGATTCTTTGTGGCAAACTCATCATCTGGCTTTTTGCGATTCAAACGCTCATGGTGGTCGCGTCGCTGATTTCATTTTACGTCAGCAAATTCGTCAGCCAAGTCCGTTACGGCGGCAAAAAAGATTTCAATTGGGAATCGCCGCTGACCGATCTGGTCTGGATCAATTGCGTTCTCGCCATTATCACCGCTTTTGCCGCGAGCAAATTTCTGCTCGGTGATTTCACCGACGCCACCGGCGCGTTGTTGCCGAATCTTTGGTGGACGCTGGCCGGAATCATTTCCTGCGGCGCGCTGGCGGGCGGGCTCATCATGGAATTCACGAAAATTTTCGTCAGCACCAAATCCAAGCACGTCCAGGAAATCATGCGCTCGTCCGAACAGGGCGGCGCGTCGCTGAACATTTTGTCCGGCTTCGTCGCCGGAAATTTTTCCGCGTTCTGGATGGGGCTTGTGATTTTGTTCCTGATGTTCATCGCGTATTTGTTTTCGCAAAATCCCGACTTGCACGCGCTCATGCCGCCGGCCTTTTCATTTTCCGCGCCGATTTTTGCGTTCGGCCTCGTCGCGTTCGGTTTTCTGGCGATGGCGCCGGTGATTGTCGCTGTGGACAGTTTTGGTCCCGTGACCGACAATGCGCAATCCGTTTACGAATTGAGCCAGATTGAAGCCGCGCCAAATATCGATGCTGAAGTCGAAAAAGATTTTGGCTTCAAACCTAATTTTAGCAGCGCGAAACTTGAATTGGAAAAAGGCGACGGCGCAGGCAACACGTTCAAAGCCACTGCGAAACCAGTTTTAATTGGAACGGCAGTCGTCGGCGCAACGACGATGATTTTCGGAATCATCATGCTGCTCGAACGCGCCTTCGGCAACGCCGCCAGCAGTTTGAGTTTGATCGAGCCGCAAATCGTTTTTGGCCTGCTCATGGGCGGCTCGGTGATTTATTGGTTCACCGGCGCCAGCACGCAGGCCGTCGTCACCGGTGCGTATCGCGCGGTCGTGTTCATCAAGAATAACATGAATCTCGAAAAACAAACCGCTTCGATTGAAGACAGTAAAAAGGTCGTCGAGATTTGCACCGTCTATGCGCAACGCGGACTCATCAACATTTTCATCGTCGTCTTTGCGTTCGCGCTCGGACTGCCGTTTTTCAACCAGTATTTCTTCATCGGCTATTTGATCGGCATCGCGTTCTTCGGTTTGTTTCAGGCCATCTTTATGGCGAACGCCGGCGGTGCGTGGGACAACGCCAAGAAAATTGTCGAAGTGGATTTGCGCCAAAAGGGAACCGAACTTCACGCCGCAACCGTCGTTGGCGACACCGTCGGCGATCCGTTCAAGGACACTTCATCCGTCGCGATGAATCCAATCATCAAATTCACGACGCTCTTCGGCCTGCTCGCGACTGAAATCGCGGTGAAAATGGTGCAACAACACAAAGAACGCCTGGCCACCGACCCAGCCGCAACGAATTGGAGCCCGTGGATTGGCGCGGTTTGTTTTACCGTCGCGCTCATCTTCGTTTATCGCTCGTTTTACTGCATGAGAATTCCCGAAGACAAAGCGGTAAAATAACTTGTTATCAAATTGGCCGTAGCGTAGTAGAAACTGTTTGTGAATGAGAAACGAAAACTGATCCTTCGTTTTGCTTTGGATTGTTTATTCATCGTTTTGTATTCCTTAACGATGATTACGCATTTCCGATCATTGCTCGGGCCTGTGATTTGCCTTTGTTTTGTGTTTTCTCACAAATTCTTATTCCCAAAGAAACCCAATTCTAACAAACGCGTTCGTTACTTGACAACGGCTGAAGTAATTGCCGTATTTGCGATTCTTATTTCTGTAATTTGCATTTTGGTTTTTACCAAAGCGCCAAGTCTGATATACAGCACCGCTTTCATAATCCCAATGGGGGTTATAATTATTGCAGTTCGTTTGCTTTATTTTTCAAAAGAGTTGGCCGCCTTGCAAACTTCCAAGCCCGCTTCAAATTAAAAACTCGAAAATCTTCGTCCGCGATTCCAAATTGGAGTCATGTCCGTGATTCAGCGTTTCATTCAAGTTGGCTGGCAACTGCGCGTCTTCTTCACCGAAGACGTTTTTGCCCCAGCCAATCCGGTTTTGAAAGACGCGCTCGCCGACGGCACGCCACGCAAAGTTATCGTCGTTCTCGAAGACGCGCTTGCTCAATCCCAACCGAAATTGGAACGCCAGATTGAAAATTATTTCTCCGCGCACGCCAATCAACTGCAACTCGTCCGTCCGCCACTGTTTGTCGCTGGCGGCGAGCAATCGAAAAATTCGCTCACCATCGTCACCGATATTCTTTCACAAATTGATCGTTTTCACATTGATCGCCATTCCTATCTGATCGCCATTGGCGGTGGCGCGCTATTGGATGTCGCCGGTTTTGCCGCCGCTACCGCGCATCGCGGCGTGCGCCACGTCCGCATCCCGACGACCACCTTGTCGCAGGCCGATTCCGGCGTCGGCGTGAAAAACGGCATCAATGCGTTCGGCAAAAAGAATTTCATCGGCACATTCGCACCACCGCACGCCGTCATCAACGATTTCAACCTGCTCGCCACGCTCAAGCCGCGCGACAAACGCGCCGGTTACGTCGAAGCCGTGAAAGTCGCCTGCATCCGCAACGCAAAGTTCTTCGGCGAAATCGAACGCGACGCGGAAAAATTGATTTTATTCGAGTCAGCCGCGATGAAACATTTGATCCGTCGCTGCGCCGAACTGCATTTGGAACACATCGCCACGAGCGGCGATCCGTTTGAAACCGGCTCCGCGCGCCCGCTTGATTTCGGCCATTGGGCGGCGCACAAACTGGAGCAGCTTTCCAATTTTCAAATCCCGCATGGCGAAGCCGTCGCCATCGGCATCGCGCTCGACGTGATTTACTCGCGCAACATCGGTTTGCTCGATGAAAAATCCGCCGGACGAATTTTGAATTTGCTCGAACGGCTCGGCTTCAAATTATTTGCCAATGAATTGCAGAGCGCCGACCCAAATGGGAATTTGCAAATTCATAATGGCCTTGAAGAATTCCGCGAACATCTTGGCGGCGAATTGACAATCACATTGCTCAAAGAAATCGGAAGCGGCGTGGAAGTGCATGAAATGAACCAGCCGCAAATCGTCGAAGCCGTTCACGAATTGCGCGGACGGAAAAAATGAACCGCCTCGCCGTCATCAACGTCGTTGGCCTCACCGAATCGCTCATCGGCGAACACACGCCGCGCATCGCGGAATTTCGCAAACGTGGCGCGCTCGCACACATCGCGCCCGCATTTCCGGCGGTGACCTGCACAGCCCAATCGAACTATCTCACCGGCAAAACACCATCCGAACACGGCATCGTCGGCAACGGCTGGTTCAATCGTGAATATGCCGAAACGCAATTTTGGAAACAATCCAATCACGTCGTCCACGGCAAAAAAATATGGGACGAGCTACGCGAACGATTCAACGATTCAACGATTCAACGATTCACGACCGCAAACAGCTTCTGGTGGTTCAATATGTATTCGAGCGTGGATTTTTCCATCACGCCGCGACCGATGTATCCTGCCGATGGCCGGAAATTTTTTGATGTTTACTCATGGCCGTATTCCATTCGCGAAGAAATAAAAAAAGATTTGGGCGAATTTCCGTTCTTCAGTTTTTGGGGACCGGCGGCGGGAATTGATTCCCCGCAAGGCAAGGCCGATGCCGCGTCGCGCTGGATCGCCGAATCCGCCAAATGGATTGAAAACAAATTTTCACCGACGCTGAACCTGATTTACCTGCCGCACCTCGATTACAATTTGCAAAGACAGGGAGTTAAATCTTTGAATAGTCCCATCGTTGCATCGGCAACCGATTTAACGATTCAACCATTCAACGATTCAACAAATCCCGCCATTCACCGCGATTTGCGGGAGATTGACGCCATTGTCGGCGACTTGATTGATTTTTTTGGCAAGCGCGGCGTGCAGGTGGTTTTACTTTCCGAATACGGCATCACGAACGTGGACACGCCGGTTCATCTCAACCGGATTTTTCGCGAGCAAGGCTGGCTGGCGGTGAAGGACGAACTTGGTCTGGAAATTCTCGATGCGGGCGCGAGCAAGGTTTTTGCCTTGGCGGATCATCAGGTCGCGCACATTTATCTGAATGATGTGTCGCTCGAAAAATCCGTGCGCGACGTTTTAGAAAATACTTCAGGCGTGGAAAAAATTCTTGGCAAAGCGGAAAAAATCGCGGCGGGCATTGATCATCCGCGCGCGGGCGATTTGATTGCGGTGACGCAGGAAAACGCGTGGTTCACATATTATTACTGGCTCGACGACACGCGCGCGCCGGATTTTGCGCGGACGGTGGACATCCATCGCAAGCCGGGCTACGACCCGGTGGAATTGTTTCTTGACCCGAAGATTCCGCTGGTGAAATTAAAAATCGCGTGGCGGCTGCTACAAAAAAAACTCGGCCTGCGGATGTTGATGGATGTGATTCCGCTCGACGCGACGCTGGTGAAAGGTTCGCACGGACGGCGACCGGCGGATAAAAAAGACTGGCCGGTGTTCATCACGTCGCAGCCGGAAATTTTGGGCGCGAAGGAGATTGAATCAACGGATGTTTATCAAATTTTGCTGCGGCAGATTGCGGGTTAGTCAACCTTCGATTTTTCCATTCACCGCAACGATAAAAGATGAACCGCGTCTAGCAGTTCTGGCTTTTTCAATAATTTGGGGAAAACATTTTGTGAATTTATGCGCCTGCTCCCAGAATTGCAGATTAAGCCGACCTCGTTTTAGAAAGAAAATTGTGTGTCCCGCTTCTTTCCATGCTGCAATTTCGTGTGGGTTTTTCCCAATGTTAACGTCGGCGGTTAATCTTTATTTCGCAAATCGGAATGATAACCGCGCAACCAACGACGAATGCGCTCTTTGGAAACGCCGGTGAGCCGCCAAGCTTTACTGACGGTATAAATGCCAGTGTTCAGATAAATTGTTTTTTTGTCCGTCATAGTTATTCACAAGTTGCTCACAGGTTAATTAACAACGAAAAACGAACGCTTTCAAATATAAATGACATTTAATTTTTCGCCACTGAAATGCCGCATTTACCTTCTCCGTCCCGGTGCGAAGTGGTAGCCGCCGTGGACGCGCGAGCCGCGGGCTTTGCCGGGAAAACCTTTCGGCGCACCGGGTTTGTTTTCGTCGAAGAGGGTCGTGTATTTGTAATCGAAATTTTCCAGCTTCACGCGCGGGATTTTCTGGCTGATAAAGCGTTCGATGGCGAAGACGTGGCTGGCGTCCTCGGCGGTCATGATGGTGAAGGCGTCGCCGCTGGCCTCGGCGCGGCCCGTGCGGCCGATGCGATGGATGTAGTCCTCGGGATGCTGTGGCACGTCGTAATTGATGACGTGGCTGACGTCGGCGATGTCGAGTCCGCGCGCGGCGATGTCCGTGGCGACGAGCACCTCGAATTTGCCGTTGCGAAAACCAGCCAGCGCCTGCTCGCGTTCGCGCTGCGTGCGGTTGGAATGCAAAACTGCGACGGCATGATTATTGCGCTTGAGCAAACCGGCGATGCGATCCGCGCCGTGCTTCGTCCGGCAGAAAACCAAAACGGAATTGTAATTCACGCGTTCGAGCAATTGAATGAGCAGGTCGGATTTTTGCGAATCGGAAACGGGATAGATGACGTGCTTGACCGTTTCGGCGGGCGTGCGGCGCGCACCGATCTCAATCGTTTCCGGGTTGTGCATCGCCCATTTGATGAGCGTTTCGATCTGCGGCGGAATCGTCGCGGAAAAAAGCGCGGTGTGACGCTGGCGCGGGCAGCGGTCAAGAATTCTGCGAACGTCCGGCAGAAATCCCATGTCGAGCATCCGGTCGGCTTCGTCGAGGACGAGAAATTTAATTTGGTCAAGGCGACAATTGCCCTGCTCAATGTGATCAAGCAATCGTCCGGGCGTGGCGACGAGGATGTCCACGCCTTCGCGCAACGCGTCGTTCTGCCGTCCGTAACCAACGCCGCCGTAGAACACGGCGATTTTCAGATTCGTAAAACGCGCGTAATCGCGGAACGCGGTCTCGACTTGCGCGGCAAGTTCGCGGGTCGGTTCAAGAATCAGGACGCGCGGACGCGATTCGTGCGCGCCGAGCTTCGAAAGAATCGGCAAAGCGAACGCGGCGGTCTTGCCCGTGCCGGTCTGCGCGCTGCCGATGACGTCGCGTCCGGCGAGCACGAGCGGAATCGAGCGCAATTGGATGGGCGTCGGTTCGATGTAGCCCATCGCCTTGACGCCTTCGAGGATTTTCTCGGAAAGTCCGAGTGCGGAAAAACTCATGTTTGGAAGCCTATCAGGAAATTGGCGGCTCGGAAGCTATTTGATTGGGCTGTTCAATGGCCGGAACCGGCTCAACGACCGGCGCGGATTCGGGCGCGGGAATTTCTGCTTCAGTTAAAATTGAAGTTTCCGTTGCCGGTTCAATCGCAACTTCAGTTTGCGGCGCAGTTTCAGTCGTCGCTGCAACTTCGCTTGTTGGCTTCTCTTTTTTCTTTTCCGGTTTCGGCGGTTTGGGCAACGGCTTTTTGGCCGTGTCCAATTTGCCGTCCGCAAATTCCAAAACGTGACCCTGATGCACAAGCCAGTGCAAATCGGCGATTATTGCGGTTTGTTCCGGCGTGGGCTCGGCTGATTTTTGTTCCTCCGGCTTCACTTCGATTGTCGTCGGCGACGGCGCGAGCGTTTCGATCATTTTCCGGCGCGTGCATTTTGGATGCGCGTTGATGAACTCCACGATGCGCTTGATGCTTTCAGAAACCGGCGTGGTCGCGAGATCGAGAAATTGCGGGCGCGCGACGGCGACGTGCGTGACGGTCTTGTTGACCTTGAAAAATTGCAATCCGTGCGATGCGAACTGCTGGCTCAACCTCGTCGCGACGGTCAGCGGAAAATATTTTTGCTGCTCCCACTCGGCACGGATGAGTTGCTGCAATCCACGACTGCGCAATGTGCGGCTCGGCACGCCGGCGATCACGAGCGATTCGACGGACTTGATGATCGTCTCCTTGTGCGTGGCGCGAAAATGTTTCTCCACTTCCTCGAGCGTCGCGAGCTTCAGCGGTTCGGGCACGTTGAGGACGACGTATTCGGTCTTGGAACTTTGCTCCTCTATCCATTTTTTGACGACGGCCTCGTCCTTCACGATTTTTACGCGCGACTTGAAAACGTCGAACGGCATCCGCGAAAATCTTTCGGCGTGCAACTTGCGCAATTGATTCTGGTAATCGTGATAATTCGGCGGGCCGAGAATCGCGCCGCTCAAACCGCATTGCGCGACAAACGTGTAAGTGCCTTTCGGCGGCTCGGTGGCCGTGCGCTCGGCCTGATAAAACGTGGCGAAATGATTTTTAAGGACGTGCGCGACAGCTTCGTCTTCCGAAAGCCATGGTGTATCGTCGAGCGCGCAGACGAAAAGCGGCTGCGCAATCGTGCCGTCGGATTTTTTCTTCACCGCGAGATGGACGGAATAACGCTCCGGTTTTTCCAGAACAAGTTGTGCGATCTGAAACAGTGGATAGCAACGCCCGGTCATCTTGATCTGGCGTGCAAGCGACTCGACGCCATTTTCGCCGGGCAAAAACGTGACGGAGATTTCCGGCAACGGCGGAGGCGGTTCGGGACGCTCGCGGCGTTCGCTCCGGTCATCGCGACGGTCGTTGCCGCGCGAAAATCCCGGCTTGCGATCGCCAAAACCAGAACCACCGCGTGGCTGTCCACCGCGACGCTCGCCACCACCGGCATTGTCGCGGCGCTGGGCGCGGCGTTCGCCGGGCTTGTCGTTGAAACGGCGCTCGGGTTTGACGCCTTCGTTGCCGGTGAACCTGTCAAAACGATTGGTGGCCGGCTTTTCCTGCGCCCAAGCAGGCTGAAAAAGTTTTTCCAGGTCCAGATCAATGTCGGAAATGCTGCTCATGTTTCAAAAACGTCCGCTGTGCGGGAGTCAAAAATGTATCCTAGCATGGAGTGGCGACGGTCGGAAAGCAAGCGCGGTGTCAGGTAGTGTTCAGATTTCCAGCCGTTATGCTCACCAAGATGGATAGATTTTAAGATTTCAAATCTTCCGGTGTTAATTGACGAATGTTGCCGTCATCGCAGATTGAGCAATTATTAACAAGAACGCCGTAAATTATTTTTTTGGATTCGTCCCTGCTTATTCCTTGTATGTTGTGATGGCACGCATCACCAGTTGCGGAATGAGAACTGGCGCTTTTTGTCCTGTCGGCGATTCCATACAAACAAATTATGCGAATCTCGGAATGTTTCAACAAGAAAAATTATGGGCCAGTTCTTACGATTGCGCGTGGGTTTTTCATGCTACGAACGAAATTTGGTTATTCCGCCGGAGCCAAATTTCGTTTCGCCATGATCGCTTCGACAATTTTTTTGGCGAGCGCTGGTTTTTCGGCCATCGCTTTTTGCGCGGCTTCCTTGCCCTGGCCGATGAGTTCGCCCTCGAATTGCAGCCACGCGCCTTTTTTGTCCACCACGCCGTCGGTGATGCCCACGTCGAGGATGCTGCCTTCCTTGTTGATGCCGTGGTTGTAAATGATATCGAACTCGGCCTCGGCGAACGGCGGCGCGACCTTGTTTTTCACGACTTTGACGCGGACATGGTTGCCGACCGGATTTTGCGCGGCGTCTTTGAGCGTTTCCTTGCGGCGGATGTCGAGGCGCACGCTCGCGTAAAATTTCAGCGCCTTGCCGCCGGGCGTCGTCTCGGGACTGCCGAACATGACGCCGACTTTTTCGCGCAATTGATTCGTGAAAACGCACGTCGTTTTTGACTTGCCCAAAATCGCAGTGAGCTTGCGGAGCGCCTGCGACATGAGTCGCGCCTGCATACCCATCGTGGCCATGCCCATCTCGCCTTCGAGTTCGGCCTTAGGCACGAGAGCGGCGACGGAATCAATCACGATGACGTCGAGCGCGTTCGAGCGCGCGAGCGTTTCGCAAATCGTCAGAGCTTCTTCGCCGGAATCCGGTTGCGAAACGAGCAAATCGTCGAGGTTCACGCCGAGTTTTTTCGCGTAAGCAGGATCGAGCGCGTGCTCGGCGTCAATGAACGCGGCGAGTCCGCCGGCTTTCTGCGCATTGGCGATGACGTGAAGCATGAGCGTCGTTTTGCCGGAAGATTCCGGCCCGTAAATTTCAATCACGCGTCCGCGCGGAATGCCGCCGACGCCGAGCGCGAGGTCGAGCGCGAGCGCGCCGGTTGGAATGATGCCGATCTTGACTTTCGATTGCGCGTCGCCCAATCGCATGATCGCGCCATCGCCGTAACTTTTGTGGATGCTGGAAATGGCGGCTTCGAGTTCGCGCGTGTGCGACGCGACGGCTTTCGTTTCAGCGACATTTTTTTCAGCAGATTTTTCAGATTTGGCGGCCATAAATTTTTTGGATTAGATTTTTAATTTTCAGGAGCGCGACGGTAATAAATCGGTTTTGAATAGTCAAACGCCGAACGCCAAATTTGGCGCGTAGTTTAATTGAAAATATCCAGAGCATCCGGCAATCTGTCCGCATGAAACTTTCAAATTTTTTCGCGGCAATTTTTATTGCGGCATTTTTGGCCGGTTGCAAAAAAACTGAAACCGCCACCGCGCCGCCGTCCGTTGATAATTCGCTACCCACGCAAGCGCAGCCGAAACTGCCGACGCTGAAAATTTATCTCGGCGCGGAAACGTTGGACGCCGAACTGGCTCTGACGGAAAAAGAGGAAACGACCGGCATGATGTTCCGCACGAATATTCTAGAGACCGACGCGATGCTATTTGTCTTTCCGTTTCCGCAACGCGCGGCGTTCTGGATGAAAAATTGTCCCGAATCCATTTCGGCCGCCTACATCAGTCCCGACGGCGTGATTCAGGAAATCCATCATCTCGAAAAAGAGGACACCAACACGGTTTTTTCCGCCACGGAAAACATCGGTTATGTTTTGGAAACCAAGGACGGCTGGTTTGCGCGGCACAACGTCAGCACAGGCATGGTTGTTCGCACGGAGCGCGGTTCACTGGCGAAAACTTTTTTCGGAAAATAATTTTGTGCGAGCCGAATCCAAAAAACTTTTTGCAAAGGCGTTGAAGTATATTCCTGGCGGCGTGAATTCTCCCGTGCGCGCGTTTCGCGCCGTCGGCGGCAATCCGTTTTTTGTGGACAAGGCGAAAGGCGCGCGCGTCTGGGACGTGGATGGAAATGAATTGATTGATTACGTCGGCACATGGGGTCCGGCAATTCTCGGCCATGCGCATCCGAAAATCATTTCCGCAATCAAAGCCGCCGCTGAAAATGGAACGAGTTTCGGAATTCCAAATCCGTTTGAAGTAAAAATGGCACAACTGATTTGCGAAACGATTCCGAGCATTCAAAAAGTTCGGATGTGCAATTCGGGAACGGAAGCGTGCATGAGCGCGATCCGGCTGGCGCGCGGATTCACGAAGCGCGACAAAATCGTCAAATTCGATGGCTGCTATCACGGCCACGCGGATTCGCTTTTGGTCAAAGCCGGTTCGGGCGCGCTGACGTTTGGAAATCCCAATAGCGCGGGCGTTCCGGCTGCGTTCACGGAACACACAATCGTTTTGCCGTTCAATGATATTGACGCGGCGAAGGCGGCATTCGTTGCGAATAAAAAACAAATTGCCGGAATCATTGTCGAGCCGGTTCCGGGAAATGCCGGTTTGTATTTGCCGAGAAAAGGCTATTTGGAATTTCTGCGCGAAATTACAAAAGCGAACGGCGCGCTTTTAATTTTTGACGAAGTGATGACGGGATTTCGCCTGGCACGCGGTGGCGCGCAGGAACGTTTTGGAATTTTGCCGGATTTGACTTGCCTCGGAAAAATTATCGGCGGCGGATTGCCGGTCGGCGCTTTTGGCGGTCGCGCGGAAATCATGGATTTGATTGCGCCGCTCGGTCCGGTTTATCAGGCGGGGACCTTGAGCGGCAATCCGCTGGCGATGGCAGCGGGCATTGTAAATTTGGAAGAGTTGAATCGCAAAAACAAATATGCTCTGCTCGAAAAACTCGGCGCTCAACTCGCAGCCGGGATGCGCGACGCCGTGAAGTCAGTGAAAATTCCCGTTCAATTCAATTCCTGCGGCTCGATGTTCTGCGCGTATTTCACGAACTCGCCGGTTCACAATCTGGCCGACGCGATGAAGAGTGATCGCGCGCGGTTCGCAAAATTTTTTCACGGAATGCTGGCCGAAGGGATTTATTTTGCGCCGTCACAGTTCGAGGCGGGATTCATTTCCACAGCACACACGGCGGCAGATATTGAGAAAACGATCAAGGCTGCTGCGAAAGTTTTTGGCAGGTTGTAACCTTCCATTACGATGCGCGTCTGACCAGACAACCCCGCTGCCGCAAGGCGGGCCGAAACTGAAACCAAACAATAAATAGAAAGAGTTTATGAAAGTCACAAAACCAATGATCATTGCCGCGCTCGTCGCCGGCAATTTATTCGCGTGGAATCTGGCGCTGCGCGCGGATGATTCCACCAACACGCCACCTGCCGCCCCGCCGGCAGACAACCACGGTTACGGAGCGAGAGGTCGTCCGGATTTTGCCAAGGAACTCGACCTGACCGACGACCAGAAGCCAAAGGTCAAAGCCATCATGGACGCGCAAATGCAAAAAATGAAAGACCTGCATAATGATCCGAACTTCAGCAGTCTTTCGCGCGAAGACAAAATGGCTAAGATGAAAACCATTCACGAGGACACCGCCACGCAGTTGAAAACCGTGCTGACTGCGGATCAATTCGCGAAATGGCAGAAGATGTCGCAACATATGCGTCATGCGCCGCCCGGCGGCGATAATGGCGCAGGCGCTCCGCCATCCGGAACACCGCCGCAAAACTGACTTGTTGGGGACATAACACCGGGACGACCTTCGGGTCGTCCCTTTTTATTTTTTGAGCGCAGATTCCAATTGAGCAAAATTGTTCGCGCGAGTAATGTGCCATCGTCCTGCGCGTGTAGCTCAATTGGATAGAGCGTCAGCCTCCGAAGCTGAAGGTTGTGGGTTCGACTCCCGCCACGCGCACCATTCCACCAGTTCGAGAGTTGTTGATAAATGAAAATTATGTGTCAAGTTAGTATTCATGAATCCTCGTCTTTTCGAAAGGTTCACGGCGATGATTGACAAAGTTCCGGCCAAAGGAGTAGTCAGGGCTGCTGAACTTGAATGTCAAATGCTCCAAAGTGATTTGGAACGAAAGCGAACATTGCCGATTGAAGACGTTCGTTCGATTCTGGCTTTTTGCGCCTTTCTTAAAAATTCGACGCACAGCATTTCCGCGTCCTTTTTTGTTTTGCCCATGCAACACATGGGTTTTTACAGAAAAACCGTTGAAAGGCTGATTGATGCGGGAGAATTATCTCCTGAAGCCAAAGAACAATTTGACGAAACTTTTTCTTCAGGTTTCGCAAGAGCGCTGAAGGTTTGAGCGCCGGGAAATCCGCATCAACCGTCAGACCGAAAACAATCTCCACACTGCGCGCATTTAGTATTTGACGGCGACTTGCGGAAGCGCGAAAAGAAGGTCAGCCATGAATCTCAAACGCGGACTTCTTTGGGCATGCATCGTTGCGCTGTTGGCCGCTGAATTTTTTCTTTTTTCGGCGAACCGCCAGAAGGAAGAGGCGTTTGCGCAATTTCGCCAGGCCAGACAGGAAGCCGACGAGGCTCGCGCGAATTTGGAGCAACTGAAAATTTCCAACGCCGATTCGCAGATCGCGGAAATTTCCCGGCTGCGCGCGGATAATCTGGACTTGCCGCGATTGCGAAATCAAGTCACGCAGTTGCAGGCGGCAAACCAGAAATTGACACAGCAGTTGAACGCCGAGCGCGCGACAGTGCAACAGCAGCAGGAACAATTGGAGCAGTTGACGGAAAAAAATCAACAGGCACGCGAGGCGGTGCATTCAGCTGCGGCGGTTTTTTCTGCCGAAGCCCAACAGCGCAACGCCTGCATCAATAATCTTCGCCAGATTGACGCGGCGAAACAGCAATGGGCTTTGGAAAAAAATAAAACGGCGGATGCCATTCCAACTGCGCAGGATTTATCGCCGTATTTCAAAGATGGAATTTTCCCGGTTTACCCATCCGGTGGAACTTACACCATCGGCGCTGTTGGCGAACTTCCGACCTGCTCGATTCCCAGCCACGTCCTGCCCTGACGTTCGTGCTGCGCGTCATTTCATTCTTGGCTTTCGCCGGCTCTCACATACACTTCGCGCTCCATGATTGAAACTGACATTGAACTTTTGAAGGGCATCGCAAACCAATTGCGAATTCATTCCGTCGAAGCGACGACTGCGGCTAGCAGCGGCCATCCCACGTCCTGCTGCTCGGCGGCGGATTTGGTGGCCACGCTTTTTTTCGGCCAGATGCGCTATGACGCAAAAAATCCGCATTATTACAACAACGACCGCTTCATTCTTTCCAAAGGCCACGCCGCGCCGCTGCTTTACGCCGCGTGGGCGGAAACGGGTTTCATTCCCGTGAGCGAACTTTTGAAACTTCGTCAATTCGGCTGCGAACTCGAAGGTCATCCGACGCCGCGTTTGCCATTTGTGGACGTGGCGACGGGTTCGCTCGGCCAAGGCTTGAGCGTCGGCGTCGGCATGGCGCTCGCCGCGCGGCTGGATAAATTGGATTACAACACTTACGTCCTGCTCGGCGACGGCGAAATCGCGGAAGGCGCTGTTTGGGAAGCCGCGTCGCTCGCGGGTGTGAATAAGTTGAATAATTTGATCGCCATCGTTGACGCGAACCGCCTCGGACAGAGCGAAGCCACGGCGTTCGGCCATCACATCGAAGTTTATCGCGACCGTTTTGAAGCGTTCGGCTGGCGCGTCGAAGACATTGACGGCCACGACATCGAGGAAATCGCCGAGGTTCTCGGCGGCGTTGGTCTCGACGACAAACCGCTCGCCATCATCGCCAAAACTTACAAGGGCGCGGGCATTTCATTTTTGCAGGACAAGGACGGCTGGCACGGCAAACCGTTGAACAAGGAAGAAGCCGCCAAAGCAATCGCCGAACTTCAGCCAAGCGCAAAATCAGGAATCGGTGTCCCAATTCCCGCGCCGAATCAATTGCCTGAACCAAAAAATGTCGCGCCTGAAAATTATCCGCCGATCAATTACAAACTTGGCGATTCTGTCGCCACGCGCGAAGCCTACGGCAATGCGCTCCTGCGAATCGGCGAAATTGATTTGAGGATTGTTGCGGTTGACGGCGACACAAAAAATTCGACTTTCGCCGACAAATTTTTCAAAAAATTCCCCGACCGTTCGGTTGAAGATTACATCGCGGAACAGAACATGGTTGGCGTGGCCACCGGTTTTGGCGCGCGCGGCAAAGTGCCGTTCGCCTCGACGTTCGCCGCGTTTTTCACGCGCGCTTACGACCAGATTCGCGTCGCGGGAATTTCGCAGGCGAACATAAAGCTCGTCGGCTCGCACGTCGGCGTGAGCATTGGCGAGGACGGCCCATCGCAAATGGCGCTGGAAGATTTGGCGATGATGCGTGCCATCGTCGGCAGCACCGTTTTATATCCGAGCGACGCCGTGGCCACGGAAAAACTTCTGGAACAAATGGCGTTGGGCAAAGGCGTTTATTTTCTTCGCACGTCGCGTCCGAAGACGCCGGTCATTTATGGTAACGACGAACAATTCCCGGTTGGCGGCGCGAAAATTCTCCGTCAAAATTCCGGCGACAAAGTTACAATCGTCGCAGCAGGCGTCACGTTGTTTGAAGCGTTAAAAGCAGCGGATCAATTAAAATCCGAGGGCGTCAACGTCACGGTCATTGACGCTTATAGCATCAAGCCGCTCGGAAAGGACGTGATTCTCGCCGCCGCGCAAAAAACGAACAACACCGTCATTACCGTCGAAGATCATTATGCCGAGGGCGGACTAGGCGACGCGGTTGCCGGCGAATTGAGCGTGGACGGAATCAAGGTTCACAAACTGGCCGTGACCGGTCTGCCACATTCCGGCAAAGCTGAAGAACTGCTCGCGCACTTCGGCATTGACGCCGCCGCGATTGTTAAAAAGGTGAAAACTATCTAAATCCATCAAGACACAAAGTAATTTTACAATCAGGCGCGGAATTTAATTCCGCGTTTTTTTAATTTTTTGGTGCTTTGTGGCTTGGCGGTTTATTTTTTGCCAGATGAAGGAGTTTGATGCACATTAGCAGCGGCAATGGGCGAGCCGCAAAAATTTCTCAAAGGCAAGTTGCTGCTGGACAGCGGCGATTTGGGCGGTTCGTTTTTTCAGCACACTGTGATTCTCGTCTGCGAACACAACTCCGATGGCGCGTTCGGACTTGTCCTCAACCGCGCGCTCGGCAAGACCGTCGGCGAAATGATCGTCGCCGACCTGCCCGACACGCTCAAGGAATCGCCTCTATTTCTCGGTGGCCCGGTGCAGCCTGCCGCGTTGAGTTTTTTGCACACGGACAATTTCATGC
>DASYAA010000168.1:0-10596 GCA_036501565.1 Verrucomicrobiia bacterium
TCGCTGCGCCTCGCGCTCGTGCAGGAAATCCAGCACCATCCGCTCGACGGCAAAGTATTGCACGTTGATTTTCACGAAGTCGCCGAGAACGAAAAAGTCACCGTCCAAGTTCCCGTTGAAACCAGCGGTGAAGCCGCAGGAGTGAAGGTTGGCGGCGGCACGTTGGAACACGTTTTGTTCAAATTGAAAGTCCGTTGCCTGCCGAAAGATTTGCCCGAACAGATCGTCATTGACGTGACGCCGCTGGAAATCGGCAAGTCCATTCACTTGGGCGACATCAAAACGCCCGAAGGCGTGGAAATTTTGGGTGACAAGCATATCACCGTTGTCGCCGTCTCCGCGCCGCGCGCCGAAGAAGTGGTTGCGACCGATGCCGCCGCTCCGGCTGCTGGCGATGTCGAGATGACGAAAGAGAAAAAAGAAGAAGGCGCGGAAGGCGCAGCACCCGCGAAAGCCGGCGAGAAAGCCCCGGCCAAGGGCGATGCGAAAGCTGCCGCTGCCGGAGACAAAAAAGCCGAGGCAAAACCGGAAGCGAAAGCTGCCGAAAAGAAAAAATAATTTTTGCGGCGAGCGCCGCACTCCCCGCGCATGGAAAATGTTTTTCTCTTCGTGGGCTTAGGAAATCCGGGCGTGAATTACGCGAATACGCGCCATAATGCGGGATTTTTGCTCGTCGAAAAACTGGCGGCGAAGTGGAAATGCGATTGGACGAACGAACGGAAGTTCAAGGCGCGCATCGCAAAGGCCGAGCGAGACGGCAAGAAAGTTTTGCTGTGCGAGCCGCAGACGTTCATGAATTTGAGCGGCGAGACGGTCGGTGCGCTGAAAGATTTTTATCAGTTGCCGTTGAAGCAATTGATAGTTGCGGTTGATGATGCGGATTTGCCGTTGGACGAAATCCGGTTGCGCGCGAGCGGCAGCAGCGGTGGACATCACGGTTTGGAATCCATCGAGCAACATCTGGCGTCGCGCGAGTTTGCGCGGTTGCGGATTGGAATCGGACGCAGAGACAGTTCGCGCGAGATCACAAATTATGTTCTCGGAAAATTTGAAAAATCCGAAAACGAATTGCTGGAAAAAGTTTTGGAACGTGCTGCCAATCAAATTGAATTTTGGCTGGACGCGGGAATTGAGAAAGCAATGCAATTGAATGGTAGTGTCGACAAAAGTTGAATGGTTGAATTGTTAAATAGATTACAGTTCGCCAGATGATTTAACGATTCAACGGTTTAACAATTTAACAAAGCATGAAACGATACGAAGGTCTGTTCATCCTGAACACAGCAGGAAAAGAAGAAGCCGTCAAAGACACGCTCGACAAGGTCGAGGCGGAAATTGTCGCGGCGGGTGGCAAAGTCGAGACCGTCCAGAAAATGGAACGGAAAACTTTCGCGCGCGTGGCCGACAAGAAGCACAACGCCGGATTTTACGCGAACGTCATTTTCAACGCGCCGGAAACAATCATCGCGCAGTTGAATTCCAAGTTCGCGTTGAACCAGGATGTTTTTCGCGTGATTTTCACCGACTCGCCAGAACCGAAACCTGCGAAATAAATTCAAAGAGTTTTATGGCCAGCTTCAACAAAGTCATCCTGATGGGCAACCTGACGCGCGATCCCGAATTGCGCTACACGCCCAAAGGCACGGCTATCGCCAAAATCGGTCTGGCGGTCAACCGCGTCTGGACAAATGAAGCTGGCGAGAAAAAAGAAGATGTGACATTTATTGACGTGGATGTTTTTGGCCGCACCGCGGAAAATGTAGGTCAATATATGCGCAAAGGTCGTCCGATTTTGGTTGAAGGCCGTCTCAAGCTGGATCAATGGGACGACAAGGCCACCGGCGCCAAACGCAGCAAACTCGGCGTGGTTGCGGAAACGGTTCAATTTCTCGGCAGCGCACCCGGCGCTGGCGAAGGTGGCGCACCGGCGGCTCCGCGCGCGCCACGTCCGGCTGCGAGCGCACCCGCAAGTGAACCCGTGGAAGGTGATGCGCCGCCCGAAAGCGACGACGTTCCGTTCTGATTTTTCAATCGCAGCAATTTCAAAAATATTTTGTATGGCAAAAACTGAAGTCATCCTCACACACAACATCGTCGGTCTCGGCGGTGAATCCGATCAGGTTCGCGTCGCCGCCGGTTACGCGCGCAATTTTTTATTTCCGCAGCGGTTTGCGGTTCCGCTGACCGCATCCAACAAAAGGCATATCGAGGCGTTGAAGAAAAAACGAGCCGAGCGCGAGGCGCACGAGTTCAATACAATGACCGAATTGTCGAAAGGCGTTTCAAAGTTGATTTGTGTCATCAAGGTCAAAGCAGGCGACGACGGCAAAATGTTCGGCTCGGTCACGGCGGGCATGATCGCCGACGAATTGAAGCACCAGTTCGACATCACGCTCGACAAAAGGAAAATCCACCTCGAACACGCGATCAAGACGCTCGGCGAGCACGAAATTGAATTGCATCTGCACGCGGAAGTCAAAAGCACGCTGAAAGTGCGCGTGGAGAGCCTGACGCCGATTGAAACCGCCGCGCCCGCCGAAACAAAATCGGAAAAGCCGAAAACTGAAAAGCGCGCCAGGCGCACGGAACCTGAAAAAGCTGAAGCGACGGAAGAAAAACCGAAAATTGCCAAAGGTGAAAAATCCCCGAAGCACGCGAAAGCGAAACCGGAAAAAAAATCCAAAGCGGAATAAATTTTCAGAAATAATTCCATCCAAAGCCGCAGGAAAATTTCCCGCGGCTTTTTTGTTGCAATAAATTCTTTGACCGCCGCGCGCGGCTCTGTTTTGCTTCGCAGACAGGAAATGGTTCCGAATTATTTTTATCCCGTCACGGTCGCACTTTGCCTTGCGGCGGTTGTCGCGGCGTATTTCTTGAATAATCCATTGCGGCACGGCGGCTGGTTCATGACACGCCGTTTCATCAACTGGCTTCCGCTCGGCATGACTTACGCGTTTTTGTGCATGGGACGCTACAACTTGAACGTCGCGCAGGGCGCTCTCGGGCCGCTCATGTCCAATCAGGATTTCGGAATTATTTTCGCCGCCGGCACATGGACTTATGCGCTGTCGTTTCTCGTCAATGGCCCGCTCATTGACAAAAAAATCGGCGGCAAAAACGGAATCATGATCGCCGCGCTCGGCGCGTCGCTGGCCAACGTCGCGCTGGGAATTTTGACTTACTTGATTCTCGTGAAGCATTTGAAAGTCAATATCGTCGCCGCTTTCTCGCTGATTTATTCCGTCAATATGTATTTCCAAAGTTACGGGGCGATGTCCATCATCAAGGTCAAGGCCTATTGGTTTCATGTGCGCGAGCGCGGCGTCTTCGGCGCGATTTTTGGGACGTTCATTTCCGCCGGGGCTTATTTCGCGTTCGACTGGAGCGCCTCAATTGTTGCAATGACAAAGGCGAATGCGCCGGACAATTTTCTGAAAAGAATTTTTACTTCCGCAAGTTTGCCGGTGGACGCGACGTGGGCGGTTTTTTTTATTCCGGCCATCATTTTGATTTTCTGGCTGCTGATGGATTTGTGGCTCATCAAAGACGCGCCGGAAAAGGCTGGTTTTCCCCATCTCGACACCTGCGATGCCTCGTCCGGCCAGATGCATATTGAATTTTCCGTGCTCGATTTGCTGAAGAAAATTTTTGCGAGCCGCCTGATGATTTTCATCGCGTGCATCGAGCTGACCTCCGGCGTCTTCCGTTACAGTATTTGGACCTGGTATTTGCCGTTCAGCAAAGGCGTGAACCAAACCGGCGCGGAATTTTTCGCGCAGCATTGGGGCTGGTTCATCTGCATTTTCGGAATCATCGGCGGGTTTGCCGGAGGATTGATTTCAGATAAACTGTTTCATTCGCGTCGCGGCCCGCCGGCGGCAATGCTGTGCGGTCTTGTTTTAATTCTGTCAATCCTCGTGGCCGTGTTTCTTTTTTCCGCGCCGCTGATTGTCGGCTGGTCGGCGGTTTTGATTATCATGGCCTCCATCGGCATCACGTCGCTGATGTCCGGCACGGCGGCGACGGATTTTGGCGGACGCAAAGCCACGGCGACTTGTTCCGGCATCGTGGACGGCTTCGCTTATCTCGGCAGCGGACTGCAATCCTTGTGCATCGGTTTTTTGATTCCTCAAATTGCCGGCGGAGCAAAGCAAACTGTTCCATTTTTTGGATTTTCCCGCGACTGGCACTGGTGGCCTGTTTTCATCATGCCGTTTGCCGTCATCGGCGGCGGCATCGCGCTCTGGATTTGGAACGCACTGCCCGCCGCGACAAAAAAATACATCGCCGAAGTCGAGGAAAAACAAGGCTTGACGGGAACAGAAATTCCGTTAGGCTAAAGCGCAATGTTGAATAATTTGTCACAAGTTGTCATTCTGGCCGTCGTCGTAGTTGGCGACGCCGTTGGCGCTTGTTGAATTGAACTTTAACAAGAACCCGCGGCTGGAAACGGCTGCGGGTTTTTGCTTTAATCCGCGCTGTCAGCCGCACAACGAAAAATCGTATGAGCAAAACAACTGCAATCGCCGAAAAAAAATCCGCTTCATCGCGGCAAACGAAAATGTCCACGCGCGCCCGCGCCGAAGTCGGCCCGGCGATGTTCGGGCGCGACATCTTCGTCGAGGCGCTTGAACGCGAAGGTTGCGAAGTTATCTTCGCATATCCCGGCGGGGCGAGCATGGAAATCCATCAGTCGCTCACGAAATCCAAAATCCGCACCATTCTTCCGCGCCACGAGCAAGGCGGAAGTTTTGCTGCCGAAGGCTACGCCCGTGCGACCGGCAAAGCCGGCGTGTGCATGGGCACAAGCGGCCCGGGCGCAACGAATTTGGTGACGGCGATTGCCGACGCCTACATGGATTCCTGTCCGCTCATCGCCATCACCGGTCAGGTTTCGCAAGCGATGATTGGTCGCGGCGCATTTCAGGAAACCGACATCATCGGCGTCACATTGCCGATCGTCAAACATTCCTATCTCATCACGGACATCAACGATATTCCGCGCATCGTGAAGGAAGCGTTTTACATCGCGCAAACGGGTCGTCCCGGCCCGGTCGTGATTGATTTTCCAAAAAACATCCAGCAGCAAAAAGCGCAGCCGGTCTGGCCGACGCTGGAGCAGGTCAAAAAAGGTTTGCCCGGCTACACGCAGCCGGATTTGAAAGCGGACGAAGTGGCGTTGAACGAAATTCTCGGCTTGATTGAAAAAGCCGAACGTCCGGTGCTTTATTGCGGCGGCGGAATCATCACGAGCGGCGCGGCGGCGGAATTGAAAAAATTCGCCGAAGCGACGAACATTCCCGTGACGACGACCATCATGGGCGTCGGCGGATTTCCTGAAACGCATCCGCTTTCGTTGCGCTGGCTCGGAATGCACGGCGCGGCTTATGCGAATTGGGCGGTCAACGGCGAATACGAAAAACGCGCGAACTTCGACGCGCCGATGGTGAAGTTGAAAAACGGCGCGGATTTATTGCTGTCGTTCGGCGTGCGTTTCGACGACCGCGTGACGGGCAAGTTCGAGGAATTTTGCAAGCACGGCACGATTGTTCACGTTGACATTGACGCATCGGAATTAAATAAAAATCGCAAGGCGCATTTGCCGGTTGTCGGCGACATCAAGGACGCGCTCACGCGATTGAACGCGATGATTGCGAAACGTCCGCTCACGAAAAAGCACACGGCGTGGCTCGAACAGATCGCCGAGTGGAAAAAGAAAGCGCCGTTCGCCTACGCCGTCACGCCGGAAATTGCCAACAGCGACCACATGAAAGACCATTTGAAAGGCCACGAAGACCAAGTGATTCTTCCGCAGATGGTCATCGAGATGCTTTATGAACTCACGAACGGTGATGCATTCATCACAACTGGAGTGGGTCAGCATCAGATGTGGAGCGGCCAATGGTATAAATACAAATTCCCGCGCCAGTTCATCACGAGCGCGGGTCTAGGCTCGATGGGCTTCGGTTATCCCGCCGCACTCGGCGTGAAAGTCGCGCATCCCGACAAGGAAGTGATTGACATTGACGGTGACGGCTCGTTCCTGATGAACATTCAGGAACTTGCCACTGCACACGTCGAAAAAATCGCGGCGAAAGCAATCATTTTGAACAATCAACATCTCGGCATGGTGGTGCAATGGGAGGATAATTTTTATGCGGGCAACCGTGGCCACACTTATCTCGGCGACCCCGACCATCGCGCGGAGATTTATCCCGACTATGTGCGCGTGTGCAATTCGTTCGGCGTGCCGTGCGAGCGCGTGATGTTCAAAAAAGATTTGCGCGCCGCGTTGCAAAAAATGCTCGACGCGAAAACGCCTTATGTCCTCGACGTGGTGACGCCTTACAGCGAACACGTGCTGCCGTTCATTCCGGCGGGCAAAACGGTCGCGGACATGGTTTGGAAGGCGTAGTTTGTCTCAAAAAAAATCCAGAGCCGGCCACAAATACTTGTTGCCCGGTTTTTTTTTGATAGACTATGCGGAATGCTAAAATTTGTTTTTTGTTTCTGGCTTGCGCTGGCCGCGTCTGCTTTCGGCGCGGAAATCAAAATCAATTTCGGCGATTTCGCCGCCGGACAGACGCCGACCAATTTTCACAGCGCGCTGGCAGGCGGCGGAAAACCGGGCGATTGGAAAATTGTCATGGATGCCGTGCCTTCGGCGTTCGCGCCGTTGACGCCGCAAGCGCCGGTCGTCAACCGTCAGGCCGTGCTTGCGCAAACCAGCGAGGACCCGACCGACGAGCGGTTTCCGATGTTGATTTACGATGGCGAGACGTTCAAGGATTTCAAGCTGACGACGCAGTTCAAAATCGTCAGCGGCGTTGCGGAACAAATGGCCGGCGTCGTGTTCCATTTTCAGGATGAAAAAAATTTCTACGTCATCCGCGCCAGCGCATTGGGACACAATCTGCGCTTTTACAAAGTTGTTCAAGGCCTTCGTTCCGATCCCATTGGCCCGACGATGGACATTTCCGTCGGCGTCTGGCACACGCTTGCCGTTCAATGTCAGGGCAACCAAATCACCTGCTGGCTTGACGGACTTCTCGCGATGCCACCGCTGCAAGACAACACGTTTTCGGTTGGCAAAATCGGATTCTGGACCAAGTCGGACGCGGTGAGTTATTTCAGCGACACGATGATTGATTACACGCCGCGCGTGCCGGCGGCGCAGATGCTTGTAAAAAGCGTGATGCAAAAATATCCGCGCATTGTGGGGCTGCGAATTTATACGCTTGATGAAAAAGGCGAACCGAAAATCATCGCCAGCAAAGATGAAAAAGAAATCGGCCAGCCCGGCACCGACGCGGAAAAAACTGCCATTGCCGACGCCAAAATTTTCTTTGGCCGGAGCAAAGGAACAGTTGTTCTCACGCTGCCCTTTCGCGACCGCAACGGCGACCCGATGGCCGCCGTGCGCGTGCAATTGAAATCTTTTCTGGGAGAAACCCAGGACACCGCCTTGACGCGCGCCATGATCATTGTCAAGGAAATGCAGGTGCAGATTTCGTCGAGCGCGGATCTGACACAATGAACCGCGATTAAGGTTTTGCGGGCGCGGGCAATTCGTTCGGCGATTTCACAGTCGGCAAAACTTCCGGTTTGACCCGGCGCACGCCACCAATCACAACAATGTCGCCGCTGTCATTCGCACCGAGTCGCGGATGCGTATTGATGTAATCGTAAATTTCCTGTTGCAATATGACACCGCCCGGACTGACGACGGCGTAGCTGAAAACTGCGCCGCCGCTTTGCCATAGCACATGCAAATTGGACAACCGATCCAGTTGCGCCTCCGGTCGGCCAAACGAAACCATCCTGCCCAGCGCGACGACTTTGAACACGCGCGACTCCGATTCATTGCTGACCTGCGCGTAGAGCCGCAGTTGCGAGCGCAGATAATTCGCCTGCTCCAAAGTATATCTGCGGACTTCCGGCGGCTGATTCGTCTCGCCGTCGGGCATTGGCACGCCAAACGTCTGCGACCACAGCTTCGCGCCGTCAATCACGTCAAAGCCTTGCGGCGCGCTGGAAATTTCCGTGTTCCAATCCTTGATCCGCACCGTCGCGATGACGCGATAACGTCCCGCTTGCGTCAGCGTGAAATACGGCGCCAAATCCACGCGCTTGGTCGCGACCTCCGACGAACCTAAATCAAATTCGCCCACCACCGGCGCATCGGCGTTTTTGATGACGATGAAACCGTCCGCCGACTCCACGTCAAACGTCAGCCAGTTCGCGTCCGCGCCCAGATGCAGCGACTGGCCGGAACGATTCGTGATATGCACCGCCACCGGCAACGATTCGCTCGGCAGAAATTGCTGCTGCTCCAGAACCAAATCCACGTTCACCGCCTGCGCCGAGGCGCTCAAACATGTCAACAGCATCAATCCAAAAATGGACAATGAAAATTTCATTTGAACGGTCAATACTCTAAACCGTCGCGCGCGCGTGGCAACAGCAAATGCATGCGCTTCTTTTCAGATTAAATTTCGCTCGACAGAAAAATCTCAGAAGGCGCGGCAAATAAATTACGGCCCAAGCAAAACGCGATAAAAGCGCTGTTGATTCGTCGCGTTCGGATCACAGAACAAAAATGAATCACTTGGGCAATTGGTGACCAGAAGCGGCGTCCAATCTGCCGACGTTAAGTTCGTGGACATTTGAACCGTGTAATTTTGGTTAACCGAGCCATTCACGACCATTTGAAATTGGCCACTGGCAGAGTATGAAGGCAGGGAAATTGTCGGCAAAGGTGGTAACAACGAAATGCTAAACACTGTGCCATTGCCTGCGCTACCGCCATAACTTGTCGTGCCATACAGAATGCTGTTCCACAAAGTCATTCCTGCTTCTGGCCCAGCTCCATCGCTGTTCGCATAAGTATTAGGATCAGTAGTTGAAAAAGTGTGTAGAACTTCAAAGTGATTTCCATTGGTGCTAACGACGAAAACAGTGCCGCAGCCTGATTCGCCGCCAACCGCCGTCGTGCCATACAATTTGTCACCTGACAAAACTAATCCGCCATTCGGATCAGATCCATCGCTGTTAGTCCAATTGCCATTTTCATCAACATCCGCGGGCGCAAAACGATGCAGAATTTTATAACTTGTGCCATTGGTGCCGATGGCAAACACCGTGCCGTTGCCGCCACCATAGTCGCCACCGCCTTCGGTCGTGCCATACAAAGCGTCGTTTGATAAAATTAATTTGCCGCTCGCGAAAACCCCATCTTCTGGGTCGGAGCCAAAATTATGTAAGACTGTAAAGCCGTCGTCATTGGTATTGACTTGGAAAATCGTGCCATATTCCGAGTTCCCACCCCATTCCGTAACACCATAAAGAGTGTCGCCAGATAAAATCAATTCAGACGGACCCGCGCCGTCGCTGTTAGTTTGATAGTAATCATCGAGAGCAGTAAAGCCATGCTGGACTGCAAAGTCAGTGCCGTCGGTATTGACTTCGAACAAAGTTCCATTTCCCGCGATGCCACCACCAATCGCAGTTCCATACAAGCTTTTGCCGGCCAAAATCAATCCGCCATTCAATTTATTTCCATCATTGTTGGTATAAATAAAGTTGGAATTGGTGGTCGCTGCTGCAAAGTCATGAAGAATCGTAAAACTTGTGCCATTAGTATTGACTGCAAACACAGTGCCAATACGTGAACCTCCGCCAAATAATACGCCGTATAATGTGTCGTCCGACAATGTCAATTCGCCGAACGGTCCCCCCGCATTATCATTTGTGAAAGAATGCAGAACTGTAAAACATATGCCAGCGGTATTGATCTTGAACAAAGTGCCATCGCCATTTGTGCCACCGTAGCTTGCAGTTCCATACAAGGTATTGCCTGACAAAATCAATCCGCCCAACGGATAAGCCCCGTCGCTGTTGGTCCAAACGGCGCTGTTATTCGTTGTTTCCGCAGCGAAGCTATGCAATGTCGTAAATACGTAAATCTGCGCTTCCGAACTTTGACTGAAGAACAATGCCGCCAGCAAGACGAGCGCACAGATCGAATTTTTGAATCGGCTTTTCATGATAACGACTCTGATTATCGTTTTGAATTCATGCCCGTGCCCCACAATAATCATTTTTGCAAATGACGCGCAACAGCAACTTGTTTTAATTCGCCGTATTCGGCGGTGGCTTGACGACTGGCCGGCTCACGTTCTTCAAACGCTCGCGCACCATGTCGGCGCGGATCAAATCGCGTTCCTCGGCGGACAGTTTGTCCGAAAGTTTTTTCTGCAAGTGCGCCGGCTGCGTGACCAGAAACAATTCATCCACCAGCGACCGTTCCGCGCCCGGAAACAATTCCAAATCCACGCCCAGCCGCAACAGCGACAAAAGATTCATCGCTTCCTTCGACGAAATGCTGTGCGCGTTCGCCAGAATTCCGTAGGCGCGCCCTATGTGGTTGAAGACCACCTTCGTCTTTTTTTCCAGCAACGTCTGCCGCGCGTTCTCCTCGTGCTCGATGATCTGCGACAAAACTTTTTCCAGCCGCTCGACGATGGCCGGTTCGTTTTCGCCGAGCGTCATCTGGTTCGAGACCTGAAAAACATTTCCGAGCGCCTCCGTGCCTTC
>DASYAA010000169.1:0-18901 GCA_036501565.1 Verrucomicrobiia bacterium
GAGTGGCGCAAAAACCAAAATAAAAGACGCCATAATCGCTTTGAGTAAAAAGTCGCCTTTAATAAATGTCGAACAGAGGCAAAAGAGTTTCGATCAATGGCATAGCGATTTGTGCAACGCGCTGAAAATTTATTATGACGCGTTGCTAGGTCAAAACACAAAAATCCGTTTAACTTATGGACAAGCCCAGAAGTGGGTAAATATGACATTGAAATATTGTTGGGTGTGTGGAGTGGCGGCCTCTAACGACTTAACAAATTGGTTTTCGGCAGCGCACGTTGCAGTTGATGAGATAATTCTTTTGGCTGCTCAAAGAGAAAAAGTAATTATAGAACGACCTTGTCGAAAATGGTCAGTTTGGGATAGCCAGCAACAATACGAAGTTTTCCAAAAGTTGCTCCGTGATTTTTCCGCCAAACAAAATAAAACTCCATTGGAGTTAGAATTTGACTGGTGGCTAAAATATCGCTCCGAAGTCATTGGTTTTGAGAATGACGAAAAAGTTGGCTAGGCTTAATTCGTTTGGTAATTTGAATTAGAGCCAAAATTATGAAGCGCTGGATTTCCATCGCAATTGCCGGACTGGTTTTCGGCGCAGCGGCGACTCACGCCGCGCAAGTCGGGCTGATCAAAATTGACGGCGCCATCGGCCCGGCCACGGCCAATTACATCTCCCGCGCGCTTGACCTCGCCGCCAATCAAAACGACGAGTGCCTCGTCATCACGTTGAACACGCCCGGCGGCCTGGCCACTTCCATGGACGACATCGTTCAATCATTTTACGCGGCAAAAATTCCCGTCGTCGTTTACGTTTCGCCGGAAGGCGCGATGGCCGGCAGCGCGGGCGTTTACATCACGCTCGCGGCGGACGTTGCGGCGATGGCGCCGCACACGACCATTGGCGCGGCGCATCCGGTTGACATGGGCAACGAAAGCGAAACCACCAACAGCATCATGATGCAAAAAATCGGCAACGCCTACACGACCGTGATGCAAACCATCGCCGAAAAACGGCATCGCAATGTTGAATGGGCGAAATCTTCCGTCACGGCAAGCAAGGCAATCACATCTGAAGAGGCGTTGAAATTAAATGTCATTGATTTGATCGCGACGAACATTCCCGATTTGCTGCAAAAATTGAACGGCAAAAAAATCGGCGACAAGATTTTGAAAACCGCCGGCGCAAGCGTCGTGGAAATTCCGATGAGCGCGGGCGAAGAATTCTTCCAGCTTTTCTGGCAGCCGCAAGTGATGATGCTGCTCCTGCTCGTCGCGATTTACGGCATCATCGCCGAGATGAGCCATCCGGGCGCGATTTTTCCCGGCGTCGCGGGCGCGCTCGCGCTGATTTTGCTGCTGTATATGTCGGCCACGCTGCCGCTGAACATCGCGGGCGTCGCGCTGATTCTTTTGGCGCTCGCGCTGTTCGTCATAGATATTTTCACGCCGACGCACGGCGTTTTGACCGGCGGCGGCATCATCGCGTTTTTTCTCGGCGCGCTTATGCTGTTCAATCAGGAGCCTCGTGTTTATCGTTTGCCGATGACGTGGATTGTGTCAACGACGCTCGTGACCGCCGCGTTTTTCGTTTTCTTCGTCAGCAAAGGAATCCGCGCGCAACGATTGCCGAAAAGCGCGGGCGCGGAAACGATGATCGGAAAAATCGTCGCCGCGAAATCGAAAATTGATTCGTCCGGCGGGAAAGTTTTTGTTGAAGGCGAGCTCTGGAATGCCGTCAGCGAAATCGCGGTTGAAGAAAATCAAAATGTCGAAATCATCGGCATTGAAGGACTGACTTTGAAAGTTAAACCAAAATAATAAACCGTTGAATCGTTAAATAGTTGAATTGTTGAAAGGAAACGACGATTCAACATTTTAACAATTCAACACTTCAACGAAAAAAAATATGGATCAACAATCAATTCAACATCTCATCGGCGGCGGACTGGCGATCATTCTTCCAATCATCGTCGTCGGGCTTTTCATTTTATCCTCGGCGATCAAGGTTTTGCGCGAATACGAGCGCGGCGTGATTTTCCGGCTCGGCAAATTGCAGGGCGCGAAAGGGCCGGGCGTCATTTTCCTCATTCCCGTCGTGGACAAAATGGTGCGGATGGATTTGCGCGTCGTGACTATTGACGTGCCGAAGCAGGAAATCATGACGCGCGACAACGTGCCCGCGACTGTGGACGCAGTGATTTATTTTCGCGTCATTGATCCGAATGCGTCCGTGGTGAAGGTGGAAAATTTTTGGAAAGCAACCTCGCTCATCGCGCAGACGACCTTGCGCAGCGTGCTCGGCCAGTCCGCGCTGGACGAACTGCTCTCGCAGCGCGACGTCATCAACCAGAAGTTGCAGGAGATCATTGACAAACAAACCGAGCCATGGGGCATCAAGGTCACGTCCGTCGAGTTGAAGGACGTGTCGCTGCCGGACAGCATGAAACGCGCGATGGCCAAGCAGGCCGAGGCCGAACGCGAACGCCGCGCGAAAATCGTGAATGCGGAAGGCGAATTTCAGGCCGCCGAAAAAATGGTGCAGGCCGCCGCGTTGATCGCGAAGGAGCCGATCGCGCTGCAACTGCGCTATCTCCAGACCATGCGCGAAATGGCGAGCGAACACAACACGACGACGTTCCTGCCGCTGCCGATAGATTTGTTCAGCGCATTTTTGAAGAAATAAAATGATAGCGAAATCGCCGAATAAATGGATTTTCGCTCTAATTTTTGTCGCGCTATTTTGTGCCTATTGTAATTACTCCTGCGCGCAAGAGATCAACCAAACAAACATTGCCAAACTCAAAATTGTTGCCGACCAAGGCAACGCATTGGCGCAATTACAGTTGGCTATAATATATGATCAAGGTAATGATATTCCAAAAAATCCAATTGAAGCAGCTGAATACTTTCAGCACGCTGCTTATGCTGGGCTACCAGAAGCTCAATATTGTTTGGGCATTTGTTATCGTGATGGTGATGACGGTGTGCCAAAGGAATATTCTGAAGCGGTTAAATGGTTTCGTGAGTCTGCAGAACAGGGCTATGCCGACGCACAATATGCGCTCGGTCTCGAATATGAAACCGGGCCTGTGGGCCAACAAGATTTCAAGGAAGCTGTAAAGTGGTATCGAAAGGCATCGAGCCAAGGACACGCGCTAGCGAAACTGAAGCTAGGTTTTTGTTATGAGGCTGGACGAGGCGTGCCAAAGGACGACTCCGAAGCGGTAAGATATTTTTCCGAGGCTGCATACGAAGGATTGCCTGAAGCACAAATGTTGACTGGGTTATCTTATTTTTCTGGTCACGGAAATAAGGAGGATTATACAAATGCGTTCAAATGGTTTCAGAAGGCGGCGTCACAAGGAAATACACTTGCGGCATTATATGTGGCGTTCTGTTATCGTGATGGCAAAGGGATCAAATCAGATCCTGTTCTTGCCGTTCAATGGTTTGAGCAGTCTGCAGAACATTGGGATTTTCAAGCACAATGCAATCTTTCGATTTATTATAGTGAAGGATACGGAGTAGATAAGGATATTGTTGAATCTTACAAATGGGCAACGCTTGCCGCAGAACAAGGCTACACAAACGCATTTAAGCTTTGTAAGTTCCTACAAACAAAAGAAAAAATTACGTCTAAACAAATCGCCGAAGCAAAGGAGCGCGCGAAGGAGTTCGTCAAAACCAATAATTTTACGCCTCCACTCAAACAGTGGCCAGATGTAATATGGCCATATCCTTTCAAATTTAATACCAACTAAATATTTCATGCCCCTTTACGAATACGAACTGTGCGAAGGCGACTGCAAGGTCTGCGGCGGGAAATTCACCTTGAACCGTCCGCTCTCGGCCAAGCCGCTCACGAATTGTCCGGCGTGCAAAAAGCCGGTGCGCAAAATTCTTTCCAGTTTCAGTTCGCCGCACAAACTCAAGCCGCTGTCCATCTCGGACGCAAAAAAGGCCGGGTTCACCGTGCTCAAAAAAGTCAGCAAGGGCGAATACGAGCGGCAATAGTCCGGCAAAGACCAAAATTCGAGCGGTGATGGAGATTTTTCTTTTGAGTTCATTTTTGACGGCTACTGTCTATTACATTAGATTGTTTACCTAAAAATGTATTTTCATCCGGTGAATTTGAGGCAGCTGCCGCTTTTGGTCGGCGCGGCGCTGGCGCTGGTATTTTCCGCATCGGCGCAGCAAGGCGGCGAGCCGATCATTTTTTCGTCGCCGGATGGCGGCAATGTGTCTTCAAATTTAACACGTCTTTCCAAGCCGGAAGATTTGCCCGAAACCACTTCATTTGCGCCGTCAGGTTTTGGCCCGGAACTTCCGTCGGGCGAGGCGCCACCGCTGGCGATTCCGTCGGCTGTTTCGATCTCCGAAGGCCAGCAATTGCAAAATTTGCTGAATCCAAAAAAGGATTGGACGTTGATGACGCCGGGAGAAATCATGGGCGTCGCTTCAACGGAAAAAATTTTGCAAGTGCCGGAGCGTGACGCGATGGGCTTGCGGAAAAATTCGAGCGCTTTGGAAAGTTTTCTGGGGCGGCAAAGCGAGTCGCAATCCGGGGCGACGAATGGTTTCTCGCAGGATAATCCGGCTTCGTCCTGGCATTTTCCAAGCAACCCCGATTTCCAGTCGGGCGCGGACACGACCAATCCGGTCAGCGGCACGCTCGGCAATATGCCGCAAACATTGAGCCAGCTTTTTAACAATAACCCGCAGCGTGGCGATAATTTTTCCAGTCCGAACGCAGACGCCAGTTCAGGAAAATTATTTGATGGTTCGTCTCCGTTGCCGGCGTCCGATTCCGCGCAACCGACGGAAATGGACCGGCTTCAAAAATTATTGGGGGAAAGTCCGGCGGTTCAAAGTCAAACGCCTGCGGCAAGTTTCAGCAGCGGCGGGAATTTTATTTCCATGCCGTCGTCGGCAAATTACAGCTTCGGCCAGCCGGTGGCCAATCCGGTCGGCGCTTCTTACACGCCGCTGACCAGCGGCATCGGCACGCCGACGGGTTTGACGCCGTTGCCGACCGTCACCGGTCCAAGCAGCCTGCAGCCTGCAATCGCGCCAGCTTGGATGCCACAGGCACCGCCGTGGATGTCGCAAGGTCCGCAGCCATTTGTTATTCCGCAGCGAAAATTTTGAGCGTTCGGCGAATCAATGCGAGGAGGTCATGACGAAGACCTGTTCCAAAGTGGAAACACCCTCGCGTGCGCGGTCAAGCGCGACCGTGCGCAGCGTGCGCATTCCCTGACTGATGGCGACCTTGCCGAGTTCGCGGGTGTTGGCGCGGGCGATGATGAGCTTGCGGATTTGATCGCTAATGGACATGGCTTCGATGACGGCCATGCGTCCGGCGTAACCGGAATTTTTGCAACGCTCACAGCCGCGTCCGCGAAAAAGCTGCACGCCGCTGAACGTGGCGGGATCAATGCCGAGGTCTTCAAACATTTTTGCCGGATAAGTCACCGGCTCCTTGCAATGCGGACAGATGCGGCGGATGAGACGTTGCGCGCAAGAAAGTAGCAATGACGATGAAATCAAAAATGGCGCGATGCCCATGTCGTCGAGGCGCGCAATGGCTCCGGGCGCGTCATTACAGTGCAGCGTGCTCAAAACTTGATGGCCGGTGAGCGCTGCTTCGATGGCGATTTCGGCGGTTTCAGTGTCGCGGATTTCCCCGATCATGATGATGTCCGGGTCTTGACGCAAAATGGAACGCAGCGCGCTGGCAAAAGTAAGGCCGATGTCTTTCTTCGTCGGCACCTGGTTGATGCCGGGAATCTGAAATTCCACCGGGTCTTCGACGGTGACGATGTTGAAAATTGGATTGTTCAACTCGTTGAGTGCGGAATAAAGCGTCGTGGTTTTGCCGGAACCAGTCGGGCCGGTGACGAGCAGCAGTCCATGCGGCGCATCAATCGCAGCTTTGAATTGCTTGAACGTCTCGGCATCCAAGCCAAGTTTGTCCACGCTCGCGGAAAGATTTGATTTGTCGAGCACGCGCAACACCATTTTTTCGCCATGAACGGTGGGCATCGCGGAAACGCGCAGGTCGAAATCTTTGCCGCTGACACGCACTCGCATACGACCGTCCTGCGGCAGGCGGCGTTCGGCGATGTCGAGATTGCTCATGATTTTGAAGCGCGAGGTCAGCGCCAGTTGCATTTCTTTGGGCGGCGGCGTCGCGTCAAGGAGCACGCCGTCCACGCGATAGCGCAGGCGCATGGATTTCTCAAAAGGTTCCAAGTGAATATCACTGGCGCGGTCTTTGATGGCCTGAACGATGATGAGGTTGGCTAGTTTGATGACCGGCGCTTCTTCGCCAGAGGCGGCCAGTTGATCAATGCTGATATTCTCCGTGACTTCCCTGACGGTTTCAACGGAATCCGCTTCTGCCTCGGCTTCGCGCAGCTTTTGGGCGTCTAGAATGATGTCTTCGATCGAACCACCGTGGCCGGCGTCAAAAACATTGAGTTTGTCAGCAATAGCTCGTTCCGATGCGATGAGTGGAGAAATTTCCAGCTTGGTGATACGTCGGACATCGTCAATGGCCAGAACATTCAGCGGGTCGGCCATTGCCAGAAATAGTTTGTTATCCAACCGCGAAATGGGAATGACCCTGTGATTGTGCGCGGCGTCGCGCGGCACTAATTCGGAAATTTCCGGCGGAATGGTCACGCGACCAAGATTGATTGGCGGCACATTGAGCACGCGGCCCATGCAAACCGTCAGGTCCTGATCGCTGACGTAGGATTTTTCCAGAACCAGTTTGACTAAGCGCGTGCCCGCTTTTTTTTGCTGCTCCAGCAACTCTTCGACCTGCTGCTCGGACAACAAACCGTCCTCGACGAGGGCGTCGGCGATGCGTTCTCCAAATGATTTGATTTTGGCCATGAGCTTAACGGAAAGTTTTGCGGATGTGTTGCATCAAGTCCGCCGGCATCGCCAGATACCACAGCAACCGATGCGAGGTGCTTTCGGCCAATTCCCTGGCCGCCTGTTGATTGAATGGATTAGCAGTAGCCACCAGAATCGCCTTGCTCATGCGATCAAATGGCAGCACGCACCAGCGCCGGCAAATCTCCGCCGAAAAACCGCGCGTCAGTTCGATGTCAATGTCATATTTATCCAATGGCAAAAATGGCGTGCGCGACTTGTCCGACAACAATTTGAGCGATTTCTCCACGGGAAAAATATTTTTCTGCGCGAGCGTGTGAATGAACGGCTCGACCACGTCCGTCGGCGCAACCGCCAAATCCGGTTCACGCCAGCACAATTCGAAATTCTCCGCGCTGATGGTTTTGCTTTCGACAAAAATTTTGTGCATCGCCTTGCGGTCATCTTCCAAGCCTCCGACGTCTACGCGCGATTTTTTGGCATCGGCCTTCTGGGTTTTGGACGGGGCAACCAGCGCCGCCGGCTCGGTGTCTGTGGATTGCGCCGTCCCGTTGCGTGCCTTGTCCTCGATTTGCTTGAGCGATTTTTGCGCGTCGGCGTCGTCTGGACGACGTTGCAAAATCGTCTCAAATTCCAGAATCGCCGACGAAAGCTGTCCCGTTTCGCGGTAAGCCTGCGCGATGCGTTTGGACGTGCTGATGATGTCCTCTTCGCGTTTCAGCTTGGTGTAGGCTTCCTTGAGAATTTCCAGCGACTGGCAATCATTGGGCTGTGATTGCACAATGACTTCGAACATCTCAATTGTCTGTTGCAATTGAGCTTCTTCGTCCGCAGTTATTGTCGGTGTGGCCATGCCGGGAAATCCTCACGCCAAATGAGGAGAATTGAGCAACTTCTCTGCCAGATTAAAGCGGCAGTCGCTCAATTCAAAGTTAAAATGCGCTGCGAATTTTCAAAAAAACGCTTTTGCATTTCACGCGCCCCGTCTTCATGGTAAGAATTTTCAGGTGGAGCGGACAATTTCAACCATGACCCCCGCGCCCGGCGAGCGCTTTTTACGTTTCGTCGGAGATAAAATCCTTTTTACACTGCGCGCGGAAAAAAATCCGGCCGCGCAAAAAAACTGCCGCGCGTTGCTCCGCACCAATCTCGGTCGCGTCGCCGAATTGCGCCACGAAGTCATTTCCGCGCACGCGGGCGGTGCCGCCGCTGCAGGCGCATCGTGGCGCGATCTGCCGATGCAAAAAACCGCCGATGGCTGGCAGATCGAATTGCCGCTCGCTGAAGTCGGATATTTCAAAGCCAAAGCATATTTACTCGACGAAAAAAAATGGCAGCACTGGCCGGAAGGTTCTGATGTTGGCATTTCGGTCCATCCAAATTTCGCGCGGACCGCGAACACAATTTATTGCGCCTTCGCGCGATTGTTTGGCGCGACAAAAAATCTTGCCTCGACCGCTGATGAAAAATTAGAAGCCCAACTCAAATCGCTCGATGCAAAAAATTTCACCGTCATTCCACCGTCAGGAACTTTGCGCGATTTGAAAAGGCAATTGCCGCACATCGTCAACAAACTTGGCTGCCGCATTTTGCATTTGCTGCCGATCCATCCGACGCCGACAACTTACGCGCGCTTCGGACGTTTCGGCAGTCCCTATGCCGCGCTTGATTTGACCGCCGTAGATTCCGCGCTCGTCGAATTCGACAAACGCACCACCGCCATTGACCAATTTTGCGAACTGACTTACGCCGCGCATTCGCTCGGTGCGCGCGTTTTTCTCGACATCGTCATCAACCACACCGGCTGGGGTTCGACCTTGCAGGAAAATTCGCCGGAGTTTTTTCTGAAAAATCCAGACGGCACATTCGCCAGCCCCGGCGCTTGGGGAACAATTTGGGAAGATTTGATCGAATTGAAACAGGACGACTGCGCGCTTTGGGATAGAATTGCCGATGCGCTTTTGATTTGGTGTCGTCGCGGCACGGATGGATTTCGCTGCGACGCCGGCTACAAAATTCCCATCGCCGCATGGCAATATGTTATTGCGCGCGTGCGGGACGAATTTCCTGAAACAATTTTCCTGCTCGAAGGACTCGGCGGCTCGTGGGAAATCACAGAAAATTTGCTGACCGAAGGCGGAATGCAGTGGGCTTATTCCGAATTGTTCCAAAATTATTCCGGCAAAGATGTCGCAAATTATTTGGACTATTCAAATTCTCAAAGCGCGCGCATCGGCACTTACGTTCACTATTCTGAAACGCATGATAATCTTCGCCTTGCCGAAAAAGGTCGCGCGTGGTCGCTGTTGCGAAATCGTCTGTGCGCGCTGACAAGTCCAAACGGCGGCTTCGGCTTCACCTGCGGCGTCGAATGGCTCGCCGCCGAAAAAATAAAAGTTCACGGCTGCTCTGGATTGAATTGGGACGGTGCCGACAACATTGTTTCCGAACTCGCGCAACTCAACGAACTCATTTCCGACCATCCGTGTTTTTTCGACGGTGCAAAACTCACGCGTTTGAGCAAAGCCGACTCGCCGGTTTATGCATTGCTCCGCGAATCCGCCGAGGACAAAGATTCTGTTTTGATTTTGGTCAACACCGACGTTGAAAAATCTCATTTGCTGACGCTAGCGCCGACCGATTTGAAATTTGAAATTTCTAATTTTCAGTTTGATTTGCTTGGGCAGCCACTCTCACAATTCGACCGCGAAAAAAAAGAAATCATTTTTACGCTCGCACCCGGCGCGTGCCATTGCCTTGCGCCGACGCAAAAACCAGCCGGCTTGAGCGGAGAAAATTATCGTCGCGCCCGCGCGCAAGCCGCATTTGCGATTCAAGCATTGAGCAAAATCATTTCCGCCGAAACCATTGACGGCCTCGATTGGCGATGGCTTGCCGAACAAGTTGAACGTTCGCCAAAAAATTTTCTTGCCGCCGTCAGCGAATTCGCCGCGCGCGAATCAAAACCGCCGCTCGCTGATTTTTTGCGCGAAACGGAAGCCGGAAAATTTTTTCCGCGCGTCATCACATGGACTTTGATTGACGCGCGCCGCGTCACGCTCATTCCGGCCAATCATTGGCTGCTGGTTGAAGACACAACACCGTTTCGCGTTGAATTGAAGATTGAAAATGCGATTCCAATTCACGTTCAATCCATTCCATCCGGCAAAATTTTTATCGCCGCTTTTCCGCCACGCGAAATTTCCGCCGAAGCTAAACTCATTTTAGAGCGTTTCGCAACCACTTCGCAAAAAATTTCCGCCGTAATTCGATTTTTGCCGCCTGAACCCAAACTTCAAAACCTTGAACCGCAAACGCTGGCTTCCGAACTGGTCTTATTAACAAACGGCATCGGCGGCATGGCGCGGATTTGCGTTGACCTTGGCCGCGTCAATTCCAAATACGATTGCGTCCTCGGCGCGAATCTGAATCCAAATTTTCCGGTTGATCGGCACATTTTTGTCAAACGCATCCGCGTCTGGGTCAACGCCGACGGATTTCTTTCGCCGCTGGATTTCAAAAATTTGGTTTCATTCAAAAACGATTCCCGCGCCATTTGGAATTTTGCGGCGAATGCCGGCGACGGACGCACAGTCGAGATTGAATTGCGCGCGGAAATGCTCGAAGGAAAAAACGCCGTCATTTTTAATTTCAGCCGCCCGACCGAAAAATCCGCGCGCGGCAAACAATTGCCCGCCGACGCCGACGTGCGTTTGACGATTCGTTTCGACATCGAAGACAGAAATTTTCACAGCGAAACCAAACGCAATAGCGGCGCCGATTTTCATTTTTCGTCTAATTGCCGTGAAATAAAAAACAAAATTGGATTTGAATTTACGCCCGCGCCGGATCGCCAACTGCGAATTTTATCTGATGCCGGAATTTTTCATTTGCAGCCGGAATGGTGCGAAAATATTCCGCATCCGGTCGAAGCAACGCGCGGCCAAATTGCCAGTGGCGACGTTTATAGTCCGGGCTGGTTTGAAATTTCGCTGGTCAAAGGCGCGAGCGCGAAACTTATGGCAACGGCGGAAATAAATTCAGTGTTGGAATTTCTTCAAATTGACAATCGGCAACCGGCAATTGCCAACCCGAAAATTTCTTTCAGCGAACAATTATTGCGCGCGGCAAAACAATTCGTCGTCCGTCGCGACAACGGTAAAACGGTCATCGCCGGTTATCCGTGGTTTTTGGACTGGGGACGCGACTCGCTGATTTGTGCGCGCGGACTTTTGGCGGCGGGCATGATTGACGAAGTAGAACAGTTGCTGCTCACATTCGCAAAATTTGAAAAAGACGGCACGCTGCCGAACACGATTCACGGCGCGGACGTTTCGAATCGCGACACCAGCGACGCGCCGCTTTGGTTTGCGGTTGTTTGCGAAGAAATTTCTGAAATTAAAAATTCAAAATTAAAAACTAAAATTTTTTACGACATGCCGGTTGATGAAAGCGGCCGCACGATTTACGAAATTCTCGCAAGCATCGCCGAAAATTATTCGCGCGGCACGCCCAATGGCATTCGCATGGATTCGGATTCCGCATTGATTTGGAGTCCGGCGCATTTTACCTGGATGGACACGAATTTTCCCGCCGGCACGCCGCGCGAAGGTTATCCGGTCGAAATTCAAGTTTTGTGGATTCGTTTGCTGCGACAACTGGAAAAAATTTCTGCGCGCAACGAACAAAAAAAATGGCGCGATCTTGCCGAGCGCGCGACCAGTTCGTTTGAAAAATTATTTTGGCTGGAAGAAAAAGGCTGGTTCGCCGACGTATTGCCCGCGAAAAAAAATGTCATCGCGCGTGACGCGACCGCGAGCGACGCGCTGCGCAGCAATTGTCTTTTCGCTGTCAGCCTCGGACTTGTAAATGGCGAACGCGCGAAGCGTTGCGTCGCCGCCGCGCAAAAATTTTTGGTTGTGCCCGGCGCGTTGCGTTCGCTCGCGCCGCTGCCGGTTTCCGTTCCGCTCGCGATTTATGGCAACGACGGAAAATTGCTGAACGATCCGCCGAATCCGTATTGGCCGCGTTACGAAGGCGATGAGGACACGCGCCGCAAACCCGCGTATCACAACGGCACGGCGTGGACGTGGACATTTCCAAATTTTTGCGAGGCGCTCGTGCGCGCGTGGGATTTTTCACCCGAAGCAGTTGCTGCGGCAAAAAGTTATTTAACCAGTTCGGAAAAAATCCTGAATGAAGGCTGCCTCGGACAAATTCCCGAAATTCTTGACGGCGACGCGCCACACACGCAACGCGGCTGTGACGCGCAGGCGTGGGGCGTGACAGAAAATCTGCGAGTGTGGAAATTGTTGAATTCGGAAAATCCACAGGCAAAATGACGCCGTGAACTTTCGGGACAAAATCATCGCGTGGGACGAATTGCCGCAATGGCGAAAATCTTTTCGCGCGAGCGGCAAGAAACTTGTCGTCACAAATGGCTGCTTCGATATTTTGCATCTCGGCCATGTGACGTATTTGGAAACTGCGCGTAATTTCGGCGATGCGCTTTTGGTCGGCGTCAACGGCGACGAAGCAACGAGGCAATTAAAAGGCGCAGGCCGTCCGGTGAATTCGGAGATTGACCGTGCGTCGGTTCTCGCTGCGCTTGAAAACGTTTCTGCGGTTTGTATTTTTTCAGAAAAAACGGCGGAGAAATTTTTGGAGCGCGCGCAGCCGGACATTTATGTCAAAGGCGGCGATTACACTTTGGACACGTTGAATCAAGATGAACGTCGCGCCGTGGAAAATTCGGGCGGAAAAACAATAATCATCTCATTCGTGCCGGGAAAATCTACGACGGCACTTTTGGAAAAAATTTCGCGGTTGTGAAAATTCTTGTCATTTCCATGGCCGGCATCGGCGACACGCTTTTGGCCACGCCGCTGATTCACGAACTGCGCGCAAATTTTCCCGATGCAACAATTGACACGCTTGTTTTATGGAGCGGCTCAAAAGATTTGCTTGAAAATAATCCGCATCTGAATCGCGTTCATCAAAAAAATTTCATCGCGGCGGGCAAATTCGAGGCATTGCGATTTCTTTGGTCGTTGCGAAAAAATCGCTACGACATTTCCATCAACACACATCCGCAGAGCCGGATTCATTATCGCATCGTCGCGCGCGTTATTGGCGCAAAAACGCGCATCAGCCATGAATACGAATGTTCCGGCTGGCTTGACCGCAAGCTTGTCAATAAAATGCTGAAGCAGGATTATTCGCGGCATTCAATTGAAAATAATCTGGACGTTTTGCCGCTCATCGGCGCGAAGAAAAAACTTCCGAAACACGAAATGGAAATTTTTCTGACGGCGGATGAGGAAAAATGGACGGACGATTTCCTTTTCAAAAACAAATTGGCCGGACAAAAAATTCTCGGCGTTCATGTCGGTTCCGGCGGCACAAAAAATCTGCCGCTCAAACGCTGGCCGTTGAAAAATTACGCCGGGCTGGTGCGAAAATTGAATAATCAACGTCCGGACATTCGCGTTTTGCTTTTTGGCGGCCCGGAAGAAACGAAAGATCATCAAGTGGTTCTCGCGCAAAGCGATCGCGATTTGACGCTGGAAGCCAAAACGCAAAATCTGCGACAAACGGCGGCGTTGATGAAACGTTGCAGCGCATTTTTGAGCGTGGACACGGCGTTGATGCACATCGCCGCCGCCGTGAAAGTGCCGAATCAAATTGTCATTGAAGCGCCCACATTGAACGCGACGAATCTGCCGTTCGGAAATCAATTTACGCTTGTCAAAAATCCGGTTGTGGCCGGACGCAATTTGGATTATTACCGTTACGACGGCGGCGACATCAAGGGCACGCGCGAAGAATTAATCGCGTGCATGGCGTCGGTCACGATTGAGAAAGTTTTACTGGAAATTATCAATCGGTTCGATTGTCCTATGCACGAATCAAATCAATGACTTTTCTGGCTTTTCCCATCAAACCATTATAGAAACCATCAGCATCCCGCTCCAGGATTTTCTTTTTAGAAGGTTTTGCATCGGCATAAATCCTTGAATGCTTGTCCCACGTCAGTAAGTTGGTCTGATCGCCGCGACGGAAGATGTTTGGCGGCGTTCTCCAATTAGCTTGTTGATAAACGCCGTCCCAAGTGACCATAAAGGCAGCTCTGCCAAATCGTTTTGTGAAATTCCATTTGCGGCATTCAAAAAAATGCGCTTTTTTTCGCGTATCTATAACATATGGATATTCACGAAGCCGCATGGGATTGAATCCAAAAAAGCATGTGCGAATATGGGGATTGAATTCAAACGAACCTGCTGAACCGTAAAGTCCTTCACCAAACTGTTTTCGCGCCTCGACAAACCTTTTCAGCCATCCGGCTTTCCAGAAATAAGTTCGTGACGTGCAGCATACCATGAAATCTGAATCAATGATGTGGGCGATTTGTTGATGCGCGCTGATATCCCAAGCCGCGTTTTCCAATCGGATGAAGGTGCATTTAAGCGGTGCAAAAATTTCTGCTGCCTTTTTGTCAAGCGGGACACCGCAGACACCGATAATCAAGTCATGTTCAACGCCAGCGGGGTATTTTAGATATGTGTCCACAAACTTTTTGGAATGACCCAAAAAATCTTCCCGACCTGAAATGTGCAGATAAACGAAGGTGATTTTAAGTTTGTCGTTTGTGTTCGTCATTTTCGTTTATGGGTCAAGACCGTCAGATGAGCAATTATGGGTTTTTAACTTATCCAGCCTCTTCTTATCCTTCTGCAACTCTGCTAAATGGCGATAAAAACAAGTCTGGCAACCGTTTGAATACATTCACTGACAAGCATAATAGATTTTTCTGAATTTAACCAATTAGATTCATTCTCACCGCATCCTTCAGATTGTGAAGTTCTGTTTATCATAAATTCATCTGAATTAGCAAATGTTTCTTGGCAGATATATTTTCCACAAATTCAAGGATTAAAAATTGAAAAAAACAGAAACATCATCCGCGACAAGATGCGGCTGACATTTTTCGCTTCACGTCGGCTCGCCATGCCGTATAATGAACGCAAATGTCGAATATGCTCCAAAATGAATCCAATTTAACAAGAGTAATTTCCTTTCAGCAACGTTTAGCGAAGCGCCTAGAGCAGAATACTTGGCTGGCGGCAGGCCTGCGCCGGACTCGAGGATGGTTGTATGGGGAAGGTTGGGGCGCTTTCCATTGCGACTTAATTTACCGCCGATTGATGCTTGATCTACTTGATGCTTTTCATTTCACGGCGTTCGTTGAGACCGGCACATGCCGCGGTTACTCGACGGAGTTTATCGCCTCTCACCATCGCCAACTGCCCGTTTTTACGAGCGAGGTCGTGCAGAGCAGTTATGAGTTGTCCAAGGACGCATTGTCCAAGTATTTGAATGTTACGCCACACCTTGGAAATTCCTCCGATTGGATTGGAGATATGCTCTCGAAACGGAAGTTCGGCGATTTTCCGCTGTTCTTCCTAGACGCGCATTGGCAGCGTTACTGGCCGCTTCGTGACGAATTAAGACACATCGCCAACGCAAAATTGCGTACGGTTATCGTGATTGATGATTTTGAAGTTCCTGGACATCCGCAATTTGGATATGACATTGATGGCGGTAGTGACGTGGTGGAAGGGGAGAAATGCAACCTTGATTACATCCGCCCCTCCTTTCTGTCCACTAATACATATCACGCGATCTTCCCCAAGTATTCGCGACAAGACGCTAAAATCTCATCCCGGCACGGGGCAGTGCGCGGACATGTGATTCTATTTCAGAATGCTTCCGCAGAGTATGAAACTTGCCGTCACCGACCACTCATTCAGGAATATTACAACCCAGTAGGGCAGCTCGTTCCGACTGCAACCAAATGAGTCAGCTATATCCCCCTACGCTCGTGCGGAACGATTGGAGATGCGGCGTTCGATGGAATCCCAGATCGCCTTGGCCCGCGCGTTCCAATCCCATTCCAGTCCAGCGGCGAACGCATCCTTGCTTTTCTCGGCGTAAAGTTTTTCGTCAGTAAGCAGGCGATAAATGCAATCGGCAAATCCTGGAAAATCTCCCGGCGGTGCCTTAAGCCAGCCACGCGGATAATAAACTCGTAGCGGTGGCAGATCGAACGACACACCCGGCAACCCGCAGCACAACGCCTCCGCCGGAGCCATGCCGCCTACTTCAAAAACCGCCGGATAAACCACGACGCGGGAGGCCTTAATGATTTTATACTTCTCAACACCATCGCGAAAACCGAAGAATTCGACGTTGTTTGCAATCCCAAGCTGCTGTGCTTTGTTTTTGCATCGGGTGTCGAGCGGGCCGGAGCCGATCATTGCCAGACGCGCATCCGGCTTTTTCGCCAGCAGTAATTTCCAGACGTCCATCAATTCCAATGGGCCTTTTTGTGGATGTAAACGGCTAATGAACACCGCATCAAAAGTTTTTTCTTTTGGCTCCGGCACGCTTTGCGGAATGGATAAATCAACCCCGCCCAGCACGGCAAAAACAGATTCCGGCGTGCGACCATCGGCAATCATCAATTCACGATCTTGCTCCACCGTTGTCAAAATCATTTCCGCCTCGCGTAAAGAGCGTTTGTAAATTTGTTGCTGAAATGGGCGGTATGCCGTGAACAAAACCCCCGGACCGGGCTGACCCGAAAACCATTTTGGTGCGAAGAAATAAATTCCCACTACAAGTGGCGCATTCGGATAACACTTCTTCAACCGCATTGCTGGAATGCAACTGGGATGGAATTCCGACGTGGCCATAATGAGATGTTTTTCATCCCGCGAAAAATTAATGTGGCGCACGCCGCGAACGCCTCTGACTATTTGCATGAACCACCAGAAGAAGCGGCCATATTTCAAATAGTGGTCGGTAGGCCATGTGACGTGTTCAATACCTTTGAGTTCATACCAATCACACATCTGACGCGCGCCTTCATTGCCATAGACGGTGATTTTATGTTGCTGGCTCCAACGCCGGATGCATTCCACCATGATGCGGTCTCCGCCGCTCATCGAAATCGGAGGCGGCACAATGGCGTTGGCAATCCAGTGAATGTGCATTGACTGGCACTTTTTTAGCGAGAAAAAATGCCGGTGTCTATCGAGAATGTTGGACGCGATAAAGGCCATCCCTTAAATTCGACGCAGATTACAAGCAAACATGGAACGCGTTCTTATCACTGGTGGCAGCGGTTTGCTGGCGCACGCGCTCAAAGAAATTGAGCCGTGTGATTTCGAATTTTTTTCTCTCGGTCACGCAGATTTTGACCTGCTCAATCCCAAACTCATGGGGCAACGACTGGCCGAATTGCAGCCGCAAGTTGTCATCAGTACAGCTGCCTACAATCTAGTGGACCACTGCGAAGTCGAGCGGGACCTTTCGTGGTCGGTGAATACCAACGGACCTGAAACGTTGGCGAAGTTATGTGTCGAAAAAAAAATCCGGCTGGTTCACTACGGCACTGACTATGTTTTCGACGGTAAAAAAAAGATGCCTTACTTGGAAACGGACGCGCCGAATCCGCTGAATCATTATGCCGCTGGCAAATTCGCGGGTGAACAGGCAGTGCTGCACGCTTCGCCAAAAAATCTGGTGTTGCGCACAAGCTGGGTTTTTGGCTGGCATCCTACACAGACAAAAACTTTTGTTCACACCGTTTTAAAAGCCGCGCACGAAGGCGGCGCCTTGAAATCCACAACCGATCAGATTTCCGTGCCGACATTTGCTTCTGATTTGGCCCAATGGACTTTGGAACTTGTCCGGTCTGGTGCGAGTGGATTGTTTCACGCGGTCAATGAGGAAGGCGTAAGCCGTTTCGACTGGACGAAAATTATTTTGGAGGAAGCCGCGCGCGCCAATTTGATTTCCACCGCGCCGCCGGTCAAACCCGTTTTGAGTTCATTTTTCAATTCCACGATGCGCCGACCGGATTACACGGTATTGAGCAATGAAAAATTATCGCACCAGCTTGACCGTCCGCTGGGTTCATGGCGTGGCGGGCTGCAAAAAATGCTCGCGCAGATGAAATGATTTCAGGTAACTTTGCCGCCTATGTCCACGGTCTGGCAACAAATCGAAGTACGCGGAATCATTGAAATTCCCGATTTGCCGGGCGTTCGTGTGGAAGCGCTGCCAGTTTTCAAAGACGCTCGCGGCAGTTTGCACGAACTTTTTCGCACAGATGAAATTCCATCTGGCTTCAAACCGCTCATGGCTTGTTCCTCGTGGTCGCATCCGGGCGTTACGCGCGGGCCGCACCAGCACGTCGGGCAGGATGATTATTTTACTTTCGCCGGGCCGTCGAATTTTTGCGTTTATCTTTGGGACGACCGCGAAAATTCCGCACGCGCAAAACGCGGTTGGTTTATTAACACGGGCGAGCAGGCGCCAACGCGCATTTACGTTCCGCGGGGTGTAGTGCATGCTTATCGTAATGTAGGAAATTTCTCCGGCCTTGTCGTCACAGTCACAAATTTACTTTTCAAAGGCGAAGGCCGCCTCGATTCCGTGGATGAAATCCGCCACGAATTGAATCCAAATTCACCCTACCAACTTCCTCAATCATGATCCAAGAACGCACGCGTTGCCGCACTTGCGGCTCGAAAAAGCTCAAGTTCATCCTCGACCTCGGCAAGACCGCGCTGGTGAATGATTTTCTCGAGCCGGAAGAAGTTGCGAGCTACAAAATCTCGCTGCCGTTGCGCGTCGTGCTTTGCACTGATTGTTCGCTTGTGCAGCTCGCGGACACGGTTGACCCGAAAATCCTTTACTCGCACTACGCCTACGTCACATCCACGTCCAAGACTATGGACACGCATCTTAACAAAATGATGACGCATTTGCTTTCGACCGCGCGGCTCGGCTCCGGCTCGAAAGTTCTCGAAATTGCGTCGAACACCGGCGTGTTCCTGAAAAAATTCAAGGAACAGGGCTGCGAAGTCCTGGGCATTGAACCTGCCAGCAACATTGCCGACGTGGCGCTCGCCACCGCGATTCCCACCCG
>DASYAA010000170.1:0-3901 GCA_036501565.1 Verrucomicrobiia bacterium
TGCCGATGCCAGTCGTCGTAAGGCGAAATGGCGTAGGCGAAAATCTGCAGCGGCATCGCGGCGATGGGTTCGGTCAAACTGTGCGCCCAGAAACGGTTGCCGAGCGCGGTGAACAGCAACGGCGCGGTCTCGCCTGCGACGCGTGCTAGCGCGAGCAAAACGCCGGTGACAATTCCCTTGAGCGCGGTGCGGATGACGATTTGCACGATGGTTTTCCATTTTGAAATTCCGAGTGCGAGCGAGGCTTCACGGTAGCCGCCGGGCACGAGTTGCAAAACTTCCTCGGTCGTGCGCATCACGAGCGGAATCATCATCATGCCAAGCACGACGCCGCCTGCGAGCGCGGAAAAAGTGTGCATCGGCACAACCATCAACGCGTAAACCACAATGCCCCAGGTGATGGACGGCACGCCGTTCAAAATGTCGGCGGCGAAACGGATTGCCCAGTTCAATTTTGTGCCGCCGTATTCGGAAAGAAAAACGCCGCCGAGCACGCCGACCGGCACGCCGATGATTGCGGCCTGTCCGAGCAAAATAAATGTCCCGACAATGGCATTTCCCATGCCACCGCCGACTTCGCCGACGGCTTTGGGCAATTGTGTGAAGAATGCCAGATTGATCGAGCTGAAACCTTCCTTGATCAGATGATAAAACACGAGCAGCAACGGCATGACGACCAGAATCGCGCACGCCAACGTGAGTGTTTGCATAAACGCGTTCTTGAACTTTCGCCAGTTGTGGTTTGGTGCGGTCATCGAATTTATGATTTATGATTTATGATTGACGATTTTGCAGGAATTGAATCTGCGTGGCTCTTCGAGGATTCAATCATAAATCGTAAATCGCAAATCATAAATTTTCAGTGCTGCGGTTTCACGTTTGGTCCGGCGAAAGTTTTCAAAAGCAGTTGCGCAAAAATGTTGACCAGCACGGTCACGCCAAGTAGCACGAGTCCGATTTCATAAAGCGCGCTTGGATATAAATTTCCAGTGGCCTCGTTGAATTCATTCGCGATGACGCTGGCGAGCGTATAGCCGGGCGCAAATAACGACGCCACAATTTGCGGCGTGTTGCCGATGACCATCGTGACGGCCATCGTTTCGCCGAGCGCGCGGCCGAGTCCGAGAATCACCGCGCCGAACAAACCTTTTTTCGCGTAGCTCAAGACGGCGATGCGCGTGACTTCCCATCGCGTCGCGCCGAGCGCGTAGGCGGCTTCGCGTTGCAACCCGGGAACGCTGCGCAAAATTTCGCGAGAGACGGATGTGATGATGGGAATGATCATAATTGCAACGATGATTCCGCCGGCCATCATGCTGACGCCGTAAATCGGGCCTTTGAAAAGCGGCAGGAAGCCAAGATATTTTTGCAGCAGCGGAAAAAAGTGGTCGCGCAAAAACGGAACCATCACAAAAATTCCCCACAGACCGAGGATGACGCTCGGCACGGCGGCAAGAAGTTCGATGAACATGATGAGCGGCTGGCGGATGCGCAACGGAGCGAGTTCGGTGAGATAAACAGCGGTGGCGATGCTGATGGGCACGGCGATAATGAGTGCGATGGCCGACGAAACGAGTGTTCCGAAAATAAATGGCAATGCGCCGTAAATGTCGTTGACAGGATCCCAATCGCTCGTGACGAGAAAATGCCAGCCGAATTTTTGCATTGAGAGACGCGAACCGCTGAGCAGTTCATAGCCGATGAGCGCGATGAGCGCGAAAACGGCCAGCGCCATGACGAGCGTCAGCCATTTGAAGGCGCGGTCGCCGAATTGTCCCCCGTCTTTTTTTTGTGCGTTTCCGTTCACAATGTTTCTTATCCTAAAATCTCGGGCAGGGCTGCGCTGCCCGCGCAGCCGAAATTTGGAACGCGTGGCAGCGCGTTCCTACCATAAATCAAACGGACGAAGAGCGGGAGGAATTGCGCTCTTCGTCCGACTCACGCCCTAAAATTATCGGGCGGCGGAGCAAAGTCATTATTTAATTGTGTCGAGAACTTTCAATTCGCGCTGCTGAACTTCGTCCGGCAACGGCGCGTAATCCAATTGCGCCGACAATTTTTGTCCGTCCGTGATGGCCCACTTCAAAAAGCTGACAAGTTTTTGCCCGCGTTCGGCATTTTTCGGATGCTGATAAACGAGCACCCAACTTGCGCCGGAAATGGGATAGGCATTCGCGCCGGGCGCGTTGACCATCGAGAAACGGAAATCATCGGGGATTTTCGCTGTGGCGAGCGCGGCGCTGACGGAATCGGGCGCGGGCGAAATGAAATTGCCGGAGGAATTTTTCATGTCGGCATAGGACATTTTATTCTGGTCGGCGTAGGCCAGTTCGGCATAACCGATTGCGCCGGGAATTTGTTTAACTTGTCCGGCGACACCTTCGCTGCCCTTGGCACCCATGCTGCCGATGCCGATCGGCCATTTTACTGAGGCCCCTTTGCCAACACTGTCCGCCCAAGCGGAGTTTACGCTGCTCAAATAATCAGTGAAGATGAATGTCGTGCCGCTACCTTCAGAACGATGCACGGTCACAATCGGCAAGTCAGGCAAATCAACGCCGGGATTCAAGGCAACTATTTTCGGATCGTTCCATTTGGTGATGTTGCCGAGATAAATTCCGGCGAGCGTGTCGCCGTCCAATTTCAATTTCGGGCTGCCCGGCAGATTATAAATGATAGCCACACCGCCAGCGACGATTGGGATATGCAGAATTTTTCCGGGAGCGGCAGCCATGGCTTCGTCCTTCATCGGCGCGTCAGATGCGCCGAAATCCACGGTTTGGCTCGTCAGATTTTTTATCCCGCCGCCGGAGCCGATGGATTGGTAGTTAAATTGGACATTGGGGTCCACCTTGCTGTAAGCCTCAAACCATTTTGTAAAGGCCGGATAATCGAACGTCGAACCCGCGCCGGTGATGGTCAGAACATCCGCCGCCTGCGCCGCCATGAGCAAACTGGTCGCACCAAGAAATGAGAGAATTATTTTTTTCATTTATTAAAACAGTTAATCAGTTTTTTGTTTTTTAATCACGTTACATTCCGGTTAATTAGAATTTCCACATCAAGTCGGCCATCGCGTGAACGGCGTCGGACTTTGCGCCGGCAGCCGGGTCGTTGATCAAATCGTTGACGTAACATGTGACCGTGAAGGTCAGTGAATCAAAGATTGAATAATTAAATTTGACCAGATGTCCTTTGATGTTTGTTCCGCCCGCAGCAACGCCTGTTTCGGGTGTGACCGCCGGAACAGCCGGGAATGCTGCTACGTTGTCATCATCCACAATTTGATCCCACCACGCATCGGCTTCGAGTCGCTGATAACGATAAGAAATATCCCATGTTCCTTTCTTGCCGGATTTGCCGAACGTAATGCCACCCCACCAGCCTTCGTTGTTTTTGGCAGCGGCAGGATTGTTCATGTATTCGCCAGCGAGCTTGATTGGAAATGCGCCCGCATAAAGCGGAAAGCTGTCCAGCGTGTAAGTGACGCTACCGCTGGCGACAATGGGATTGAAGTCGCTCGCAGGCAAGCCTGTCAAGGCAATCGTATTGCCCAAGTTTGAATCGTAAGAAGCTCCAGTTGGAAACGTGGCAACAAGGTGTGACTGGTTGGCAATGTCGTAGGCCGCAACACCCAAGGCGGTGCCGATTCTCGGCGACCATTTGGAATTCCAAATAATTTGGCCGCCATAGAGAAACGGCCCACGCGTGTTTAACTGGTCAAGCACAAATGCCGCGCCATTGAATGCAAGTGAGTTGTCGGTGTTGAATTTGTAAGTCGCCTGCAATGCGCCGCCTTCCGGCGTGTAATCAGGATCAAACAACATCGGCGACGCCTGGAATGGCTGATCCATTTTGCCGATGGTTCCAGCCACCACCCATGTATCGTTGTTGATGGGCG
>DASYAA010000171.1:0-17402 GCA_036501565.1 Verrucomicrobiia bacterium
AAGGCTCGCAGCGCAGTCAGGGCGGCGACTGGGGCTGGGTCGAACGCTCCGTGCTGCGCAAGGAACTCGCTGACATCGCCTTCAAACTCGAACCTGGCAAAATCAGCGACGTGATCGAAAGACCCGAAGCCTGCTACATCATGCTCGTCGAACAAAAACGTTCCACGCACGTCAAGCCGCTCAACGAAGTCCGCGACGACATCGAAGCCACCCTCCGCGCCCAGGAACAAAAACAACTCGAACAGCAGTGGATTGACGGTTTGAAGAAAAAAACCTTCATCCGCTACTTCTGATTTTGTCGCACTGAAAAAAATCTTCGCATGAACGGCTGGATCGGCATTTCCATCGGCGATGTCACTGGTATCGGCCCCGAAGTCGCGCTCAAAGCCGTCGCCGCTGAAGCGAAAACCGGCGGCACCAAATATCTTTTCATCGGCGACGAAAAAATTCTCGAACGGCTGAACGAAAAACTTTCACTCAATCTGCCGCTGAAAATTTTTTCCGATTACAATGGCACCGGCAAATTTTTTTTCACAAATCCATTTTCAAAAAAATTGCCGCAAAATTTGCCCGCCGGTTCGCCAATTTCCGCGAACGCCGCGATTGCAAATTTGCGCGATGGCGCGGAACGCTGCCTGCGCGGCGAATTGGACGCGCTCGTCACCGCGCCTGTCAACAAGGAATCCATCATCCGCGCCGGACATAAATTTGTCGGCCAGACGGAATTCCTTTCCGAACTCGCCGGCACGCCCCGCACCACCATGATGCTGCTGGGCACCGACGAACGCGGGCGCTGGCTCCGCGTCGCGCTTGCCACGATTCACGTTGCACTCAAATCCGTTTCTGAAAAATTGACGGCGGAAAAAATTTCGTTGGCAATTGAACTTGCCGCGCAAGCCTGTCGCGATTTGGGTTTGCCACGCGCCAAAATTGCCGTTGCCGGCTTGAATCCGCACGCGGGCGAAGGTGGAGAATTTGGCGACGAAGAAATTAAAATTATTTCGCCGACCATTTCCGCTTTACAAAAAAAAGGATTCGACGTTGTCGGCCCGTTGAGCGGTGACACGGTTTTTCATTACGCCTTGCGCGGAGATTTCGATGCCGTCGTGGCAATGTATCACGATCAGGGACTCGCGCCGCTGAAAGCCGTCGCGTTCGACACCGGCGTGAACTGGACACTCGGCCTGCCGTTCATCCGCACCTCGCCCGACCACGGCACCGCTTATGACATCGCCGGAAAAGGAATCGCCAATCCTTCGAGCATGATTGCCGCAATTCGACTTGCGAAGCAATTGGCGAAAAATAAAAATTAACCAATCAACTCTTGGATTTTTGATTGGATGTTTCCGTCCCGCAGCAAGGATTCTCCGACTAAAATTGCCTTTGCGCCGCACTTTTTTAAACGCTCCACGTCCGTGCGTGTGTAAATTCCACTTTCCGCGACAAGAATTTTTCCAGCGTCGATTTTCTTTGCCAGTTTTTCCGTTGTGGCCAAATCCACTTTGAAAGTTTTCAAATCACGATTGTTCACGCCGATAAGTGCGGTATTGATTTTCAGCGCGCGTTCCAATTCCATTTCATCATGAACTTCTACAAGCGCGGCAAGTCCAGCTTCTGTCGCAAGCGAATGGAATTTTTGCAATTGCTCGTCAGACAAAATCGCGACGATGAGTAAAATCGCGTCCGCGCCCCATTCAATCGCTTCGAGAATTTGCCGTTCATCAATGATGAAATCTTTTCGCAACAGCGGCAGTTTTACGGCTTCGCGGATTTGGCGGAGATAATCGAGCGAGCCTTGAAAGAACTTTTCATCCGTCAAAACGGAAAGGCAGCTTGCGCCAGCAGCTTCGTATTCTTTCGCAATTTTTACCGGATCAAAATCTTTGCAAATGATTCCGGCGGACGGTGAAGCTTTTTTGACTTCGGCAATCAACGCAATTGAATCGCAGGAGCCGACATGAGGAGGCTCTGATTCTTTTTTAGTTTGAGACTCGTCACCTCGTCTCCTACAAGATTTTAAGGCAGAAATAAAATCACGCCGCTCGCCATGCTCCAACATCGCATCGCGCAAATCACCGGCGGCGATGATTCGCGCGGGCAATTTCGCGACTTCACGTTTCTTTTCTTCAACAATTTCGTCCAAGATATTCATTTGCCACAGAGACACAGAGAACACAGAGTTATAAAACGAATCGCTTGATGCCTTCTTTGAGCAATCGTGTGTTGAAGTTTAACAACAAACCTCGTTTGTGTCCGGTGATTTTTAGATAAGTCAAAAGTTGGGCTTCAAAAATGGGATCGTGTCTTTCGACACTTTTGATTTCAACAATGACTGACTTTTCTACAAGCAAATCCAAACGGTAATCGCCGACGATCCGGCCTTTGTAAGAAACGGGACAAATCACCTGTCGCTGAAATTGAATGCCGTTGATTTCAAATTCCATGCCCAAGGCCGATTCATAAGTTGATACCAGCAAACCGGGGCCAAGCGTCCGATGAACTTCAATCGCACAGCCGATAATCTTTTCGGTCAGCGGGTCTCTTTGTTCTGGAAATTCCAACATGATTTATTTTAGCCACAGAGGCACCGAGGCGCAGAGAAAATAATTATTCAAACTCTGTGCCTCTGTGTCTCTGTGGCAAATTTATTCTTCCTCATCTTTCACGCCTTGCATCCGTTTCGTTGGGCAGCCGGCGCGCAGCCAGCCGTTTACGAACGCGTCCAGGTCGCCGTCCATCACGCCTTGAACATTGCTCGTTTCCACGCCGGTGCGCAAATCTTTCACCATGCGATATGGCTGGAAAACGTAGCTGCGGATCTGGTTGCCCCACGAGACGCTGCCTTTGTCGCCGTAAAATTTTTCCATGTCGGCTTTGGCCGCGTCCACGCGCTGCGCGAAAATTCGCGAGAGCAAGAGGTTCATCGCCGTCGCGCGGTTTTGATGTTGTGAACGCTGCGCCTGCGACGCGACAACGAGGCCGGTCGGAATGTGCGTGATGCGCACGGCGGTCTCGACCTTGTTGACGTTCTGGCCGCCCTTGCCGCCGGAACGAAACGTATCCACGCGAAATTCATTCGGCGGAATGACGATTTCGCCGTCGCTCTCCTCGATTTCCGCAATCGTGTCCACGCTCGCGAAACTGGTATGGCGGCGTTTGTTGGAATCGAACGGCGAGATGCGCACGAGGCGATGCACGCCGCGCTCGGCCTTGCAAAAACCGTAGGCGTTCTCGCCCTTGATGAGCATCGTGACGCTTTTGAGACCGGCGGTTTCGCCGGTGAGCGCGTCGGTGACCTCGACTTCCCAGCCGCGCGATTCGGCCCAGCGCGTATACATGCGCGAAAGCATTTCCGCCCAGTCCTGCGATTCCGTGCCGCCCGCGCCAGAGTTGATGGTGAAGATGCAATTTTTTTTGTCGTGCGGGCCGTTGAGAAACAGTTTCAATTCCAGCGCGTCGAGTTCCTTGAAAAATTTCGCGAGGTCGCGCGTGAGTTCCGCCTCGACCTTCGCCTGCAACGCGGCGGGTTCGGCCTCGCCGAGTTCAAGCATGACGCGGAAATCGTCGAGCTGCTTCTCGAGTCTTTGGAGCGGCTCGAGTTTGTTGCGGATGGCGCCGGCCTCGTCAATGAAGCCCTGGGCTTTCTCGCGGTTGTTCCAGAAATTTTCGTCCGCCATCAGCGAGTTCAGCTCGGTGAAGCGTTTCTGCAATGCGGGGACGTCAAAGAAACCTCCGCAAGTGCGTGAGTTTCTCGGCGGCGGTCGTCAGTTGTGGGGCGATCATTTCGAACATTGGGCCAGAATACAGGAGTCAGAAGCCAGAAGCTAGAAGGGAAAAGGCGCGGGAGTTTAGCCGGATTGAACACGGCTAAATATTATGGAATCGCGAAGCGATTGGTGGCGAGGCTGGTTTTTTGAATTGCCTGTTGCAGCTCAATGCTGGTGTCCTGTTGAACCGAACCATCGGCAAAGCCGATATTGCCAATTCCATGTGTCGGTGTCCAAAAATGTTCTTTGTAGGAAACGTGACGCTCCGAAGTCCAGGCGACATTTGAGTTGGTCGGGATTTGCACCAAGCCGGATTTTACCACGCCGCCGTCAACAATGAAATTATCATCGCCGGAAAGAAGCAATTGTGGTTTGGACTGGTCAGCATCTATGCCGACAAAGTAACTGATGTTTTTGCTCGTGAAACCCGTGTCAAAATTTGTTGCCAAAACATGATCCTTATCTTCCGGGCAAATCAAAATTTTTGGCGTACTTAATTCGTTGGACATGATTTGAAATGTTACGACTGCGTCTCCAATTGCCGCCAGTTCCATCGCGCCGCCGTTTGTGATAGAAATTTCCATTGGATATTTATCGCCGTTGTCACCTGCCCAAACGCGGTAAGCCAGACAGATTTCTTTCAGATTGTTGACGCAATTTAGGTGGCTGTGAATTTGAGGGCGAGCAAGAATCGGTAAAATAATTGCCCCAAGCACAGCCAGCACGGCAATCACCACCAACACTTCCACTAGCGTCAATGCGCGATTGGTTTGATTTGAAAGGCGCGGTTTCATGGCCGCATCGGAAATTATCTATGCGGATTGGTCAGCGAAAGCGCGTAGAGCAGGAGGACAATAATCACGAAAATGACGATGGCAAAGCCGACCCAAAAATAAATGCCGGCCTTGTTTCTTTTTTTCGAGAACGCCGTGTTGGTGTCGAATCCGGGCGGGCGACCGCCGCTTTCCAAGTCGCTCAAACTGACGCCGCGCGGCATGACCATCGTGGAATCCACCGCTTTTTTGGCAGGAGCGCCTGGCGCGGGCGAAGGTGTCGCCACTGCGCCTTCGACTTCCAATTTTAATTCGACTTGCCCGAGCCGCAAAATCTGGCCAGGTTTCAAAACTTTTTCGGTGATTTTCTCGCCATTGATGAAAGAACCGTTCGTCGAATTGAGGTCGCGGATTAAAATTTCGCCGCTTTGCAAATGGACTTCGCAATGATGGCTGGAAACGGACGGGTCGGTGATCGGAAAGGTGTTATCCTCCACGCGACCAATGGTCGTGCGGTCCACATTAAGCTCGTGCGCGCGGCCCGTCATGCCTTGGTTTTGGATAACAAGTTTGGCCATAGTTACGGTAAAACGATTATGGTCACGACGCGATTCAAGTCAAACGGAAACCTCTGGAAGAGAAAATTATTTTTTTTCAATCAACGAACGAAATTCCGCGAACAATGGCGTCGAATCGTGCGGGCCAGGCGACGCTTCGGGATGATATTGCACGCAAAAAACCGGTTTCGATTTGTGCCGCATTCCTTCAACGGTTTGGTCATTGAGATTAATTCGTGTCACTTCGACATCCGACGGCAATGTTTTCGGATCAACGGCAAAACCATGATTTTGCGACGTGATCTCAACTCTGCCGGATTCCAAATCTTTCACCGGCTGGTTGCCGCCGCGATGGCCGAATTTCAATTTGAAAGTTTTTCCGCCGAATGCCTGTCCGAGAATTTGATGACCAAGACAAATGCCAAAAATCGGAACGTCGGAATCAATCAAAGTTTTTACTTCGCGCACGATGTAATCGAGCGCCGCCGGATCGCCGGGGCCGTTTGATAAAAAAATTCCGGCGGGCTTGTGTTTCAATGCGTCGGCTGCGCTCGCAGTCGCGGGCAAAACTTGCGTGGCAAATCCATGCTGACGCAACCGACGCAAAATATTGTATTTCATTCCATAATCGAACGCGACAATCGGAATGTCAGCCGGCGGCAGTGGTTTGTGATTGTTCTTCGGGTCGGCAATTTTATTTCCGCGCACCAAATCGAACGCACCGCTTTGCTGATCGTGTTCGTCCCAGCGAAATTCTTTTTTGTGCGTGACTTCTTTGACGTAATCCACGCCGACAAAAACAAATTCTTTTGCGCGACGAATCGCTTCGGTTTCGGAAATTTCTTCCGTCGAAATAAATCCGTTCAACGCGCCGCGCACGCGCAATTTTTTTGTCAGCGCGCGCGTGTCAATTCCCTGAATTCCCGGAATCCCATTTTTTTCCAAATACTCGGCGAGCGAAAAATCCGCACGCCAGTTACTGACGACGGGCGACAATTCGCGGATGACAAATCCCGCCGCGTGCGGCCGCCACGATTCCACGTCCTGCGAATTGACGCCGTAATTTCCGATGAGCGGATAAGTCATCGTCACGATCTGGCCTTTGTAAGACGGGTCGGTGAGAATTTCCTGATAGCCGGTCATCGAGGTGTTGAAACAAACTTCGCCGCACGCGGACGCGCGCGAGCCAAAACCGATGCCGTGAAAAACTGAACCGTCTTCGAGCGCGAGGATTGCCTTCATCAAATTTCCTCGAATACTAATCGCAAAATCATTGCGAGGCAAAAAAAATGCGCGACAAAATTTTGCCGCGCGTGAATTTGAAAATTCTGTGCGAACTATTTATTTTTCGCCTCGTCCAGTTTGGCAATCAACGCCGACGGGCCGCCTGCGAGGTAGCCGACTTGTTTCCAAACAACCGTGCCGTCGGGTTTCAACGCGATCAAAGTCGGAAAGCCTTCGATGTTGTATTTTTTTTGGAGCGCGGCGTTGGCTGCCTTTAAATCGTCGGACTGGGGTTTCTTGTTCGGATAATCCAGTTGCACGAGCACGAGATTTTTCTTCGCATAATCTGCAAATTCCGGTTGCGAAAATGTTTCCTTGTCCAGCTTCATGCACCATCCGCACCAGTCCGAGCCGGTGAAATCGAGCAGCACGAGCTTGTTGCCGGTTTTTGCCTGTGCCTCGGCCTTGGGCACGTCTGTGAGCCAGTTCAAATCCGCCGCGCTAACTTTGAGAAGCGCGCAGCAGGCGAGTATTGCGATTGCGATTTTTTTCATTTTGGTTTTTGGTTTCGAGTTCAGGTTCAAGGTTTAGACTGCGATCAATTCATTTTGTTCAGACCAAACCATTTTGCCGCCGACAATTGTCGCCACGGCTTTGCCTTTTAATTTCCAGCCGGAAAACGGGCTGTTCCTGGATTTGCTCGCGGATTCTTCCGCGCGGAAAATCCATTCTTCGTTTGGATCAAAAACCGTCACATCCGCGTCCGCTCCGACGCTTAAAGTTCCTTTGTTCAAATTTAGCAAACGTGCCGGATTGACGGTGAATTTCGCAATCATGTCTGCAAGCGAAATTCTTTTCATGTGAACCAATTGCATCAGCGAGAGCGCGAGTTCCGTTTCCAAACCAGTGATTCCGAACGGCGCGTAATCAAATTCCACTTCCTTTTCGTAATCGCAATGCGGCGCGTGATCGCTGCACAAAATCTCAATCGTGCCATCGGCAACGCCTTCGAGAATCGCGGCGCGGTCTTTGGCCGAGCGCAACGGCGGATTCATTTTGAAGTTCGTGTCATAACTTGGCCATGATGGAAGTTCGTCCGTTTGTGTGTCCGCCAGAATTTTTCCGTCGTTCGCCCAAAATTTTTCGCTTCCGGCAACTCCCTCGTCGGTCAAAACAAAATGATGCGGACACGCCTCGCCGGAAATGGACACGCCGCGTTTTTTGGCTTCACGTAAAAGGGTGACACTTCGCGCCGCGCTTAAATGCTGGCAATGGATTTTTGCGCCGGTCAATTCAGCCAGCAGAATATTCCGCGCGACAATCATTTCCTCGCCCGCTGACGGCCAGCCGCGCAAGCCGAGCGCGAGGCTCCAGTAGCCTTCGTGCATCACGCCGTCGGTCACGAGCGAATAATCCTGACAATGATCAAAAACCGGCAGGTCGAACATCTTCGCGTATTCGCACGCGTGCCGCATGAGTTCGTTATTTTGGATGCAATGGCCGTCGTCGGTGATAGCGACGACCCCGGCTTTTTTGAGCGAGCCGATTTGCGCGAGTTCCTCGCCTGCGATATTTTTTGTGATTGCGCCGGCGACAAAAACATTCACGACGCCTTCGCGCTCGGCGCGTTCACGAATCAAGGCAACAGTTCCAGAATTATCAATCGTCGGCGATGTATTGGGCATACAGACGACGGAAGTAAATCCGCCGCGCGCGGCGGCGGCAGTTCCTGTTGCAAGATTTTCTTTCGCCGTTTGGCCCGGCTCGCGCAAATGGACGTGCAAATCAATCAGGCCGGGGCAAATTATTTTTCCGCTCGTGTCGAAAACTTCAATTTCTTTCGGCGCCGAAAGATTTTTGCCGATTGCGGAAATTTTTCCGTCAACGATGAGCATATCCGCGAGAGAATCGAATTTGTTCGCGGGGTCAATCACGCGTCCCCCGGTCAGAAGCAGCGAATTCATCGGCGCGAGTTTAGCGCGTGGCGGTTGACAAGGCAAGCGCGGGCGATAAGATTTGGCGCATCAGTCGCGGGCGTAGCTCAATGGTAGAGCGCCAGTCTTCCAAACTGGTTACGAGGGTTCGATTCCCTTCGCCCGCTCCAACTTCAAAATGATTTTCGGATTTTTTGTTTCATGCCGGCTGCAATGTTTCAGTCGCTTTGCGGGAAATTTCCTCAAACATTTCCTTGGAAGATTGATCCGCGCTTTTTCCGTCGCCGTTCCATCGCCGACCAAAATGTTCATCATGCACAATTTCCGAAAGCGCGAGCCGGCCACCGTAAGATTTGTCAGGCTCTTTGCCGTAGCCGATGGCAAGCAAGGCGATGACCTCCGCATTTTCCGGCAGGCCAAATTCGCGGCTCACGGCCTGCGGATCGAAACCTTCCATCGGCGCGGTGTCCAATCCATAAGCCTCGGCCACGAGCATCATTGTCGTCACGGCGATCATCGTGTGGCGATTCAGCCAGACTGGCGCAGGAATTCCCTTCTCAAGAAAATCGGCGGCTTGTTTTTTTATTGCCGGAACAGTTTCAGGTTTTCCATAACCGCGTCGGACGCCTTCATCAAAAATCGCGTCAATGTAATTTTTCCAATCGTTTTTGATGGCGAATGCAATGACGACGACCGGCGCTTCGCCGACTTTTTCCTGGTTGAACGCGGCCTTTTGCAGTCGCTCCCGATTTTCCTTTTCACGCACGACGATGAACCGCCACGGTTGCAAGTTGTAGCCCGACGGCGCTTGCGCGGCGAATCGCAGAATCGCTTCGAGATATTCTTGCGGGACGGAATCAGATTTGAAATGCGACGTGGCGCGGCGGTCGATCAATACCTGCGTAAGTGACTTCATTGGTTTGCCATCCGGGCAATGTTTTGGAAAGACCGCCGGTTTGTCCTGAAAAATAGTTTTCATTTTTGACGATGAGTTGTATGAACCAATTTGTGAAATTCCTGCCGTAATTCCTCCTTGGCGTGCGTCAAGATACTTTTTTGTCGCGCTGAAAGTCCTGAACCGGCGCGATTGATGTAAAAATTCAGCATGGACATCGCCGACTGAAATGGTGTTCCCTTGCGACGACGACTGCGTTCCGCGGAACGTTTCAATGAAAGCGCAATTTCCCTGGAACTGTTTTTTTTGAAAATCCCGGACTCCAAATCCAGCGCCTTGCTGCCGTGCGTGACGGCAGCAGACCACCGATTTTGTCGCTTCACGTCCATTTCAATGACGTTTGAAAAATTGCACTTGCCGTTCGTGCCGTTGCGCGGCAGCCATCGAATCAAATGTGCCGAGATCGCGCCGCTTGCCCGTCGCGGGATTTGTTTTCCGCGAATAAAGGCGATACTCGCCCGATTTTAATTTTCTTATCATAAATTTTTAGCGTGACGTTCTAGTTCGCGCCGCTTTGCGCGCAGTGGCGGAACGTACCGAAGAAGTTTTGCGGCGCGCGGCGGCATGGGTCTGGCGTGAAATCGCGCGCGTCGAAGCTGCGCCGCGTCCTTCGCGTTTCAATGCTTGTAGCGTGGCGCGCGAGCGCCGTCGCGAAACGTGTCCGTTGTCGTGCCGGCCTTTTTCATAATCGCGTTCCGCCTGACGGCGCACTTTTGGTGATTGTCCCCGCGCTGGCGGCGGCAATTTGACTCCCGCGCGACGCGCTTTCGACAAACCGATAGCAATCGCTTGCTTGGTTGACCGCGCGCCATGTTTTCCTTCGCGGATGTGATGAAACTCTTCGCGCACAAATTCGCCCGCCTGGGTGGAAGGAGATTTTCCTTCGCGCTCGTCTTCGCGCGCCCGTTCGATTGTAGCTTGTTCTGGCATAAAATTATTTCAGCCAAAAGCGTGCCATCAATTTTCATCACAAAAATTTTCAATTTGAAATGCAGAATGCAATTTTCAGCGCATTGCTCATGCAATATCCAGTAAAAGGTTCGCCCCATTTTTTATGAGCCAATCAATGTTCATTGTCTGGACTAACGCTGTTCAAAAGAAGCGACGACGGCGAACCTTGAGGCGCTTTGGGACTGGCATTTGTGATTTCAATGGACGGCGACCATTTGAGCCATTTGTCATCCGTTTTTTCGTTGAGTGGAAAAACGCTGTCGTTGGACGCCAAAATTCCCGGTGGCGAAGGCGTGGCAAAGGCGATTCCACCGATGATAAGTGATTTGAAATTTTCAGCGCTGACGTTGATTCCAAAAAATTTCAGGCTCACGCTGATGCCGCCCGCGTTCCAAAATTGCGAGTCCGCCCGCACCAACGGCACAAAGGCCGGCTCGATCCGCGCATGGATTTCCACTTCGGTTGAATTGGTGCTCAACACAAAATACTCCACCGCGCCGACTTCGATTCCGCGATAATAAACCGGCGAGCCGATGGAAAGCGTGTTGATTTGCGGCGTCGTCAAAATAATTTCCAATCCCTTTTTCGATTGTTCCATGATGGGCGGTTCTTCGGCGCCGATAAATTTTTTCTGCGTTTTGCCGTTGCCGGGCTGCACTTGAATGTAAGGTCCTGAAACAATTGTTTCCAAACCGCTCAAGCCGCCCGCGCCGACTTCTGGACGGACAATCCAGAAAACGGAACCTTCACGCGCCAGGTTTTTTGCCGAGGCCGTCAATCGCGCCACCACTTCGACATGACTCGTGTCTTGAACCAATTTCACCGACCGGACTTCGCCGATGCGCACGCCGCGATATTTCAAAACAGTCTGATTGGCCTGAAGGCCGTTGCCATCGCTGAATTGAATGGTGATGACAGGGCCGGCTTCGCGGACATTTTTGAAAACCAGCCAGCCGGCGGCGATTGCGGCGATCAACGGCACGATCCAAATGACGGAAATGCGCCTTTGTGCCTTGATTTTTGCGCGTGGCAAATCATGCGTCATGGGTTGCTCTTTTTGCGGAATCAAAAATTTCCTCCTTCCAAATCAAACGCGGATCGAAACTGGCAGAAGCGAGAATTGTCAAAACGACCACCGACGCAAAGGCGATGACGCCCGGCCCCGGAATGACCGTGGCGAATCGTCCGAACCGGATCAACGCCACCAGCACCGACAATAAAAAAACATCGAGCATCGCCCACGGCCCAATCTGGCAGATTATTTTGTAAATGCGCGTGCGTGCTTTTTGCCAGCGATCCCCGCGATTGATGACGAGAAAAAAAAGCCCCAGCAGTTTTAGAAGCGGAATCACGATGCTGGCCGCAAAAACAATCGCGGCGACATACCACATGCGATCCTGATACAAAGCCCGGACGCCGCCCCAAACGGTGTTTTCCGTGTGGCGACCCATATATTCCATGATCATAATTGGATAAATATTGGCGGGCAGATAAAGAAACAATGCGGCGAGCGAAAACGCGGCGGTGTATGCGCGGCCATTCAATTGATTGCGCTGAAGAATTTCATCGCAGCGCGCGCATCTGGCCAAATGTCGCGGGGGCACCTTTTCAAGTTGCTGCGCCAAACCGCAAGTTTTGCAAGCGATCACGTTCATAATGCTTCAATTATTTTCCGTCTGGATTCGTTTTGCAGGAAAAGTGCCAGCAATTGGAATTACTTTTGTTCACAGTCCAAAGGCCGTTTCAATTTATTTTTTTGTTCGATTGAATGACAGATGCAGTTTGCAATTACATCAGCTCAAATTTATTGCAGGTTGCAACTTGGCAGTTTCCATTCTGAGCAGTCTGTCCGGAAGCTCGCTTCATTAAAATTGTGGAAACGCAACATCGGAGGGATTGACGACGCAATGGCATTCCTATTGCTAAATTTCCGAAGTGAATATGAAAAAACAAATTTTCTTTTTAATGGTTGCACTTGCCGTGGCTTCGGCGGCTGCACAACAAGGTGCTTCAGGTGGCGCATCTTCGGGCGGAGCATCTGGCAGTTCGTCTGGCGGCACGCAAAGTTCTCCCGGCACAGCGCCGGGCAGTCCGACCACGCCGAATAATTCGCAAAATAATCCCAACACATTTAGGCCGAACTCTGCGCCGGGGACGCCAGAAGCAAATACAAATATGTCTTCGGGCTACGGAAATACCAATTGGAACGGCGGAAACACAAACTGGTGGAGCGGAAACACAAATTTGGGAAATGGAAATACAAACTGGACGGGCAATACGAATTGGGGAAACGGCAATACGAATTTTGAAAATGGCAGCACTAATTGGAATAACACCAATAATTGGAACACTACGAACAATTGGAACACGAATAATTGGGGTGGCAACACAAACGGCATGAATGTGAACACGAATCGCCACCATTGGTGGTGGTGGAAATAGATTTTGTTGCGAGCAATTCAAATGAGAAACCACAATCATCATGCGGGGAAAATCCGCTACGCGCTGGTTGGCTTGGGACACATTGCGCAGAACGCGGTTCTGCCGGCTTTTGCGCACGCCGAAAAAAATTCCGAACTGGCCGCGCTTGTTTCGGATGATCCGGTGAAGCTGCGCGCGATGTCGCGCGAATACGGCGTGGAAAATTGTTTCAGTTACGATGACTACGAACTTTGCCTGCGCAGCGGCGAGATTGACGCCGTTTATATCGCGTTGCCGAATAATTTGCATGAGGAATATTGCGTGCGCGCGGCGGAAGCGGGCATCCATGTGCTTTGCGAAAAACCGCTGGCGGTGACGGAGGACGAATGTCAAAACATCATCAAGGCCTGCGCGGAAAACAATGTGAAGTTGATGACTGCATATCGTTTGCATTTCGAGCGCGGCAATTTGAAAGCGATTGAAATGATTCGTTCCGGCAAAATCGGCGAGCCGCGCATATTCAATTCCGTTTTCACGATGCAAGTCAGGCCGGGAAACATCCGCACCAAGTCGCAATACGCCGGCGGCACGCTTTATGACATCGGCGTTTATTGCATCAATGCGGCGCGATATATTTTTGGCGATGAGCCGACGGAAGGTTTTTGTTATTCCGCCAGCAATGGCGATCCACGCTTTCGCCGCGTTGAAGAAATGGCCGGTGCGATGCTTCGTTTCCCAAAAGAACGGCTCGCAAGTTTCATGACCAGTTTCGGCGCGGCGGACACGGCTGATTTTGAAGTCGTCGGCACGCGCGGACGATTGCGGGCAATTCAAGCTTATGAATATACGCTGCCGGTGGCGCTGGAATTGACGGTTGATGGCCGCACTGAAAAGAAAACCTACAGCTTGCGCGACCAATTCGGGCCGGAACTGGTTTATTTTTCAGATTGCATTCTTCGCGACCGCGAGCCGGAGCCGGACGGCATCGAAGGTTTGCGCGACGTTCATATCATCCGGTCGCTTTATCAATCCGTGAAAAAAAACGCGCCGGTGAAGCTGGAACAAATCGAAAAACGCCGTCGGCCAAATTTGCGGCAGGAAATCTATCGTCCGCGCGTCGTCAAGCCGCGGCTTGTTCACGTCGCGGCGCCGACAGCTTGAGCAATTTCCTGCTTTCGGCGGGACGCGGCAATTTTTGGGCAAAAAAATGAAAATTTCCGCCATTCATCTTAAACGTTACAAGGAAATCGCCTTGTTGTTCTGGAAATACGGACGCTCCGACCTTGTGCGGCACATGGATTTTTCAGAGGAAGGGTTCGAGCCGCAGGAAATAAAAAGCGATGGCAAAACGGCTGCGGCGCCGGAGCAATTGGCCGATGATTTGGAGGCGATGGGCGCGACATTTGTGAAACTCGGCCAACTGCTTTCGAGCCGCTCCGATTTGTTGCCTGAACCTTATTTGAAAGCGCTCGCGCGTTTGCAGGACAAGGTCAAACCGTTTTCTTACGAGGAAGTCGAGCAAATCATTTTGACCGAACTCGGCATTCGGGTTTCAAAGGCATTTTCGCGCTTCGATCAAAAACCGATTGCCGCGGCGTCGCTTGGCCAAGTTCATTCGGCGAGATTGCGAAACGGACGCGAGGTCATCGTCAAAGTTCAACGGCCTGACATTTACAAACAAATCGCCGAGGATTTTGAAGTGCTCGGGCAAATCGCGGAATTGCTCGAGGCGCACACGGATTTTGGCCGCAAGCACCGGATTTTAAGCGTGCTCGAAGAATTTCGCGTCACAATCCAGCAGGAACTCAATTACGAACGCGAAGCGCAAAATCTTATCACGCTCGGCGAAAATCTGCGTGAGTTCGAAAAAATCCAGGTGCCGCAGCCGGTTCTCGATTACAGCACACGCCGCGTGCTCACGATGGATTATGTTCAAGGCCAGAAAATCACTTCGCTTTCGCCACTTGTGCGGATTGAATTGAACGGCGCGTTGCTCGCCGAGGAATTGTTCAAGGCGTATCTAAAACAAATTCTCGTGGACGGAATTTTTCACGCCGATCCGCACCCGGGAAATATTTTTCTGACGGCTGATGGCCGCGTGGCGCTGCTTGATTTAGGCATGGTCGGCCACGTCACGCCGGCGATGCAGGAACAGCTTTTGAAGTTGCTCATCGCCGTCGGCGAGGACAACAGCGAGCAGGCTTCGGACACTTTGATTCAAATCAGCCAGACGACGGAAAATTTCAATCAAGCCGAATTTCGCAGTCATCTCGGACGGATCATGTCGCTGTGGCAGAATCAAAACCTGCAGCAGTTCAACATCGGAAAATCGCTTTTGGAAATGAGCAAATACGCCGTGGACTGCGGGCTTTATGTCCCGACCGAATTGACGCTGCTCGGCAAAACGCTTTTGCAGATGGATGAAATCGGAAAAATTCTCGACCCTACGTTCGATCCGCACACTTCGATTCGCCGCAACGTGAGCGCAATGATGACACAGCGCTTTCGCAAAAATTTCACGCAGGGAAGCATCTTTAATTCAGTGCTTGAACTGAAAAATTTCGTCACCGGCCTGCCTGTGCGACTGAACCGGCTGCTAGACACAGTCACTTCCCCCGATTTGGAAATGAAAGTTCGCGTCGTGGACGCGAAAGTCGTCGTGGAAGGTTTTCAAAAAATCGCCAATCGCATCACGGCGGGAATCATTCTCGCATCGCTCATTTTGGGCGCGGCGCTGTTGATGCGGGTGCAAACAAGCTTTCAAATTTTTGGCTATCCGGGTCTGGCCATTCTGTGTTTTCTGGCCGCGACGGGCGGCGGCCTCTGGCTTTTGTTCAGTATTTTTTTCCAGGACGAAAAAATTAAAAAGAAGCCGTGAACTCTGCGACAAATTTTCCATCGGCCGAAAAAAAGCCCCGGCGTGTGTGGCGCTGGACGCGACGCTGGGGATATTGGATTGTGGGAATAATTGTTGTTTTGATTTGCCTTCGGCTCGCGTTGCCATTCGCGTTGAAGGATTACGTCAATCATCAATTGAACCACTCGCACGATTACAGCGGCAAAATCGGCGACGTGACGGTTCATCTCTGGCGCGGCGCCTATCAAATCCACGACATTCACATTTTCAAAGCGAGCACAAACATTCCCGTTCCATTTTTTTCCACGCGCATTTTGGATTTGTCGCTGCAATGGAGCGAATTGTTTCACGGCGCGCTAGTCAGCAAAATCGTCATGCAGGAGCCAAGCCTGAATTTTGTTTCCGGCCCGACCAAAGAGCAAACGCAGACTGGAACGGAAAATAATTGGGGCGACACTTTGGAAAGCCTGGTGCCGTTCAAAATCAACAAACTTGAAATCACCAACGGCCAGGTTCATTTTCAAAATCTTTATTCCAAACCGCCCGTGGACATTTACATCAATGACGTTTCGGCGCTGGCGACGAATTTCACAAATTCGCGCGGCCTGACCAACACACTGCCCGCCGGAATTTTCGCGCAAGGGAATACGCTCGGCGGCGGCAATCTGAATTTTCAAATTCACGTCAATCCGCTCGCAGAATCGCCGACGTTTGAACTCACCGGCCAATTGACGAACGTGGATTTGGTCGCGCTGAACGATTTTTTGCGCGCTTATGGAAAATTCGACGTCGCGCGCGGCGATTTCGCGCTGTTCACTTCATTCGCGGCCAAAGATGGAAATTACGACGGTTATTGCAAAGTTTTTTTCAAGAATTTGAAAGTTTTCCAGTGGGAAAAAGAAAAAAAGAAGGACGCTTTGGAAATTTTCTGGCAGGCCATCGTCGGCACGCTGGCGACGGCGTTCAAAAACCAGCCGCACGATCAACTGGCCACAAAAATTCCCATCACCGGCTCATTTGGAAAAACGGACGTTCATGTGTGGCCGACCATTGCGACGTTGCTGCAAAACGCTTTTATTCACGCGCTCGTGCCCAAAATTGACCAGCAGGTCACCGTTGAGAAAGTGGAAAAATCCGACGACAAAAAATGAAGACAATGTTGCGGAAATTCAAAACGGTTTATCAATTGCTCAATGACACCGTCCGCGTCTGCATCAGCGGCAACATTGTCACTCAAGGCGCGGCGCTTTCCTATTATACTATTTTTGCCATCGCTCCGTTGTTTGTGATTGCGCTCGCAATCGCCGGATTTTGTTTTGGCGAGGAGGCGGCGCGGCGGGAATTATTCGGGCAATTGAACCAACTCGTCGGCAAAGAAGGCGGTGACGCCATCCAGGCGATGGTGACGGCGGCAGGCAAATCAAAAGATGGAATTTGGGCGACGTGCATCGCTGGCGGCACACTGGCCGTGGCGGCGACCGGTGTTTTTGTGCAACTGCAAAATTCATTAAACCAACTTTGGAACGTGCGGTATGCGCGGGGAATGGGTTTGCGAAATTTTATCCGGCATCGGCTGCTGTCTTTCGCGATGGTTTTTGGAATTGGATTTCTTTTATTGGTTTCGCTGGTATGCAGCGCGGGTCTGGCGGCGCTCGGAAATTTCATAGGCGATTATGTATCTGGAAAGGAAATTTTTTTGAAGGTGCTAAATTTTGTCATTTCGCTGGGAATCATCACCGCGCTGTTTGCGATGATTTTCAAGTTCCTGCCCGACGTGAAGATTGCGTGGCGCGATGTCTGGCTTGGAGGATTCATCACCGCCGCGCTCTTCAATTTTGGAAAATATTTGATCGGAATTTATGTTGGCCGCAGCAGCCTTTCTTCGGTCTATGGCGCAATGGGTTCGCTGGTTGTCGTGTTAATGTGGGTTTTTTATTCGGCCCAAATCCTTTTCTTCGGCGCG
>DASYAA010000172.1:0-17184 GCA_036501565.1 Verrucomicrobiia bacterium
GTGCAACTGCCGGGCATGGACGGCTTTGAACTTTGCACAAAAATTCGCGACGCCACTCTCAACCGCAACACGCCGGTGGTCTTTGTCACCGGACAAAGCGACTTTGACGCACGCGCCAAATCAACGCTTAGCGGCGGCAACGATCTCATGGGAAAACCATTTCTCACCTTTGAGATTACTGTCAAGGCGCTCACCCTTGCGTTGCAAGGCCGCCTTCAGAAATTCCTCCCGAAACATGAACAGAGCAAGGACAAGGATTCGTCGGTGACATTCACGGAAGTTGTGCGCTCCGTTTCAAGTTTCAGCATTCCCACACGTCAGCCGCTTTTAACGGGGGCGATGGAAGAGACGAATAATTTTTCTGATGCGTTCCTAACCCATGCGTTAAAAAATCTTGGCCCGCTGCGGGAACTTTGTCAGACGATTCTTCAGACTTCGGATGAAGAGATGCGACAAAACATGCTTGCGGACGGTTTCCTTCGTATCAACTCGTTGATCTTCAGGAATGGTTCAGAGATGGTGCATCCCGCTTATCAAACTTGTGCGGCTTTGGAAGGGCTGTTCAAAAAATTGCTGGAGAATGCCAAACATTCCACGCCGTCCGCGCTGGCCACCGTTGCCGCCGCCGTGGATTTGCTGCCGGAATTGTGCGCGCCAGGATTGAGAGCGGACCTCGCCGTCAATCCGCCAGTTCACATGCTGGTGGTGGACGATGATGTCGTGGCGCGCCGGGTTATCCTCGGCGTCCTGCAAACGGCTTTTGCAAGGCCGGAAAGCGCCGAGAACGGAGAGGCGGCACTCGCCCTGGCGATGGAAAAACCATTCGACGTGATTTTTCTGGACGTAGTCATGCCCGGGATGGACGGGTTCGAGGTCTGCTCAAAAATTCGCGAAACCATCTCGAATCGTGCCACGCCCGTGATATTTGTGACCGGTCAAAATGATTTCGAAACGCGCGCGCGGATGAGCCGGACCGGCGGCAACGACTTGATGGGAAAACCTTTTCTCACTCCAGAAATCACCGTCAAAGCGCTTACATTCGCCTTGCGCGGTCGTCTTGATAAACTTGTCGCGGCGCAGATTGGAAAAAATCCACTGGCAAAATAATTTTCCGGCTTCCAGCCGCGCCCTTGCCATTTGCCGCAGAAATGGATTTTTATATCATCATTGGCAATATTTCTTTATTTTTTTCCATGAACCGTTTTACATTTTATGCAAACACAAGTTTTAGGAACAAGCTCGTTGCGCGCAAGTCGGCTGGCTTACGGCTGCTGGCGAATTGCAGACGCGCGCAATGCTTCAGAAACAAAATCTGAAATTTGGGCGGCAGGCAAAAGCGCCGTCGCCGCGGCTTACGAGACGGGTTACACGCTTTTTGACAACGCGGATATTTACGGCGCCGGCGACGCGGAACGAATTTTTGGCGAGGCGTTGCGTGAAATTCCAGGAATGCGCGAACGCATTCTGATTGTGACCAAAAGCGGCGTGCGACGCCCGGATGATCCGCTTGGTTCGCCGCATCATTACAATTTATCCGGCGAATACATCGTTCGTTCGTGTGAAGATTCGTTGAAACGCATGGGCGTTGAAGTGATTGATCTTTTTCTGCTGCATCGCGCGGATTGGCTTGTTGACCCAGCGGACGTGGCGGCAGCGTTTTCAAAATTGCAAAAATCCGGCAAGGCACGTTTTTTTGGCGTCAGCAATTTTCGTCCGTCGCTTGTCGGCGCGTTGCAAACGGTCTGTCCCATGCCGATTGTGGCGAACCAAATCGAAATCAGCCTCGGCAAACTCGATGCGTTCGAGGACGGCACGCTTGATCAATGTCTGGAAAAAAAAATCACACCGATGGCGTGGAGTCCGATGGGCGCCGGCCAGTTTGCGGACGGCGCGTGGCGGTTGATGAAAAGCCAGGAGGATTATCGGACCGTCGGCGTGCTGCCGTTGCTGGATGAATTTGCAAAACAACGTGGTGTCTCTCGCGCGGCGATTGCGCTGGCGTGGCTGCTGAAACATCCGGCAGGCATCATGCCGATTGTCGGCTCGACGAATCCGCAACGCATTCGCGACGCGGCGCGCGCGGCGGAAATAACTTTGAGCCGCGAAGAATGGTATCGTCTGTTGAACGCCGCGCGTGGCGTGCCTTTGCCGTAATCGGATTAATTATTGCGAAGGCGAGCCGTCGTAAGACCAGTTGATGTCCGAGTTGCCGGGGTCGCCGATCTTGGTGCCTTTCTGATAGGCCATATAGGTGTATTTGAAATAGGTGGCATGGCCGTCAAGAAAAGTGAGGTTCGCTCCGGCGGCATGGCGCGAGGAGAGATGGTTGAGCGAGCCGCGCGGGGCACCCAAATCGTTGAGAGGATTTGCGCCGAAAAACGGAGTTTCGCCGGAGTTGGCCCGCACGTCTGAAAAAAAGACGAATGCCGAAGGATGTAATACCATCGTGGCCTTGAAAGGAGAACTGGCGGGGACAACGCCATTCGTGCCTTTGAAATTGATACCATAGCTAAAGGCCACGCGATTCAATGGATCCACTTCTGCGGGAAGAAAACGAGCGGTGAGACAATTGAAAATGCTGCGGCCATTCACGAAACTGGTCGGGTTGGCGGCATATTGCCAAAGCGCATTTTGCGAAACATACGGTGGCAGGGCGTTGAACCACGCGCTGTCTCCGTAACCGCCGTCGTGGAAAATGGTGAGGTCAGTCCAATGGATGTTGTCCTGGTCATAACCGCCTGTGGCACCGGGCGTGTTGTTGGCGATGCTGAAATCGGGAAAAATTTGACTGTTGTCATCCAGATACATACCGAGTGCGAGACCCCACTGCTTGAGGTTGCTAATACAGGCAATCCGGTTGGCCTTTTCCTTGGCCTTGGCCAACGCGGGCAAAAGCATCGCCGCCAGAATTGCGATAATGGCAATCACCACGAGCAGTTCAATCAAAGTAAATCCGCGTTTCGCATTTCTCTTCATGTCATGATGCTGGCGGAAGAACTTTTTATCCGCTTCCGGCGGCTTGCTATTTATTAGCGGCGGCTTGCTCTGGAATTTTTACGCCGGCGGCGACGAGTTTGTTTGCCCGCCGGGGAAAAAATGGCACATTGTCGCCGTGGCCAAACCTGCCAAACAGCAAATTGAGAACGCCGCCATGATGGAATTCGCAAGCGCGCCCGCGTTCACCGAACGCCCCGCATGGCGCGCGGTCGGCGAGGGCTGGCGGCATTTGCACGGCAGCGTGCGTGGCGCGGGTGTGAGTTTTGAATGGCACGACTTCAAAACTTCCGGCGGAGAATTTGATTGGGGCAAAAGTTTCCATCCCGGCAGCGTCGAGGTTTGCCTAAATCTCGAAGGCAACGGAAAAGTCGCGCTGAACAAAAATGAAATCGCATTCGCGCCGCTGACCGTGGGATTTTACCGTCGCGGCGAACAGCCATTGCGCGCGACGCGCGACGCGAATCAACGCCATCAATTTTTGACCGTTGAAATGTCATTCGATTTTTTGCGGCGGCATTTGGGCGAATTTGTCACGTCGTTGCATCCGCTCGTGCGCGAAATTGTCGCCGGCCAATCCGAAAAATCCGCCGTCGCTTCGGTGACGCGATTGACAAGCCGGCAACAGCAACTGCTCGCCAGCTTGCGCGAAGCGCCAGTGCTCGCGCTGGCGCAATCGGTCTGGTATCAGGCGAAAGCGCTTGAAGTCGCAGCGGAATTATTTTTTATCGCGCCCGGCGAAAAAGAATTGTTTTGCCAGCGACAGCAAAGATTATCCGCTGAGCGCGTCGAAAAAGTCATTGCGTTGCTGCAAAAAAATCTGGCATCACCGCCGACATTGGAAGAAATCGGCAAAACAGTCGGTTGCAGCCCGTTTCATTTGAGCCGGACGTTTTCGACGGCGACGGGCATGACGATTCCGCAATACGTCCGCCAATTGCGGATGGAGCGCGCGGCGGAATTATTGAAGTCGGGAAAATTCAACGTCACCGAAGCCGCATTGGAAGTCGGCTATTCCAGCTTGAGCCATTTCAGCCAGGCGTTTCACGAAATGTTTGGTTGCTGCCCCGGACTTTATCCGCTGAAAACGCTGACTCAAAAAATTCGCTGACCTCGAAACTTGTCCAAATGGCTAGCCGCCGTAAGTGAAATTTTTCACAAACTTTTCTTGCGACGCGAATGGCAATTTCATTAGTATCTGCCGCGACACGGATTCTGAAATTCCTCGTGTCATTTTTAATTGAAGGATTTGCCGCGCGGCGGCGTTCGAAATGTCAGCGATTTTTCCGAAATGGACAAACTGGTTGCCGTTGGTGCTGCTCGTCGGCGGTGCGCTGACGGGCGGTGCTGTCACTGTCGGCGTCTGGTATTATTTCACGCCCAAATACACGCGCGTCGGCTATGAGCCGGTGCAGCCAGTTCCGTTTTCGCACAAAATTCATGCCGGAGCTCTGGGAATTGATTGTCGTTACTGTCACAATATGGTGGACAAAACTTGGGTCGCAAATGTTCCCGCCGCTTCGACGTGCATGAATTGTCACAGTCAGGTTTTGAAGGATGATACGCGTCTTGCCATCGTTCGTGAAAGCGCGGCGAACAATACGCCGATTCCGTGGGTGCAGATTCACATCACGCCGGATTACGTTTATTTCAATCACGCCGTTCACGTCACGCGCGGCATCAGTTGCGTCGAATGTCACGGGCGCATTGACCAAATGGATGAAGTTTATCACGCCAAGCCGTTGAGCATGAGTTTTTGTTTGAACTGCCATCGCAATCCGGCGGACTACATTCGCCCGACGGATAAAGTCACGGATTTGGGCTGGACGTGGAGCACAAACGAAGTTGAAGCCGCGCATTTGCAAAAGGTCGAAGGGCAGGCGCTCGTTGCTCACATGCACGTGCAATCATTGGAAAGCTGCTCGACCTGTCACAGATAATGAATTTACGATTTACGATTTACGATTGCCGATTGATTTCTGAAAACGGAAATCATTCGCGAAATTTTTTGCAATCGGCAATCGGCAATCGGCAATCGAATGAATAATAATTTAACCAATTCAAATTCTGCGATGAATGGCCGTCGCTATTGGCGCAGTTTGGACGAACTGGCCGACACGCCGGAGTTCAAAGACTGGCTGCACCGAGAATTTCCGAAGGGCGCGAGCGAATTCACCGACGACGTTTCGCGGCGGCATTTCCTGAAAATCATGTCCGCGTCGTTCGCGCTGGCGGGATTGGGTTTGGCTGGCGCAGGTTGCCGCCGCCCGGAAGAAAAATTGGAACCGTTCGGCCAGCAACCGTCCGCCGATTATGTTTATGGCAACGCGGAATATTATGCAACGGCGATGCCGACGCGCAACGGCGCGATTCCGCTCGTCGTCAAATCCTACGAAGGCCGTCCGATAAAGATCGAGGGCAACGCGCTTTATCCCGGCGGCAACGGCGGCACGGATCGTTACGCGCAGGCTTCGATTCTGAATCTTTACGATCCCGACCGCGCGCGGCATTTCAAGCAGGACGGCAAAATCGTTTCGCGCGACGGGGCGTTAAAATTTCTCGACGATTTGTCCGCAAAATTTTCTGCGAATCAAGGCGAAGGTCTGGCGTTTCTTGCGGAAAGCAGCACGTCGCCGTCGCGCGCGCGGCTGCAAAAAATCATCGCGCAAAAATTTCCGCAATCAAAGTGGTTCACTTACGACGCGATTGATTCCGGCATTCATCAACGTGCGGCGACGCAGGCGTTCGGCCAGCCGATCAAACCCATTTTCCATTTCGACAAGGCGAAGGTCATCCTGTCGCTTGATTGCGATTTTCTCGGCGGCGAGGACGACGCGCACAATCACATCCGCAAATTTGCCGCTGGCCGCAAAGCAGGCGATGGGATGAGTCGGCTTTATTCGGTGGAATCACTTTTCACTTTGACCGGCGCGAATGCGGATCATCGGTTGCGCGTTTCTGCAAGTTTAATTGGACAAACTGCAAGGGCGATTCTTGATTGGACGACATATTTTCAATCAAATCCACGACCAAACGATCCGCTTTCTCGAGCCTTTTCTCCAATTCCTGAAGGCGTTGATGGCAAGTGGATTTTGGAATGTGCTAAAGATTTAGCAGCCGCTGGAAATAATGCCTTGGTCGTCGCTGGTCAACGTCAGCCGATTGAAGTTCATTTACTCGCTTACGCATTCAATTCTGCGCTCGGCGCGATTGGCAACACAATCACTTTGATTCCGGCGACAGAAAACTCTGTCGCGGATTTGAAAAATCTAGGCGCGCCTGAAACGCTTATCGTTTTTGGTGGAAATCCAATTTATGATTCTTCTTTGAACTGGGGAGAGTTATTGGAAAGAAAAAGTCCGACGCAAATTGTCCGGCTTGGATATTACGAAGATGAAACTTCTCAAAGCGCAAATTGGAATTTTCCAGCGGCGCATTATCTCGAATCTTGGGGCGATGCTATAACAAGTGATGGAACTCTCGTGCCGATTCAGCCATTGATTCAACCGTTGTTCGGCGGAATTACTGAATTGGAATTTCTTGCGCGAGTTGCTGGCGAAGCACAAACCAATTCTCATGAAATTGTTCAAGAGACATTTTGGTATGCGGCGTATCCAATCCCAGTTAGTTCTGTCGCCAACTTTCATACGCAATCGGAAACATGGAAGAAATTTTTATTCAATGGATTTCTGGCAAATTCTGCGGCGCAGCCAATCAGTGTAAAATTTTCTGCAGCGTTTCCACGAGTTGCATCGTCGTCGTCCGCCCAAAATCTCGAAGTCATTTTCTATCGCGATGCAAAAGTGGACGACGGGCGTTACGCGAACAATGGCTGGATGCAGGAGTTGCCCGATCCGGTCACGAAAATCACCTGGGACAACGCCGTTCTCGTCAGCCGCAAGACGGCGCGCGAACTTGGCGTGGCCAACGGCGACGTGCTTGAGATTTCGTTGAACGGCAAAAAAGTTTCCGGCCCGATCTGGACGCAGCCGGGCATGGCGGATTATTCGCTCGGCCTCGCGCTCGGTTACGGTCGCGAACGGGCAGGGCGCGTCGGCACGGGCGTCGGCTTCAACGCGTATAAAATTTTCAGCGGAAAATACATCGAGACCGGCGCGACGATCCGCAAGACGGGCGAGACTTATGTGATTGCGACGACGCAATCGCATTGGTCAATGGAAGGCCGTCCGGCAGTGCGCGAGGCGAATTTGGAGGAGTTTCTCAAGGAGCCTAAATTTACGGAAGAGAATTTTCATGGCGCGGAACCGCCCATCGTCAAATCGCTTTATCCGAATCCGTTCGACGAGGCGAAGAAAACCGCGCTGCATCAATGGGGCATGGTCGTGGATTTGACGGCGTGCGTCGGTTGCAGCACGTGCGTGGTCGCGTGCCAGAGCGAGAACAACATTCCGATTGTCGGCAAGGATCAGGTGAATCGCGGACGCGAAATGCATTGGATGCGTATTGACCGTTATTACACTGCCGATCCGAAAACAGAAAAATTTCCCGAGCCATTCGTTTCCGACAATCAGGAACAATTTCCCACGTGGATTGACGACGTGCAGGCGGTGAACCAGCCGGTGATGTGCCAGATGTGCGAAGCCGCGCCGTGCGAAAATGTTTGCCCGGTCAACGCGACGGTTCACGATGACGAAGGCTTGAACGTGATGGCTTACAACCGTTGCATCGGCACGCGCTATTGCTCGAACAATTGCCCTTACAAAGTCCGGCATTTTAATTTTCTCGATTACAACAAACGCCCGTTGAGCGAACTCAAAGGCTCGCTTTATTCCACGCCGATTTTGCACAAGACAAACGGCAAATGGGATTTGGCGACGTGGTGGAAAGATCGCGAAGCGCCGATGCGTTCGGAAGAAGAATGGGATTTGATCAAGCTCTCGAAAAATCCGGACGTGACGGTGCGAATGCGCGGCGTCATGGAAAAATGCACTTACTGCACGCAACGAATCGAACACGCGAAAATCGCGCAGAAAGTCAAAGCGGGACCGAGCGGCGACGTGCGATTGAAAGAGTCGGAAGGAACAATTCCAAAAACGGCGTGCCAGCAAGCGTGTCCGGCGGGTGCGATTATTTTTGGCGACATCACCGACGCGGACAGCACGGTTTCAAAATGGAAAACGCAACCGCAAAATTATTTACTGCTTGGCGATTTGCTCACGAAGCCGCGCACGAGTTATCTCGCGCGCATTCGCAATCCGAATCCGGCGATGCCCGATTATCACGCGCCGTTCAGCACGGAAGAATATGAGACGCGCAATGGCGTTGAGAAAGGAAACAGCTAATGACTGAAGTAGCGGACAATTTGAAATCGCTCGCGCCGCCGGCGGAATTGCGCCGCTCGCCGAACATCATCGGCAATCGCAGCTTCGGCTTTTTGACCGACAAGCTCACGGCGTTCAACGAAGGCAAAACGCCGTTGTGGTGGTGGATCATGTTTTTTCCGGCGGCATTTTGCGGGACGATCGTTTTACCGACGATGTTGATTTACAAAATTTCCACCGGCGTCGGCGTTTGGGGAAATAATCATCCGGTCATGTGGGGTTGGGACATCATCAATTTCGTCTGGTGGGTCGGCGTCGCGCACGCAGGCACGCTGATTTCGGCGATGCTTTTTCTGACGCGACAACATTGGCGCACGGCGATTGGCCGCGCGGCGGAAGCGATGACGGTTTTTTCCGTGATGATGGCCGGGCTTTATCCGGGCATTCACGTCGGACGTTCATGGTTCGACTGGTTCATGTTTCCCATCCCCACTTACGAAGGCATGTGGCCGCAATTCCGTTCGCCGCTGATGTGGGATGTTTTTGCCGTCAACACTTACCTCATCGTTTCAACAACATTCTGGTATATGGGCTTGATTCCCGATCTGGCGTTGCTGCGCGACCGCTCGAAAACGCGCGTGCGAAAATTTCTTTACGGCTTGTTCGCGCTCGGCTGGACCGGCTCGGCGCGGCACTGGCATAATTATGAAAAAGCCTACACGGTTTTGGCCGGCCTTTGCACGCTGCTGGTGTTCACCGTGAGTTCCATCGTCGGCATGGATTTCGCCACGTCGCAAATCGCCGGCTGGCACGCGACGATTTTTCCGCTCTACTTCGTCGTCGGCGCGGTTTATTGCGGCTTCGGAATGATTTTGGTTTTGCTCATTCCGCTCCGCAAACTTTTGCATCTCGAAAACATCATCACGCAGCGGCACATTGATCGCGTCTGCAAACTGACGCTCTTGAGCAGCCTCGCCATCGGCTACATTTATTTGATGGAATATTTCATCGCGTGGTATAGCGGCGACCCGTATGAACGCTGGGTGTTCAGCCATCGTCTGCTCGGCACGACTTATTGGTATGGCGGCTGGATCATGATTTTGGTCAACGTCGGGATGACTCAACTGCTGTGGTTCAAAAAAGCGCGCGCGAACCTGAAACTCGTTTTCTGTATTGCCGTCCTCATCAATTGCGGCATGTGGTTCGAGCGATTTGTCATCATCGTCGGCTCGTTGTATCAGGATTTTCTGCCGGCCAACTGGGGTTACTACAAACAAACCTGGGTGGACGTTCTCACTTTCGTCGGCACGCTCGGCGTATTTTTCATGATGTATCTGCTGTTCATCCGGTTTGTGCCGATGGTTGCGGTTTCCGAAGTCAAAGGCATCACGCCCGAAGCTGACCCGCATCATCCGCCCGGCGGCGCAAAAGGAGAAAAGCCATGAGCGAAAAAAATTACGGCCTCATCGCTGAATTCGATTCGCCTGCAGCGGTTTTGCAAGCGGCGGAAAAAACCCGTGACGCCGGCTATCGTCGCTGGGACGTGTTCTCGCCGTTTCCGATTCACGGCCTCGATAAAGTCATGGGCTTGGGAAATTCGCTCGTCGGCTGGTTTGCGTTCCTGTTCGGCGCGGGTGCATTCATCGGCACAATGCTTTTGATTTGGTATTGCAATGCGTTCGATTATCCGCTTGTTGTCGGCGGCAAACCGATGTTCAGCGCGCCGATGTCCTTCGTGCCGTCCTACATTTTACTCGTGCTCGCGGCGGCGCTCGGCGCGTTCATCGGCATGGTTGCGCTCAACCAACTACCACGCCACCATCATCCGCTGTTCAAAAACAAACGCTTTGAACTCGTCTCGCGCGACAAATTTTTCCTCGTCATCGGCTCGACCGACCTGAAATTTTCGGAAACTGAAACCCGCAAACTGCTCGAAGAGATCGGTGGCACGCACATCGAACTCGTGGAGGACGACGAATGACGCGCTACTTCGGCATTATCATTTCGCTCGCGCTGATTGGCGCGGCGCTCGGCGCGGCCATTGTCGGCATCGCCGGATTGCGCGGCGAGATTTCGCGCAAACCGCCCATCGAAGTTTTTTCCGATATGGATCGCCAGCCGAAATTGCGCCCGCAAAAACCATTCGATTTTATGTCCAACGGCATGAGCTCGCAATTGCCGCCCGCCGGAACCATCGCGCGCAGCCAGCCGATCCAAACTGCCAACGGCGCGGTTTTTTCCTTTGAAGATTCGCCGGTAAATTCGGGAAAAATTTCCGGCACGACGAATTTTGTTGAAAACAATCCGCTGGGCGTCAACGCGCAATTACTCGCGCGCGGGCAGGAGCGCTTCGATATTTATTGCGCGCCGTGTCATAGCCAGCTCGGCGATGGCAATGGCATCACCAAAAAAATCGGCGACATGCCTGCCGTCGCGAATTTGCACGACCAACGAATCGTCGGAATGCCCGACGGCGAAATTTTCAACACGATCACTTTTGGGAAAAACACGATGGGCGCTTACGGCCCGATTATTCCCGCGCAAGACCGCTGGGCGATTGTCGCGTATGTGCGCGCGCTGCAATTAAGCTGGCTCGGCTCGACCAACGATTTGTCCGCGCAACAACAAGCCGCGCTGAAATAAAATGAGTTCGCACGAAAAAACTGAATTGCCGCCGCCGCTGGATTTATCCGGCTGGAAAATTGCGCCCGCCGTTTTGATGATCGTCGGTGGAATTTTATCCGTCATCGGCGCGTGCGTGAGTCTGAAAGAATTCAGTTACGCCTGGCTTTTGTCGTTCATGTTTTTTCTGACGCTTTCGCTCGGCGCGCTCATGTTTGTTTTCATCCATCATTTGAGCGATGCCGGCTGGTCGGTCGCCACGCGCCGCGTCAACGAGCATCTCGCGTCGCTGATTTTTCCGTGGCTGGCGATTTTATTTTTGCCGATTGGAATTCTCGGAAAACAAATTTATCCGTGGATGTCCCTCGACCCGCACAGCCGTTTGGTCGCGGTGAAATGGCCGGTATTCACGATTCTGGGATTTTGGATCACGTCCGCGATTTTCTTTGGCATCTGGTGGCTGATGACCGCGCGCATCAACTACTGGTCGCTGCGGCAGGATGTGACTGGCGATCCGCTTTGCAGTTACAAAATGCGTTTTCATTCCGGCTGGGGCGTCGTTGTGCTCGGCCTCACGATGGTGTTCGCGCCAGTGTTGTGGATGCAGGCCGTCCAATTCCAATGGTATTCGGCGATCTACGGCGTTTATTATTTCGCGAACTGCGCATGGCTCGCGCTCGCTACGATTTATATTTTAATGATGCTGTTGCAACGCCAGCGCATCCTTGACCGCGTGCTGCACGACAACCAGTTTTATTTCATCGGCGTCCTGCTGCTCGCATTCACACTTTTTCAAGCCTACTGCGAATTCGCGCAATACTTCGTCGTCTGGAATGCAAATATGCCCGTGGAAACTTTCTGGTATCTCATCCGCGAACATGGCTCGTGGTTTTGCGTGAGCATGATTTTGATTTTCGGACATTTCGCGCTGCCGTTTTTCATTTTATTGCCCGTCAAAGTAAAAATGAATTTCAAAGTCATGCTGCCGCTTTGCGTTTGGGTTTGGGCGATGACGTTTCTTGATTTCGCCTTCAACATTTTGCCCGCACTGCCGCAAAATCAAGGCGGTTATCCGTTCAAATGGCTTTGGCTGCAATTCGGCTGTTTCGCATTCATGGCCGGATTGCTGGCGTGGGTGTTTCTGAAAAAATTCTTGAGCCATCCGCCATATCCGCAACGCGACCCGCGCGTGCTTGAAGCGATGGGCATCGCGCATCAAGACCCGGAAGAATTTCCCGACACATTGCCAGCGGAAGGAAACGCGAAATGAACGACGACCAAAAATTGGCCAACGTGAATCACGCGTCCGGCGCGGCGATTGGCTTCATCGTTGCGAGTTTGATTTTTCTCGCGCTCGTCGTGATCGTGAAACTTTCCGTAAAAGTTCCGGCCATTGACGCCGACCGCGCGGCGGCCATTTCCAAAGCGCTTTTTGAAATTCGCACGAACGAAGTTGCGTCGCTGAACAATGTTGGCTGGGTTGACAAACAACGCGGCATCGTGCGCCTGCCGATTGCAACGGCGATGCAATTGGTCGGACGCAACTGGCAAAATCCCGCGCAAGCCCGCGCTGATTTGACCGCGCGCGCCAAAAAAGCCAACGCGCCTTTGCCAAAACAGCCGGCCAAACCGAATCCATTTGAATGAACGGGAACGCAACTTCTCAATATAATTTGAGCGCCGACGAAATTGACGCGTCGTGCCGCGTGCCGCTGCTCGCGCTTTTCAACTGCGCGGCGCTCTGGCTCGCGCTTGGCCTCGCGCTCGAACTGCTCGCGTCGCTGACGTTTCACATGCCGGAAAAATTCGGCGGCTGCGCATTTTTAACCTATGGCCGGCTCGTTCCCGCCGCCAACGATTTGCTCATTTACGGTTTTGCGATTCCCGCCGGACTCGGCGTGATGCTTTGGATTTTTGCGCGCTTGAGCCAGACCGAACTCGTTCTTCCGCTCGTGCCGATTATTGCCGCGCACATCTGGCATCTCGGCGTTTTCATCGGCACCATCGCCATTTTTATCGGCGACAGCACCGGTTTCGCGTGGCTTGAATATCCGCGCGCGCCCGCCATTTTATTATTCGCCGCGTTTTTGCTGATTGCGATTTCCGCGCTCGCCACTTTTGGCGCACGCCACCAACGCGAACTTCATCCTTCGCATTGGTTTTTGCTGGCTGCGCTGTTTTGGTTTCCGTGGATTTATTCCACGACAAATCTTTTTCTTCTTTCCGGTCATCCTGTTCGCGGCGTCGCGCAAGCCGTGATTGATTGGTGGTTCGCAAACAATTTGATTTTTGTCTGGCTCGCGCTCGTCGGCATCGGAACTGCATTTTATTTCCTGCCAAAATTTGCCGGACGCTCGCTGCCAAATTATCTTGCGCTGTTCGCATTCTGGACTTTCATTTTGTTCGCGCCGTGGTGCGGCATTCCTCAAGGCGCGCCAGTTCCGGCTTGGCTGCCCGCGTTGAGTTCCGTCGCGTCAATGCTGATAATCATTCCGCTCATCGCCATCGCCATCATTTTTGTCAAAACCGTTTGCGGCGCGAAAACGCAATGCAAAGGCGGACCATTTTGCCATATCAAATTTGGAACGGTCGCATTTTTGCTGTCGTCGTTAATGCTCATTTCGCTCGGCTGTCCGCATTTCAGCAAAATTGGAGAATTCACATGGTTTGCGCCGGCGCAAGCGCAACTACAGATTCTCGGCTTCTTCGCCATCGTCATTTGCGGCGCGATTTACGAACTGCTTCCGCGCGTGATGAATTTTGAACTGCCGTTCCCGAAATTAGTTCGCGCGCAACACTGGCTCTTCATGCTCGGCCTCGCGTTTCTCATTGTGCCGCTGGCGATTGGCGGAATCGTTCAAGGATTGAAAATGGCCAATCCAAATCTGCCTTTTGCGGACTCGACCAACGCCGCTTTGATTTTTCTGCGAGTCAGCACGATGGGTCTTTTATTTTTGTTGCTCGGCAGCCTGCTTTTTGCCGCGAACCTGTTTGCCACATTCTGCAAATGGCAGTGCGCGCTGGTCAAATCCATGCTCGGCATCGTGAATGCGCCTTTGGAAACTTCGGAGGTGAAATCGTGAAAAGCGGCTTTCGAGTTTTTCTCGCGGCGTTCGTTGCGCTCGGACTTTCCTGGTGCGGTTTTGTGCTTGCGCCGGTTTTGCAACTTGGCGAAGCAAAGCAAACTCAAATCCTCAATTCGTCCGACACTTATCCGATTCAACGGACGGGCGACGCGACGCTTGGCCTACAGGTTTATCGTGCCAACGGCTGCGCAGCTTGCCACACGGAACAGATTCAGCAGAGCGGAATGGCTTGCGACGTTATTTTGACGAGCGCTGGAAAAAATTCGGCGGCAGTTTCAAATTTGATTTCCAATTTGAAATTGACCGGACTGACGAAAGAAGAAGCTGATGCCGCATCCGACAAAATCACCGCAGCCGGCGGCAAATCCGAAACACACATCGCCGCCACCGGCGCAGATATTTCGCGCGGCTGGGGAATTCGTCGCAGCGTCGCGGCGGATTTTCTTTACGATTCACCCGTTCAACTCGGCGGCATTCGCGTCGGGCCGGACTTGGCAAACGTCGGCGCGCGCTTGGGCAATGCGAACTGGCAATTGCTCCATCTTTACGCGCCGCAAGACGTCGTGAAAAATTCTGCCATGCCGCCGTTCCGGTTTTTATTCAACGTGCAAAAAATTGGCGACGTGCCTTCGTCGGACGCATTGCAATTGCCAAAGGAATTCGCGCCGGCTGCCGGTTATGAAATTGTTCCAACGGATGACGCCAAAAATCTCGTGGCGTATCTTTTGAGCCTGCGTGTTGATGTGCCGCTGTATGAAGCGCCGTTCACGCCGCCGCAAATTTCAACAAACGTTCCTGCAAACAAGAAATGAACGACGAACCGAAAAATTCAAATCCGCAACCCGAAGCCGAATCGAAGGCGAACGGCTCGACCGTGCCGATGTGGATTTTGTCACTGACGCTCGTCCTGATTTATCTCGGCGCGGTTTATTTCGACCATCACGGCGGCTGGTTTGATCCGCAGGTTTATTCGCCTTACAAAAACGCGGAGGAACTGGATTCGTATCAGCCGAAGTCCGGCGCGGCGGCAATCCTCGCGCAAGGCAAACAGACTTATGACAGGATTTGCAACGCATGTCACGGCGCGGATGGCATGGGCAAAGCCGGCCAGGCGCCGCCACTCGCCGGCTCTGAATGGGTCAACGCAAAAGGATTCAAGCGGGTCACGGCGATTCCGCTCGACGGACTCAATGGACCGATCACCGTCAAAGGCCAGCAGATGACTTTTCCAAGCGGGATGGCGGCGATGGGCGCGGCGCTTTCGGATTCGGATCTGGCCGCTGTGCTGACTTACATCCGCTCTTCATGGGGCAACAAAGGCGAGCCTGTCACCGCCGACGACGTGAAGGCAGTTCGCGCCGCGTTCGGCGGCCACCCTGCGATCAATGGCGAAACGCAATTGAAGACGATGCCGGAATAATTATTTCCTGCGCGATTATTTTTTCTGCGGCTTCAAAAACCAATAAAACAGCCGGAACGATTTCTCGCTCCGGCTGCCGTTTTCGGGTTCAGCTTTCAGGTCATTGTCCCGCCGTTCAATTCTAATCAGGACTACAAAATGTTTTATTCAAAACACAAAAGACATTCAGAGCTTGGTACAAATTGAAGCCTTCGAGGACACATGGCATTGGAACGAGCAGGCCGAGCGCGTAAAGGAATTCTCGACGAACGGATTGTGAAGAAGCTGGCGTAATCATGCGATCATTCGTATCTTTCGGGCGAACTTCTCCACTGTATGCGATATAAGCGCTGGCCGATTGTGCTCTCTTTGGTGTTTCTGAGTTTTCTCGTCTTGATGCTTGGCACTTATCTTGGCCGTGAGCGGCTGAAGCAGGCCGTGATCGCATACGAGATTCATCAAATGCACATATTCACTCCGCCGAGCGAGAGACATCATTTTTTGGCGAATGCCGAATTTTATTGGGACATCGCGGGAATTCGGGTGGCGAGAGACAAACGGCTGAAGGAGTTGGGTCCTGAATTTAAATCGTTGATGCAGGAGGTCAACAAGCATCAGAATACTGGCGAACAAATGGAGTATTCGACGCATATCTACCGCGAAATCCGCTGGCGGCTGAATTTCACGGACGATATCGCCGCCACCAAGGCGCGGATGGAAGATCTTCGCCAAAGCCTGACACAACCGGAGCTGCAAAAGCAGGCGACCGAACAGCAAGCTTCGGATGGAAGTTGGGCAATGGGAATCAACGTGTGGTATCTCCGGCTTTATTATTCAGTCGAGATGGTCGAGGACGGATTGCACGGCCAGATTCCAAAATATCCGCTGTCTTTTTTGGACCGGATCAATTCGCCGGAAAAACTCACGGCGCAGCTTGATGCGGATTTGCGCGATGATTTCACCAAGACGGGCATGTTCAATCGTGAAGAAACAGACGAAACATTTTCGGCGCTGGCGCGCTTGTTGTTGGAGACCAAAAATCCTCCTTACGCCTTTGATCCCGGACTCAAGGCCGCCTTGCTGGAATTTGTGAAGCTCTGGCAGAATCCGGTGACCGGCTGCTGGGGTCAGTGGATGGTGGATCGTCGGGGCAGGATCTGGAAAATGGACGACGTGGGCATGACGTTTCACGTGGTCTCGGACCTTCAGGGTCAGGTAGAGCATCTGGACTTGATCACGAAACGCGTTCTGCAACTTGACGGCGTCAATTTTCCAGCCGGCATCCGCATGAACGGCCATTATGAGAATCATTTGAATTGGGACGCGGTGATAATTTTTCGCCAAGCCTGGCCGACTTTGGATGATGCCACCAAGGAACAGTGTCGCGCCGAAATTTCACGGATGCTCGACTGGTGTCTTGCCGATTCCTACCAGCCCGACGGCTCTTTCAAGACGAGCGACATAGATGACACGCTGGTTGACGCATGCAGCTATGGAAATTATTTTCTCAACGACATAGGTTTTTATGACAAGAAAAAGCGGTTTTGGACCGATAAAGATTTTCCCGAAGCGGCAGCCATCCACGAACACATCAAGGCCAAACTGAAATCACTTGGAATTCTCAATCCTGATTGAAAGATTCAGTTCTCGTATTTAGCAAACAATGGAAAAGACCGGACGACGGCGCGGCCAATTTTAACGAGTTTGATGCTTTTGACCTGAACCATCGCCCGGCGCGCGTGCTCGGCGATCAGCGGCTCTGAATCCGTCGCGGCTTTTTCCAAATGGGGCAGGGCGCAGA
>DASYAA010000173.1:0-18447 GCA_036501565.1 Verrucomicrobiia bacterium
GAGCAGCACCATCGCGGCGTCGTCCACGTCAGGATTCCATTCGTTGTTGAATTCAAAAACCCAGCCGCTCGGCTCGATTTTCGCGGGGTTTTTATGAACCCAGTCGCCGCGAAAACGAATTTCCCTTTCGATCAGCCACCCGGCGGCTTTTTTCAATCGCGGATCATTTTCGGAAATGCCGGATTCATGCAGACAAATCAGGACAATCGCCGTGTCCCAGACCGGAGAAAAGCAAGGCTCGATGCGGACGGAATCTTTTTCTTCGTGCTCCAGTTTTTTCAATTCATGCGCGGCGCGAACGACTTGCGGATGGTCGTCAGGATAACCCAAAGCCTTCAACGCGATGAGCGAATTGAGCATTGCCGGAAAAATCGCGGCGAGGCCATCCGTGCCTTCAAAGCGTTCGAGCATCCAGTTCTCGCATTTTTTCAGCGCCATTTTTCGGAACGGATGGATTTTGTGCTCGGCGAACCATTCGGCGAATTTGTGCAGCCGGTCCAGCCACAGGAAAAAATTCCGCAGCGAAATTTTTTCCGGGTCGGGCGCCAGTGCGAGGTCGCGTTCATGGATTCCGGCGGGATAAAGTTCGTCGAGATTCACCTTCACCGGGCGCGTCGGTTTGAAATGATTGATGATGGCCAGTGGCACGAGCATTGAGCGCGACCAGTTGCTCATGTCCCAAAAGTTCACGTGAAACCATTTGCCCAGCAGCAGCACTTCGCACGGAATTGTCGGGACGTATTCCCACGGAAAAAGTCCGATGAGCGCGAGATACAATTTTGAAAATGTATTCATGCGCGGCACGCCGCCGAATTGCAGCGCCGCTTCGCGCGCCTTCAACATCCGCCGGTCGGTCACGGAAACTCCGGCAAGTTTCAGCGCGAGATACGCCTTGATGGTCGCGTTCACCTCCGACGGGCCGCCATAATAAATATTCCAGCCGCCGTCGGGCAATTGCATCGAGAAAATGTGGTTGACCGCCTTGCGCTGCCATTCGCGATCAACTTTTCCGTTCCAGTGATGATAAATGATCGTGTCGGAAACGAGCGTGGAATCCACCATCAACTCGCCGTTCCAGTAGCCGTCGGGTTTTTGTTCGCCGAGAAGAAATTTCTGCGACCGCAAAATGGCGGCTTCCAATTCCCGTGCAAATTCGGTTTGAAATTGGAGTTGCGCGGACGATTGAGCCGGCAAAACCTTTGTTCCACTTTCAGTCAACACGCGCATACTTTGCAAGTTTTTCAGCCGGTTGAAAAGTTTTTTAATCCCGCGCACATTCTCGTTTTGCTCTTTGGACGCAAAGCGGTATCCTTTCGTTCATGGTTTGGGCGTTCACAAAATATCATGCGCTGGGCAACGACTACATTGTCATTGACCCGAAAAATCTGCCGTCGCTGCTGACGCCGGAGCAAATAAAAATCATCTGCCACAGAAATTTCGGCGTCGGCTCGGATGGAATCCTGCTCGGCCCGCTGCCTTCGAAGAAAGCGAAGTTCGCGCTCCGCATTTTCAATCCCGACGGCAGCGAGGCGGAAAAAAGCGGGAACGGCCTGCGGATTTTCTCGCGTTACCTATGGGATCGAAAACTTGTCCGCAAGGACGATTTTGCCATCGAGACGCGCGGCGGTCTCGTGCAGGCCACGGTCATGGAACGCGGCAAAATCGTGCGCGTCGAAATGGGCAAGGTCAGTTTTTGGAGCGACGAAATTCCCGTGGCCGGCCCGCGCCGCGAAGTCATCAACGAGCCGATTTATTTGCGCGGCCAGCGATTTAATTTTTGCGGTGCCACAATAGGCAATCCGCATTGCGTGCTTCCGCTGCCGAACATCAGCGCCGAGCTGGCCAAGCAAATCGGTCCCGCGCTAGAAACGCACCTGCGTTTTCCCAACCGCACCAACGTGCAGCTCATGAAAATCCTCGACCGGAAAAACATCCAGATTGAAATCTGGGAGCGTGGCGCGGGTTACACGCTGGCCAGCGGCAGCAGCAGCAGCGCGGCGGCGGCGGTGGCGCACAAACTTGGCCGGTGTGACAATGAGATTTCCGTTCACATGCCCGGCGGCATCATTGAGATCGAGATCGGCGACGATTATGCGATTCGCATGACGGGCGCAGTGACGAAAGTTTTTGAGGGCACGATAAACCCGGAAATGTTCAGCGTTAAAATTTCCGGCTGACAAATGCGATTTCGTTCGTTCGACGAATGAAAGAATGCAGCCTGTCTGGGCGTTAGGCAACGTGGATTCATTGCGACGTTACTACGACCTTGACGGTTTCATCGTTGCCAACATGCGTCTTTGCCCAGGCAACCCCGCCAGTCTGTTCAATAATACCATATTGGTCTGGCGCTCCCCAAACAATGGCACACTTAATGTAGTAATCTCCAGATGGAATATCCTGAAACTCAAAATTGGCATTCCCATCCGCAGTAACGGTGTGGATGTATTTCAGTAATCGAGGGTCGGTCTGTGGTAACTGAAGAGAACGTTCAGCTAACATAGCCTCGGTCGTATAGGGCGTAACCGGCGTGAGTATCACTGGATCGCCCGCACCGTATCTTACCTCTCCGCCGACAGTCTTCAGAAATGCTTGGCCTGTGATGGTGGCTGTGCCTTTTCCGACGAACGGTTGAAACTTCGATTCGTCGAAAGGGGTGGTCATTTGATGTTGTGTAACGCAGCCGGCAAAAAGTGTAGCCAGTGCAACGATGCAACTGAGGTTCCTTATACCTTTCATTGTTTGGTTGATGTTTTCAGCACATTATTTTGAACACGATAATGAATGATTTGCTTTTAGCGAAGGCTACAACAAAGGCTGTAAATTTTCCATTTATTGCCCTGCGTAAAACGCTTCCACCTTGGCGGTGACATCTTTATAGCTCGCGTCCATTTCATAAATGAGTTTGAACTGCTCGATGGCTTCCTCTTTTTTGCCCATGTTTTCGAACACGCAACCGAGATTGTAAGTGAGGTCTTTCTTTTCGTCATCGAACACGGGCTTTTCCTTGATGGCGTCCTGCAACGTCCGTGCGGCGAGGTCGAACATCTTCCTTTTTGCGTAGCACTGCGCGAGATAATTCATCGCGGCGAGACGTTTGTGCGGATTGTTCCGCGCCTTTTGAAATTCCTGGATGGCTTCGCTGAATTTGCCCGCCTGAAAATAAAGCGCGCCCATTTCAAACCGGATCATCAAATCCGTCGGATATTTTTCCACGCGCTTCTGGCATTCGGCCAGTTGGAAATTTAATTTCTCGGTTTGGATTTTTTCCGCCTGCTCGGCGTGGTCCGGCGCGGAAGCGTCGAGTTGCTCCAGTTGAAAGTCGAACCGGCGCACAATCGTTTCCGCCATCGCGCGTTCAAGCGACGGGTCGTTGCCCATCTCGGAATTTTTGATGCGGTCATAAAGCGCGAGCGCTTTTTCAAATTGTTTTTTCTGCGTGTAAAGTTCCGCGAGCGAGCGCACGAGCTTCAAATTATTCGGCTCGGTTTGCAGCCGCGTTTCGTATTCGCCGATAAGCCGCTCGGCGGTGTCCTCGGTCTTGACGACGCGCTTTTCCTGTTCCAACGAAACCGCTTCCTGTTTATTTTTGAGAATATCGCGGAAAGAACCTTTGCCGCCTTCCAGCGCGTTATAGCCGCCTTCATCGAGCGTCTTGCGCGCGGACAAATTTTTCAACGCCTGATACAATTCGCCGTCGTTGGGGTTGTCGCGCAAAAGGTCCATCAGGATTTTTTCGCCGCGATTGTTTTCACCCGCGCTGACATCGCCTGCCGCCGCCAGCGCCTGCGCAAATGCAATCGCCAGATTTCTATCCTTCGGCGAACTGTTCGAAAGCGTTTCGTAGGACAAAACCGCCGTGTGCGGCAATTCCAGCGCCGTCGCCGCGTCCACGATGATCCGGTGCGCGGCGGAATTTTCCGGGTCGCCGTTCAAAATCTGCTCGGCGATGGTCATGGCGTCGGCGGGATTTTTGCTCAATGCCAGTTTGGCCTTGGCGACCTGCGGCGAAGAACTCGCGCCGCTCAACATTTTTTTGAAAAAGCCCTTGCCCGCGCCCGCCTTGCGGAACTGCGCCGCGCGCAATGCCTTGCGGCATTCATAAAAGCCCGGTTCTTTTTCCAGCACTTGATTGAACAGCGCGATTGCGTAATCCACATTTTCCCGCTGCGCCGCTTCGTTGGCTTTCGTGTATAGCAGCCGCGCCTCGCGCGAAATTTCATTGATGTTTTTTTCGGCCATGTTGTTTTTTGTTTAGATAAAAATGCAACGGCTGCGGGAAAAAATCAACCGCATTGCGCCTTTTGCCGCAGCGCGTGGTCAACCAAAACGAGCGCCGTCATCGCCTCCACCATCGGCACGGCGCGCGGCAGCACGCATGGATCGTGGCGGCCACGGCCTTTGAGCGTCGTGTTCTCGAATTTTTCATCCACCGTATTTTGTTCGTGCATGACGGTTGCAACGGGCTTGAACGCGACGCGGAAAAAAATCGTCTCGCCGTTGGAAATGCCGCCTTGAATTCCGCCGGAACGATTTGTCGTCGTGAAAACTTTTTTGTTCCGCGCGCGAAAAGCATCGTTGTGTTCGCGACCCGTCAGCAAAATGCCGCCAAAGCCGGAACCGATTTCAAACGCCTTTGACGCAGGTAAACTCAACATCGCCTTCGCCAAATCCGCTTCGAGCTTGTCGAAAACAGGTTCGCCCCAACCGGCAGGAACGCCGCGCGCAATGCCTTCGACGATTCCGCCGACGGTGTTGCCTTCGCGCCGCATTTTTTCAATCAGGCGAATCATTTTCTCCGCCGCCGATTTGTCAGGACAGCGGACGATGTTTGATTCGACTTCGGAAAATTTCACCTTGTCAGGATTTATTTCGGCAGAAATTTTCTGGACTTGCTTGACATAAGCCAGAGTTTCCACGCCGAATTTTTCGCGCAGAATTTTCTTTGCGATTGCGCCTGCGGCGACACGGCCAACTGTTTCGCGCGCGCTCGCGCGTCCGCCGCCCGCCCACGCTCGGATGCCGTATTTCGCGAAGTAAGTGAAGTCCGCGTGTGACGGGCGGAATTTCGTCTTCATTTCCGAATACGCTTCAGGCCGCGCGTCCTCGTTTTTTACCCACATGCATATTGGCGTGCCGAGCGTTTTGCCGCCGAACGTGCCGGACAAAATTTGCACCGTGTCGGATTCCTTGCGCGGCGTGACGATTTTGGATTGGCCGGGACGTCGGCGGTCTAGGTCAGGCTGGATGTCCGCTTCCGACAATTTTAATTTCGGCGGGCAACCGTCCACGACCACGCCAACGCCGCCGCCGTGCGATTCGCCCCACGTCGTGATGCGGAACAATTGTCCAATGCTGCTTGCCATGCCGCAATCATGCGAAAAAAATGTCGTGCGGTCAAATCTCCTTGAAACTTCAATCCTCAAACGGGAAACTCTTCGCGAGCATGAATCGCATCGTTGAAAAATTCGCCGCGCTGAAACGTGACGGCAAAAAAGGTTTCATCGTCTATATCGGCGCGGGCGATCCAAATTTGAAAGTCACGCGCGAACTGGCTTTGGCCTTCGACAAAACGGGCGTGGACATTTTGGAACTCGGCGTGCCGTTCAGCGATCCGCTCGCCGACGGTTTGGTCAATCAACTCGCTGCGCAACGCGGTCTCGAGTCCAAAACCACGCCGCCGAAACTTTTGGAAACCATTTCCGAGATTCGGAAAAAATCGCAAATTCCAGTCGTTCTCTACATTTACTTCAACCTGATTCATCGCATCGGAATGGAAAAATTTATTCGCGACGCGGCGAAAGCCGGTGTGGACGGTTTGCTCGTTTTAGATTTGCCACCGGAAGAATCGGACAATTACGAAGCGCTGATGAAGCAGGCTGGCCTCTGCCACATTTACCTCGTTGCGCCGACGACGCCGGAAGAGCGCATGGAATTCATCGTCCGGCGCGGCAGCGGATTCATCTATTACATTTCGCGCGAAGGCGTGACGGGAATGCAAAGCAAAGTCGCCGCGAATCTTGCCGAACAGGTTTCCAAAATCCGCGCGCACACGAAATTGCCGGTGGCCGTCGGCTTCGGTGTTTCCAATCCTGAACAAGCCAAACTCGTCGCGCAAAACGCGGACGCCGTCGTCGTCGGCAGCGCGGTGGTGAATCAAATCGCTGAAAACGGCAAATCAAAAGATTTGGTCAAGCGCGTCGGCAAATTTGTGAAATCGCTGGCCGATGCTGTGAAAATTTGATTCCGGCGCTTTTATCCGCTGTCATGCGAATCCCTTCTCATTATTCCCGTTCAGAGGGATTTTTTTGAAAAAAAGGGTGTTGACACACGAATTGAATTATGCGATTTACGTCATAGTCGTCTGCGTTTGTAAAAGCTGGCGGAAAAGCATAAAACAAAATTAAAACCATAAAAATATAAAACAGGAGAACAAAACAGCTATGAAAAAATTCAAATTATTGAGTGCCGTTGCCGTGGCGGGGCTGCTTGGATTGAGTGCCCGCGCCGCCGCTCCGGTGAACTATAACATCGTTACCGTCAAGCTTACTGCTTTGGTGCAAACCAATATTACCGAAGACAGTTACAAGCTCATGAAAATAAAGCTTACTACCAAAGACCTCTTGAATCAGATTGCGCTGGAATTCCCCAGCAACGCCGCCGCAATTACCGCTTCAGGCGCGCAATTGGCCGTTAGTGATTTTTTTACCGGAACATTTACCGTGCTGGACAAAACCAATGGCGTTGTTTTGGCCGATGCCAGTGATTCTACAAATGCCGATGATTACGAACTCTATTTTGACTATGACAATTATATTTACTCCTATTCAGATAAAGGTTCAAATGAGACGTATGGTTATGTGACAGTCTCCTATTTTGATTATGAAAATGCCAACGATACCGTCTACTTTGACATTGATGGGTCAGCAACCGTGAATTACAAATACACTGACAACAAGGATACCGAATCATTCAAGTTTTCCGGCGTTGGCGATGGAGAGTATAACGGCAATGAAGCCGTTGTCACAGGCACGGCGAAAGGTAGGGGCACGTTTGATTAGTAGAAACAACATCGGCACTTAAAATATAATTCAAGCTGGTTCGATACGAGATTGGCTCGTATCGAACCATTTTTTTGTGGCATTTAAAAACTTTTGTTGTAACATTTAAAAATCTTTAGCTTCGTTCTAAAATGAGACCGAAAGTTGTCGTTGCCATATTATTGCTGGCGGTGGGTTTGCTGGGGCTGGTTGCCTTGATGTCAAAGGCTCTGCGGCCGCCATCGGTGGTTTCGCCTGCGGACCGTGGCAATGTTGCACCTGTGGCGGTTGTCTCAAACAGCCCGGTAACTGCTCACGTCACCGTCCCGGCCAACCCGGTTGCTGTTCCCGCCACCAACCTGCAGCAGGCGGTTTCCACAGCGCCCGTCGCCGACACAAACGCCGCCGCCGCGCACGCGCAATATGTCCGCCAGCGAATCAAGGAACTGAACGCTTTGGCCATGAACAACGATACGGAATCCCGCGACATCATTTTGTCGGAAGTTAAAAATAATCCCGACAGGCAGATTCGCGCCGCCGCGCTCGAAGCGGCCATTCAATTTGACGACCGCTCCGTGGTGCCGCAATTGCAGCAAATTGCCGGTCAAACCCAAGACCCCGAAGAAAAACAAAGCATCCTTGATGCGATTGATTATATCAACCTGCCTTCTCTTACCGAATATTTGGCCGCCAATCCCTCGCAATCAACTGCCCCGGGCGCGAGAAAAATTCCGCCCCGGCCAACAACTCATGCACAGCAACCTCCGCAAGCGTCGCAATCAGCGGCCAGCGGCCAGTAATACAGGTTTTATTTCTCTTTGGAAGAAAACAAATTTTGCATTTGTCATTTCGTCCGTGTTGAATTGGCGAAATGAAAGCGCAAACCGATTCCAAAAACCGGTTCGTCATCATCATGGCTGGCGGGCGCGACGCATCAAACCATTTGACTTTTGCGGTCGCGTAAGGAATTCTTACGGCATGACGACGACCATATCATTGACGAGCAAGCGGCAATGCGTTTTGCCGAAGGATTTTTGCGAACGGAAAGGATTGAGGCCGAATTCGCCGCTGCGCGTGACCGAAATCGGCGAGGGACTTTACATCACGCCGGTTCCCGAACCGACGGAACCGGAAATCCTTCGCGTGATGAAGTTAGCCGGCTGGCCACCGACGAAACGATTCACGAAGAAAGACGAGCGGGAATTGCTGCGCGACATCCATGAGGACAGAAAAAAGCACCGCCGTTCTTGACACGAGCGTTGTCGTGGCGGGAATTTTCTGGAAAACGGATGCTCACCGTTGCCTTGTCGCATTGACGAGGCGACGGTTTTTCATTGCCGGCTGTCCAGAAATCTTTTCTGAATACCTGCGCAGCACGTTGAAACGGGAAAAACAATACGGCATTGATCCCCGGCCGATGCTGGATTATTTGGAAGCAACCGCTCGAAAAGTTGAGCCGGTTCACTTGTTGACGCCAGTTTGCCGGGATTCAAGCGATGAAATTTTTCTTGCCGCAGCCGTTGCCGCAAACGCACAGTTTATCGTGACTCACGATCCGGATTTACTGGTTCTAACAAAGCCGTTCGGAATCGAGATTTTGCGTCCGCGAGAATTTTTGCTGAAAATTTCCAAATGAAAACCAAACCCGACACTAAAAACCGTTTCGTCATCATCATGGCGGGCGGGCGCGGCGAACGGTTCTGGCCGTTGAGCCGCGAGAAAATGCCCAAGCAACTGCTTGCGTTGCTCGGCAAGAAATCCTTTTTGCAGGAAGCTGTCGAGCGTGTGCTGCCAATTGTTCCTGCAAAAAATATTTTCGTCATCACCAACGAAGCGCAATTGCCGGAAGTAAAAAGGCAACTCCCGAAAATTCCGAAAGCCAATTTGATTGCCGAACCGATGGGACGCGACACTTGCGCCGCCGTCACGCTCGGCGCGGCGCTCGTCGGCGCGCGCTCTACAACCGGCGTCATGGCGGTTTTGCCCGCCGACCACGTGATTCCCGACGCGAAAAAATTCCAGCAAATTTTAGGCGACGCATTTGATGTCGCCGCGCAAGGACAAGCGATTGTGACCATCGGCATCAAGCCGACCGAAGCGGCGACGGGTTACGGTTACATTCAGACTGGAACGGAATTACCGACGCCGCCGGGCGCAAAAAAAACCAAGACGACTTTTTTCAAGGCAGAACGATTCGTCGAGAAGCCGGATTTTCAGCGCGCGCTGGATTATGTCAACAGCGGGCAATATCGCTGGAACGCCGGAATGTTCGTCTGGAGTTTTGTTACGATTACAAACGGCCTCGAAAAACATCAGCCGGAGATGTTTGCCGCGTGCCAGCGCTGGTTCAAAGTCGCGAACAAACCGGCGAAGCTCGCGAAAATTTTGGCGAAGGAATATCCGGCAATTAAAAAAATCTCCGTGGATTTTGCGTTGATGGAAAAGGCGCAGAACGTGATTTGCGCGGACGGTGATTTTGAATGGGACGATCTCGGCGCGTGGAACGCGCTCGCGCGACATTTGAAACCTGACGCGGAAGGCAATTGCGCCGTGGCGGATTTCATTCACGTGGACGCCGCGCGAAACATCATTTTCGACGCGAGAACAAAAAATAAAACGCCAATTGCGGTCGTCGGTTTGCGCGATTCGATTTTGGTGCAGACGGACGACGCGGTTTTGCTGGCGCACAAATCACAGGCGCAGAAAGTGAAAGAATTAGTTCGGAAATTGGGCGAAGATGCGAAGTTGAAGAAACTGATATAAACCCGATTGCTGATCAACGCCGCAAATTTTTCACGCGCAAATTCCGGCCAAATCAATCCAAAAAAAATTCTTTGGATTTTATTGGGCATGGTAGTGCCCGACAAAAAATCAAGGCCGGGCCGCAGGCTGATTGGTAATTCCCAGCCGCGCTTTAATCATGTCAACGTCACGTTGAATTTGAGCCATCGCGGCTTTTTGCGCCGCGATTTCAACTTGATAGGACGCAATTTGTTTTTGCAATGTATCACTCAACGTTGCGCCCATCTGCCGGGTTTGAGCATTCACATTATCCTCAATCCGGCTTTCCTGACTGGCCAGTGCATCCTCGATTTGCGCGGTGCAAAGATAAATCGCGGCCAACTGGTTGGTATGATAATTATACGCAAGCGAATTTTGCGCTTCACGCTCGGTGTCAGATGTCTGCAGTTGCGCCTGAATCTTTTTGCCGATCGTCAGTAGCAAATACAATGTGTTGGTATGATAGAAATACGCATCCTCGTGGTTTTTCTCAAAATAGGTATCATTCATTTTGTCCAACATCGGCGCCAGCGAAGTTAATTTCGATTGAATCTCCGCCATTTGTTTGGACTGGCTTTGTTCGAGCTGAACGATTTTCTGTTGCAGAATATCAATCTTTTGGCTGTTGATTTTTGCCTGTTTATTGCAGCCGCAGAAAAGGACTGCGCCGCCGAACAAAGCTAAAAGATATATTTTTTTCATTTTAACTAAATCGAATCCACCAAAAAACTTTCTAAATGAAAATTTACATTTTCAGATTCAAATTTGACTACTCTTGACTGCCCACGACATGGAACACGTTGCCTTTGGATTCGTCAACCGCGATTGTATTGGGACTCGTTCGCTCGAACGCGGCGATAAAGTCATCTTAATTTCGGAAAAAATTCCATCGCCGTTTTGCAAGTCGCCGCGCTTAATTCGTCGAGAGAACAAAGTTTGACCTGCGCGATAGTTTCGGAAATTTCTTTGACATAAGCCGGTTCGCAGCGTTTGCCACGATACGGCACGGGCGCGAGATACGGACAATCGGTTTCCAGCATGAATTTGTCCAGCGGCGCGGCGGCGACACAATCGCGGACGTTTTGGGCGTTCTTGAATGTGACAATGCCCGTGAAGCTGACGAGCGAGCCGATTTCAAAAACTTGTTTCATGCGCTCAACCGTTTCGCCAAAGCAATGAAAAATGCCGCATGTTTTGCCGATGAACGGTTTCATTTGCGCGATGGTGTCGTCAAATGCAGCGCGCTGGTGAATCACACAATTCAAATTAAATTCAGCGGCAACTTCCATTTGCTGCCGGAAAATTTCCGCCTGTTTTTCTTTGTAACGCAAATCATCGTCGTTAGTAAATTCTGGTTTCTCGCCCGGCAAATGGTGATAGTCCAAACCCGTTTCGCCAATCGCGACGACTTTCGGATGTTTAGCAAATTCGCGCAGAGCTGGGCGCAAATCGTCCGGCGCTTTTTCCGCTTCAGTTGGATGCCAGCCGACGGCGGCGAAAACATTCGGAAATTTTTCGGCGAGGCGGATCGCGCGTTCGCTGCTGTCGAGGCTCGTGCCAATGGAAATGATTTTTGAAATTCCGGCGGCCTGCGCGCGCGCGACAACTTCCAGCAAATCGCTTGCGTAATCGGGATAATCAAGATGCGCGTGCGTGTCGAAAAAAATGGGCATGAATTGCAATCAGGGTTTGGCGACTGAATTTGTCGCGGCCAGTTTTTGTTCCAGCGCGGCAATTTTTCCTTCAATGGAGTTATTGCCGGGATAATCGGGCGATTCAGCGAGCAGGTTTTTGTAATATTCAATCGCATCGGCATTGCGACCTTGCGCCAGAAGTTTTTCGGCTAGCGTCAGCCGGATTTGGATTCGCTGTTCCGGCGAGGGGTTTAATTTCAGCGCGCGCTGATAATTTTCGATGGCGGAAGATGGTTTGCCTTCGGCTTCGCAAAGGTCGGCAAGTTTTTCCGTGAGCACGGCGCTATTGGTGGTGGTGCTGGTGTTTTCCAGATAATTCATCGCTTGAAACGGCGTCGCGCCACGCGCAAGCGCCACGTCAATGGCGCGCAAGTCCGACCATTCGACGAGCGGGCTGTGACTGCGCACAAGTTCTTTGTGCAATTGTTCCGGCGATTTCCCGAACGGACGGTAAAGCGGATCGCCGACGACGGTTGTCTGCCATGAAAGAACAGGTTGCGCCGCCCACGCTGCTTCGCCAAAAGTGAATCCGCGTCCAATCCAGCGGGCGACAAAAACAGCCACGTTGGGCGTGCCCGAAAGATAAGGTTCATACACGCAACCCATCGTGCAGGTCGCGCCTTTGGCGAGCAGCGGCCCGACCCAGTTTTGAGTTTCGCTGCGAATGGTCGCCGCGCTGAAGGAATGCAGATGATACGCGAACGCGCCGGGCATAAATTCGACGTTTGGCAGCGTGAACGGGCCGGAAACATTCCCGTCATACCAGCCGCAGTAAAGCGCGATCTGGCTCATGGGAAAACTCGCGGGAAAAGTTTCAGGCTTGTCGTCAACCGTTGTTTCAAATCCGAGTTGCCGTGAAATTTCCGCCGCGCCGAGAATCCATTCGTCGCCCAAAAAATAACTGTCGGTTTTTCCCAAGCCGCGCGCGTCAAAATAGGCGCGTCCCCACAAACCGTCGCGCTCGGCCTGCATCGCCTTGTCCACCAGCCCGTTTGCAATGTCGGCGCTTGGTCCATCAAGCCGGGCGACAAGCAGGATGCCGTTCGTCGGATTTAGCAACGCGGTATTCGTCGCGCCGTAAAGCCAGTTCGGGAAAGGCCCGGTAAGCGGAAAATCCACTTTCACCAGCGGCAAACAAGCCAGTTCGGAGTCCACAGCCGCTTCGTTGCGCCGTAGTTCGGGGCGCATTTTTTCGGCGGCGATTTCACTCACGCCCGCATCAGGCGCAATTTTCAGCGGAATGCCATAGCACAAAACGGCGTAGCGGATTTTGGACGCAACCACACGTTCTTCAATGCGTTCCGGCTGGCCGTTGGTCGCGGGAATTTTCACCGGGCCAAATTTCCAGAGACCGTCGTATTCGAGTCGGCGTGCCAGCGGCATCTGGAGCGAGTCGTGGAATTCGTCGCGCGATATTTCTTCGCTGGAAGTCAGCGAGAAACCATAAATCTGTTTTTTTGGCACATGACGGGCTTTGGCATAATGCTTCGCGACGTCTTCGGAACCGGCCACGCGCGTGTTGTAAATTACGACAACCTCGTCGCCGCCCGCTCGAATCAAAATCGGCGTGAACGCCAGCGCACAAACCGCAAATCGAACCAAAATGTTTTTCATTCGCCGGTTATTTGACCTTCAATTGCCTGAAACGTTCCAAAAATTTCCGGTTCAAGCTGTGATGAAAATCATTCTGGATTTCATTTTTGTTTTCCAAACAACGCCTCGCGCATTCCCGGCATGGGGCGGTTGTTTTCCTTGTCCCAATAGCGAAAGCCGGCGCTCCAGTCCCAGATGCACCAGCCGATTTTTTCCTCGTCACACGCGCGCCGGAATGCCGCGTAAAAATTCGCGCGCGATTTTGGATCGGCGGTCGTGAAACAGCCGAACTCGCCCAGATGAATCGGACGGCCATAATAATCCGACCATGCCCGCGCCAGTTTCAATTTTCCTTCAAACGCAATCGGGCTGCTCGGATTTTCTTCCGTCGGCAGCGTGTTGTAACGTTCAATCCATTTCCGCATAGCTGCACTTAACTTTAGCGACGGGTCAGGCACAAGCGGCGTCTTCGGCGGACCAGGAAAAACGATGCCTGTGACCGGCGTTTGCCCGTCCGTCCACGTCGCGCCCTGATGCGTGAAATAAAACGGATCGTAACAATGCACTGATACAATCACATTGTTGTCCGGCGGCAGGACGAGATTTTTCAATTCGTCAATGCTGCCCCATTTGCCCGGCTCGACGAAAATTGTCCGTTGCGGATTCGTCCTGCGGATTTCCGTGATGGCCTGTGCATAAATTGGATTCATCAACATCGTCGTCGCGTTTTCGTGCGGCTCGTTGTCCAATTCAAACGCGAGTTGCCGCGGAAATTTTTCGTAATGCGCCGCGATTTGCCGCCAGATTTTGAGAAATTCATCCGTCGTCGCCGCCGGGTTTTGGTCAAGCTCGTTGAAATGATGAATGTTGATCATCACCGCGAGACGATTCGCCAGCGCGTTTGTGACGACAAAATCCACCCGCGAAAAAATTTCCGGCGACAGCGTGAAATCCGGCGCCGGCCCGGCGTAATGATGCCAGCCGACTGGCACACGCACATGATCGAAGCCCTCGCGTTTCATCTGCGCGAATTCGTCCGCCGAGACGGTAACACCCCAATTTGCTCCCGGCGGCGCTTCGAGATAATTACCAAGGTTCGCTCCGTGCATGAAAAGTTTTGCCGTCTCATAAGCGCGCGAATGAAAATTTGTCAACCGCTGCATTTCCGGCGGATTTGACGGAACAAAAAGCGTTTCGCCCGCGGCGGAACAGTTTTGAAATGCAATGCGCGCGAAAAGTAGGAAAAATAAAATTGAGGTTTTCATTCAGTCTTTGTTTGTCACTGTTAATCCATCGTAAGCGAACCAGATGCCGGCTGGCAATTCCGCCTGCGCCTTGTTGTGATCGTAATCGTGCGTGAGGTGTGTGAAAAAAGTTTGAGGCGCGTTGATGCGCCGCGCTGCCGTCAACGCCTCGTCCAGATTCATGTGCGTCGGGTGCGGCTTTGGCCGGAGTGCGTCGAGAACGGCGATTTCCACGCCGCGAATCTTTTCCATCGCGTCCGCCGGAATTTCCTTTGCATCGCTCAAATACGCCAGCCGTTTTTTTCCATTTTGCTCGAACAGATAACCGTTCGTCGTCATCGAACCATGCGGCAAGGGCAGGGGAGTGATGGTCAAATCGCCGAGCGCGAACGGCCCGCTGATGACGTGCGGTTCGGGATGAAAATAACCCTTTGGAATCGGGCGACCGTCAAAGGCGTAAATGAAAACGCGCTTGAGCGAATCCATCGTTTCCGCGTTCGCGTAAATCGGCAGCGCGCCGCCGCGCAGATCGCAAAAGCGGCGGCAATCGTCCAGACCCATGACGTGATCCGCGTGCGCGTGCGTAAAAATCACCGCGTCGAGCCAGCGGATGTTTTCGCGCAGGCATTGCACGCGAAATTCCGGCGTCGTGTCCACGACGATTTTTGCCTTTTCCGTGGCAATGTAAATCGAAGGCCGTGTGCGATGATTTTTCGGATTCGCCAGAAATTCCGGCGGATAATCCTTGCCGATGACCGGCACGCCTTGCGAAGTGCCGCTGCCCAGAAAAATAAATGAAAATGCCGCGCTCAATGTTCGCGGACAATATCACATCCGCAAAATTCGGCGAATAAAAATGCAATCTTCAAATGAAATTGAATTGAACCACTGTAGGTATCTAGTTGTTGGGCAGCATGGTTAAAACAAATGGTTTGGAACTTGCCACTGCCTTTTTTATTGCGAATTAGAAACTGTGTTTGTTTGATAATGGGAAGAGTTGTGAATCGCATTTTCATGTTTCTGTTTTAGTTCCGCTGCGGCCTCCAATGACCCTATTGTTATTTCGATGCAAATCATTAAAATGAAAATGCCACTGATGCAGATTCCAATTAAGGCAGGAATGTGATTTTTTTAACGGTAAAGGCCACTGTGCTTGGCACTCGCTGCCTAACGAGTTTGCAGCCCATCTAGTTTCACTTTGTTATTAGAAAAGTTTTTTGCCCATCAACATCATGTATGGATTTTTTGAGAACTTTTCTTTTTTTGTCTGCTGAATTCTGATTTCATGTTCGCTCGCCGGACTTCGGCCAACTGTTTACAAACTATGGACTCATTGTCAACTGTCATTCTCAAACCGGGCGAGGCCGACCGCATCGTCGCCGGCCATCCGTGGATTTATTTCGGCGAAATTCTTCGCGTCACACAACAAATTGCCGACGGCGAACTTGTTCAAGTCAAAGACCATCGCCAACGATTTCTCGGCACCGGCTTCTTCAATTCAAAATCAAAAATCCACGTCCGCGTCCTTTCGCCGGAACGAATCGAAGTGGACGAAAAGTTTTTCGAGGAACGAATTCGCGCCGCGCTCGCCGTCCGCCAAAAACATTTGCCAAATGCGACTTCATTCCGCGTCGTCAATGCCGAGAGCGATTTCTTGAGCGGCCTCATCGTGGACAAATACGAGGATGTTTTGGTTTTGCAAATTTCTTCGCTCGGCATGGACAAACGAAAATCGCAAATCGTCGCCGCGTTGCAAAAAATCTTTTCGCCCCGCGCGATTCTTGAACGCAGCGACATCGGCTCGCGCAATTTTGAAGGCTTGCCTGAATCAAATGGAATTTTATTTGGCGAATTGAGCGGTCCAATTTCAGTGAATTTGAATGGCTTGGAATTTGAAACGGATTTAATCGGCGGCCACAAAACCGGAATGTATCTCGATCAACAGGCAAATTATCAAGCAGTTTCGCAATTCGCGAAAGGCGCGCAGGTTTTGGATTGCTTCAGTTTTCTAGGCGGATTTGGTTTGCACGCGGCGCGAGCGGGCGCGGCGCACGCCCATTTTCTCGACCAAAGTGCCGATGCAATCGAAGCATCAAAACGAAATGCGGCGGCAAATGGTCTCGCGGAAAAATGTTCGTTTGAAACGACAAACGTTTTTGATTGGTTGAAAACCGCAACCGCCGTCAAGCCACACGAGCGAGTGATTCCGCGATTTGATTTAATCATTCTCGATCCGCCATCGTTCACGCGTAATCGCGCGTCCGTTCCAGACGCGTTGCGCGGCTACAAGGAAATTCATTTGCGCGCATTGAAACTTTTGAAAGTTGGCGGCACGCTGGCGACATTTTGCTGTTCGCATCACGTCAGCGCGGAATTGTTTCAGGACTCGCTACTTTCTGCCGCGTTCGACACGCGAAGAATCCTGCGCCGTGTGGCAACTTATTCGCAGTCGCCCGACCATCCGATTATTCCGATGATTCCTGAAACGGAATACTTGAAAGGTTTTGCTTTTGAAGTAGTGAGATAATCGGAAATTATTATTTCAGCAACTCGCGCTGCCAGTTCATCAATTCCGGCGCGTGTCTGTTCCAATCTCCGGCAAGCGCGCCGATGGTTGCTTTGCTGGCGATGAGCGTCGGGTCAATGCCAAGCTTGTGCGCGTGTGCGTCGCGGATTTTTTCCAATTCCCGAAAGCGGCGAAATTCAGTTTCGCTTGGCCGATGAAATTTTTGCCGGATGATTTCCGGCTGGCGGTCGTACGGAATTTCGAGTCCTGCTCTGACGGCTTCCAGCAACGTTTCACGGCGTCGGGGAGACATTTTTGGTGGCAGGAGGTCGTCAAACGGTTGTCGCGCGGCGGCATCAGCGGCGATGTCCACCGTTCGTTCGTGGCTCAAAATAAAAAAAGGCGGACGACAATAGGCGATTGCTTCCTTTTCGCGCCATTGCCAGAGTTCGCGCAAAACGGCGAGCGCAGGACGGCTCAAAATTGAACTGCCTTTCACGCGCCAAACCGAATCGGCGTTCACAGTTTGCGGGCGCGTGCAATCCTGGATGAGTCGTGCGCAGTATTCCTGATGCCACGCGAGCCGGTTTTTATTTTGAAGTTCGTGCTTCAATTTTTCCGCGAGTGGTTTCAGATAATGCGTGTCGTTGCGCGCGTAAATCTCCATTTTTTCCGTTAGCGGACGGCGCGCCCAATCGGCTTTCTGTGAACCTTTGTCCAGCTTCACGCCGAGAAATTTTTCCACAAGCGAACTCAAACCGAACTGCCGTTCGCCGAGCAGCCGCGCCGCGAGCATCGTGTCGAAAATCGCGGACGGCGTGAATTGATGATGTTTTTCCAGCAGGCGCAAATCATAATCTGCCGCGTGAAAAATAAGTTCGTGCGCATTGAACACTTCAAAAAGCGGATCGAGATTTATTTTGGCAAGCGGGTCAACAAGTTTGTCCGTGCCGGCAATGCTGATTTGAATCAGGCAGACTTTTTCTGGATATGCGTGCAAACTGTCCGCTTCAGTGTCGAGCGCGAGCCATTTTGCGGCGCGCAGATGCGGTAAAAACACGGCGAGCTTTTCATCGGTGTCAATCACGGGGCAATTTTTTACCACAAAGACGCCAACGCACAAAGTTTAGAAATTTCTTGGTGTCTTGGTGTCTTGGTGGTTAAATTTTTTTATGAATCTCGCCATTGCCTTTTCAGACTGCGCGCAAAAGCACGCGCAGAAAACCGCCATCTTTTACGGCGAACGGGAAATTTCCTACGCCGAACTTTTTGGGCAATCACAAAAAATCGCCGCGTATCTGCAAAATCATTTTGGCGTCAAGCCCGGCGACCGCGTCGGCATTTGGTTGAAAAATTGCCCGGAATTTGCCGTGAGCGTTTTTGGAATTTTACAGACAGGCGCAGTCGTCGTTCCGATCAACAATTTTCTCAAGCCTGCCGAAGTAAATTATATTTTGAACGATGGCGGAATTGACATGGTAATTACGGATGCTGAATTGTCCGTTCACGAAAAAGAATCAATTGTTTCGCGTTCCTCGTTGAAATTTTTGCATGTTGAAGAATTTGCTTCTCTTCAAATCTCAAATCTCAAA
>DASYAA010000174.1:0-5901 GCA_036501565.1 Verrucomicrobiia bacterium
TGTGCAGCAAACTCGGCGCAAAACCGTTTCATCATCACATTTTTCCCGACGCGATTGTCGTTTGCGGTCGGCGCATGGCGGAAGTGCCGTATGTTGATCCGGGAATTCGATTGGCAGTTGAGTTGCGCAAATCACTCCGGCATTTCATGAACGAACACGGTTCCGCGCCGAAGGTTATTTTAATGGTTAATCATGGTCCGGTGATTTTGGGGCAAACCGAACGCGACGTGCTCAATGCGATGCTCATGCTCGACAAATGGGCGAAAATTTTGCTCGGCAATTACGCTGTCGGCGAACCGCAGTTTCTTGATGAAAAACTTTCGGATCGAATTGAAAATCGGCCTGACGAACATTATCGCCGCCGCGCCATCGGCAAGTTAGAATAAATCAATTGATTTAATTATGGAAAATCCATTGTTCAAAAAACTTCCAAAAATAGGAATCCGTCCTGCCATTGACGGGCGGCTCGGCGGCGTGCGCGAATCGCTGGAATCGCAAACGATGAACCTCGCCAAGTCCGTCGCCAAACTCATCGGCGAAAAATTGCGTTATCCAAACGGCAAATCTGTTGAGTGCGTCACCGCCGACACGTGCATCGGCGGCGTGACCGAAGCCGCCGCGTGTGCGGAAAAATTTGCGCGCGAGCGCGTCGGGCTGTCACTCACCGTCACGCCCTGCTGGTGTTACGGCAGCGAAACGATGGACATGGACGCGACAATTCCGAAAGCGGTTTGGGGTTTCAACGGCACGGAACGTCCGGGCGCGGTTTATCTCGCCGCAGTCTTGGCCGGTCACGCGCAAAAAGGTTTGCCCGCGTTTGGCATTTATGGTCGCAATGTTCAGGACGGCGGCGACAAAACCATTCCTGATGATGTGCAGGAAAAAATTCTTCGCTTTTGTCGCGCTGGATTGAGTGTCGCCATCATGCGCGGCAAATCGTATCTGGCGATGGGCGGCACTTCGATGGGTATCGCCGGCTCAATTGTCAGCCCGGAATTTTTTGAAAATTATCTCGGCATGAGAGTCGAGTCCGTGGACATGAGCGAATTTGTCCGGCGCATCGAGCGCGAAATTTTTGACAAGGCCGAATACGAAAGAGCGCTTGCTTGGGTGAAAATCAATTGCAAGGAAGGCAAGGATTACAATTCTCCAAAAACGATTCGTTCACGCGCGCAACTGGATCGCGAATGGAAAATCTCCGTGAAAATGTCGCTCGTCGCGCGCGATTTGATGCTCGGAAATCCGGCGTTGACGAAAAAAGGTTTCGGCGAAGAAGCGCTTGGTCATAACGCAATCGCATCCGGCTTTCAAGGTCAGCGTCAATGGACGGATCATTTTCCGAATGGCGATTTCATGGAAGCGATTCTCAACACGTCGTTCGACTGGAACGGCGCGCGCACGCCACACATCGTAGCCACAGAAAATGATTCGCTCAACGGCGCGTGTATGTTGTTTGGTTACTTGCTCACGAACACTGCGCAAGTTTTTGCCGACGTGCGGACGTATTGGAGTCCGGCGGCGGTCAAGCGAGTGACTGGCCACAAATTGATTGGCGCGGCGGCAAATGGATTTTTACATCTCATCAATTCCGGTCCGGCGGCTTTGGACGGAACTGGCGAACAAACTATTTCCGGCAAACCCGGGATGAAACCGTTTTGGGAAATCAGCGCGGCGGAAATCAAAAAATGTCTTGCGGCGACGACGTGGCATCCGTCCATCACGGAATATTTTCCGGGCGGCGGCTGGTCAACGCGCTTTCGCACGCGCGGCGGAATGCCGGTGACAATTTGCCGTTTGAATCTGGTCAAAGGACTTGGCCCCGCGCTGCAAATCGCCGAAGGCGAAACGATTGAATTGCCGGAAAAAATTCACGCAACTTTGGACGAACGAACGAACCCAACCTGGCCGACGACGTGGTTTGTTCCGCGCTCGAACGGCAGCGGCGCGTTCCGCGATGTTTATTCCGTGATGAACAATTGGGGCGCGAATCATTGCTCGATGAGTTGCGGTCACGTCGGCGCGGAACTCATCAGCCTCGCGGCGATGCTGCGCATTCCGGTTTATATGCACAATGTGGGTGAAGAAAACATTTTCCGCCCAAGCGCGTGGAACGCTTTTGGAACCGCCGACCGCGAAGGCGCGGATTTTCGCGCGTGCGCGAATTTCGGCCCGCTTTACGGTTGAAAATTTAATCTGAAAATTTTTCTCCCTCCGTGAAAATCTCGTTGTTCATTCCGTGCTTCGTGGATCAATTTTATCCGCAAACTGGAATGAGCATCGTGAAAATTCTGGAGCGGCTCGGCCATGCAGTGGATTTTCCCGAAGCGCAAACTTGCTGCGGCCAGCCGCCGTTCAATTCCGGTTATTGGGACGAAGCGCGCGTGGTGGCTGAACGGCAGATGAGCGTTTTTCGCAACTCGGAAATCGTTGTCATTTCGTCCGGTTCGTGCGGCGCGATGGTGAAAATTTTTTATCCTGAATTATTTCACGGCCATCCGCGCGAAGCCGAAGCCAAAACGCTCGCGGCAAAAACTTTTGAGTTCTCGGATTTTCTTGTCAACAAACTCGGCGTGTCGGATGTCGGCGCAAAATTTCCCGGACGCGCGACATTTCACGACGGTTGCCACGGTTTGCGCGAATTGAATTTGAAAAAACCGCCGCGCCAATTGCTTGAACACGTTCGCGGCTTGGAATTGGTGGAAATGAAAGAAGCTGAAACGTGCTGCGGTTTTGGCGGCACATTCGCGTTGAAATTTCCGATGATTTCCACCGCGATGGGCGAAGTCAAATGCGCGTCCATCGCCGAGACTGGCGTGGATTTTGTGATTTCCAACGATTCCAGTTGCCTGATGCAAATTCGCGGCATTTTGGACAAACAAGGCAAGCCGGTGAAAACTTTTCACCTCGCTGACGTGCTGGCGCAAACATGACAACTCAAGCAAAAGAGTTTTCCGAATCCGCGCGGCGCTACACGACGGATTTACGCCATCGCGATTTGATTCAAAAAGCGCTCGCCGGTTATTACGTCAAACGCGACGAAAATAAAAATCGTTTTCAAAGTTGGTCAGGCGCGCGTGACGCCGCTGCCGAAATTAAATGGGAGGCCGTCAATCATCTCGACCGTTATTTGGAGGAATTTGTTTCCAAACTCGAAGCGCGCGGAACAAAAGTTTTTTGGGCGCCAAGCGCAAAGGACGCGCGCGATTACATCATCGGCGTCGCGCGGCAAAACAAAGTTCGTTCCATCATCAAATCCAAAAGCATGACGGCGGAAGAAATTCATTTGAATGAAACGCTGGAACACGAAGGCTTTGAAGTTGTCGAATCCGATTTGGGCGAATACATCGTGCAGCTTCGCCGCGAGCCGCCGTATCATCTGGTTTTTCCCGCAATGCACCTGACGCGAGGACAAATCAGCGATTTGTTTCATGAAAAATTAAATTCCGCGCCAACGGACAATCCCGAAGATTTGACGATGATTGCGCGGCGCGCGATGCGGAAAAAATTTTGCGAAGCCGACATGGGAGTCAGCGGCGCAAATTTTGCCATCGCCGAAACCGGGATGATTTCCATCACGGAAAATGAAGGCAACGCGCGGCTGACGACTTCACTGCCAAAAATTCACGTCGCGATTGTCGGCATCGAAAAAATTCTGCCGAAACTTTCCGACCTTGCACTGTTTTTGCCGATGCTGGCGACCACGGGCGCGGGACAATCGCTCACTTGTTACAACACGCTTTATGGCGGGCCGCGACAGCCGGGCGAACCAGATGGCCCACAGGAATTTCATGTCGTGCTATTGGACAATCGCCGCACAGAACTGCTGGCGGATGCCGAGCAGCGCGATGCTCTTCATTGCATCCGCTGCGGCGCGTGCTTGAACGTCTGCCCAATTTTCAAAAACGTCGGCGGATACAGTTACGGTACGACGTATCAAGGTCCGATCGGTTCGGTCATCACGCCGCATTTGCGCGGGCTGCACGATTGGAAACATTTGTCGCAGGCGTCATCACTTTGCGGCGCCTGCACGGAAACCTGTCCAGTGAAAATCAATTTGCACCATCACTTGTTGCATAACCGCCGCAATGCCGCGCGCGCGGAAACTTCTTTTTCAGAAAAAATTTTGTGGCGGGGCTTTTCGTTTGTGATGCAGCGGCCAAAATTTTATCGGTTCGCAACTCGATGTGCCCGCATTGCTCAGCCGCTGCAACGTTTGGTTCAAGGAACAATTTTTGATCCGCTACGGCCGTGGACAAAAACCCGGTCGTTTCCGCAAACGGCGAAAAAAAATTTCTATGAATTGTGGCGTGAAAGGAAAACGCCATGACAAATCGCGAAATTATTTTAAGTCGGATTCGTGAAGCGTTGAAAATTTCTGCGCCGCATCCTACGTTTCAGGACAAAGTACAAATTAGAACGCCCATTTCGCCACCGGCAAATTCATTTCAACAATGGCTGCCGCCGGTTGGCGAAACTTTGGAAGCACAAATCGAATTGTTCCAAAAAAACTCAGAAAATTTGAAAACAGGATTTCGCGTTTGCGCGGATTTGAACGAAGCCGTTCAATTTGTGAAAACGCTCGCGGCGAACAACGGCTGGAAAAAGATCGGCCTACATCGTGGCGAATTAACGGACGCTGTCGCGCAGGAACTGGATTCGACGAAAGTGCAAACTGAAAACGGTTATGCCGTGAATGATTTGGAAAGTTGCGACGCCGGATTGACCGAATGTGAATCGCTCATCGCGCAAACCGGCAGCGTTTTGGTTTCGGCTATTAGCGCGGGCGGACGCGCGTTGTCCGTTTTGCCGCCGCATCACATCGTGCTCGCGCGGCGAAATCAGATGGTTACAGATTTGACTGTCGCTCTACAGCAAGCGCAGGAAAAATTCAAAAATAATTTCCCAAGTTTTCTTTCTTTCATCACCGGCCCAAGTCGGACTGGCGACATTGAGCGCATTCTCGTTCTAGGCGCGCATGGACCCAAAAAGTTGACAATTCTGCTTTTACCTTAAACGCTATTTTAATGAGCCAGTAATTTTTCAACTTCGCCGGCAACCTGGCCGGCTTGCAATTCCATTCCGTGATCGTTGAAATGGACATTGTCGCTGTGAAATTCAGGATGTCCGCGCATGGGCGTGTTCAAATCGTCCACCGGAATTCCTTGTGCTTGCACAAATTTTAACGCGATGGCGTTTCGCGCGGCGATCCGCTCGTCAGTGGCCTGATCGCTTGCCGGAAACGTCGGCGAAACTTTCAGCGGCGGCGTGTTCGCCCAAATCAATTTTGCATTCGGCGCATATTTCTGGATGGTCTTTAGAAATTTTGGAAAAGCTTGTTCGTATTCTTTTTCGCCGTGCTGCCAGCCGTGCATTCCGTTGTTGAAATGGATGACATCAAACTTATATTCACTGAGCACCATTTCAATTTGTTTTAGCAGGACCGGGTCGGAAATGAAGGCCGAACTGGAAAGTCTGCCGACGTACGCTTTGCCTGCTAATTTTGTTTCAACTTCAGGATAATAGGCGCGGGTGATGGAGTCCCCGATCAAAAGAACTCGCGGCAGATTGGTTTCGTTGGCGTGCGAAATCCAGATGTCGCACCATTCGATGGATTCTTTGGCTGATGGCGAAACCTCATAAGTTCCGGCGTTGGCAAACGACACGGAGCCGATGATAAATGCAATTGTCAGAAGTAATTTATTCATGGTCTTTAGTCTTTGGATGTGTTCTTCATGCAAAACCGCCAATTAATACGATTCAATAATATAAAATAACTGCGGCATGGCTGTGCTGATGGGATTGGTAGTGGAGAAATTTCCGCTGGCATCGAACTGATTGGTGGACAAGACCATCCAGTTTGTCAGCGGCGTGGCCAGATTCGTCGAGGTCAGCACATAGTAG